>NZ_JBIRJC010000057.1:0-33117 GCF_044329365.1 Kitasatospora sp. NPDC017646 | reverse complement strand
CAGAGACACGATCATCCGCGCAGCATCCCAGTCACCACCGACCAGCCCTGGACACGGCCTTCCACCTGCAGCGATGACTTTACGAGCCCCACAGGCCCGAGAACACTGCGGCCGCCATCGCAGCCCGACGTCGGCAGACCGACGATAAGCTCGCCCACGTCACGGCCGCGATCGCTCAGCTCCAACGCGAGCGGGGCCGGCTCACCGTCCGCGGCATCGCCCAGCGCGCCGCAGTCTCCGCCACGTTCCTCTATGAGAACCCCGACGCCCGCGCCCTGGTCCAGAACGCTGTCGCCGACAGCCGCAGCCGCCGCGACCGACTGATCGGTCAGCAGCACGATCAGATCGAGGCAACCTGGCGCGAGCGAGCGCTGAACGCCGAGGCCGCCCTCGGCCGCACCCAGCAGGAGATCCTGATTCAGCGCCATCGGATCGGTGAGTTGATGGGGCAGCTTCGTGACTTCGACCAGATGGTCCCCGGCGAGTCCATCCAGTCGCTCGTCACCGAGAACACCACCCTCAAGCACCGTGTCCAGCAAGTGACCCGAGAGCACCGAGCCTTGCAGGAGCGCCTCGAAGGAGCCCGCTCCAACCTACGCTTCGCCGAGAAGCGCATCGCCGATCTTGAGGTGCAACTTCTGGCGGGTCAGTCTGTCGTAGCCGAGTCACCATCGTGATCGCGCGGCTTCCGGCTTCCCGAGGGGGCCGTCGGTGGCGGACGCTGAGGACTACCCTCCGCCATCCCCGGCGATGTCAGCGATGGCTGAAAAGCCGTTGCCTCTTGGTCGCTGGCTTGGTGGGATGCAGGGATTCGACTGCGGGTGGGGACGGCTTGGCGGTGTTCGGGTGTGCGGGCTGCGGTGCGGTACTGACGGCAGTGATGTCGGAGGTGGCGCTGTCGGTCCACAAGGCGCGCTCTACGACCCAGCGGAGCTTGCCGAGTCCGGAGCCGTGGGCGACGCCGCGTCGGGCGATCATCGGCTTGATGCCGCGTTTCCACAGCAGGCGGCGATGCTTGTCGAACAACTCGTAATCAACGCAACGCCGAGCTCATGAGGTCGCGGACCTGGCTCTGCATCACCGTCAGGCTGTGCACCGTGCGGTCGGGCAAGATCGGATAGGCCTCAGGCAGCATCCTCGCGACCACGTCGCAATTCTCGAAGCCGCGCAACGCTCGCCGCAGCATGGCTGTTGACTCTTCCGTTGGGAACGCCGATGTCTCATGGGCGTCCCGCCAGAAGTGGGCAAGTCCGAACCACACCATGATGGCGTGCACATATGCCGGAACAGTCAGCGGTGTACCAGTCCATGGCGAGATCACCGGCGGAAGGGCATCGGCCTTTAGGTCGTCAATAAGTAACGGGCTCTGGCGGTCGAGCATCAGCAGCATGCAGTGGATTGACTCGTGCACCAAGGCATCGACGAAAGACGTCAGCGGGGCACTCTCCCAGGCGCGGGCAGCAAGGGCAACACGGCCGACGAACAAGCCGTGCGAACTGGAACTGAATTGCAGGGCCGGGTCTTCGCTGACCACAAGACTGAGCACACACGTCGAGACTAAGTTACGCAGTGCTGGCGAAATTTCTTCCATTCGAGCGACCGCAGTCTTAAGCCTACTCCCGACCAACCGTACGGTGTCCTCTGCTGGAGAGGGTCTGCTCTGTTCCTCACACAAGGAAGTTTCGGCATTCATTGCGAGGGCTTGCGGGCTAGCAATGTCGACAGCCCGAAGTCCAGGCACTGAGATGGGGGTTGTCAACGAACCATCCGGGTGCACGAGCGTATCGCCGAGCGCGGTCCACTTCTCACTATCGACGTGTGCCTCACCACGGCTTGCGCGCTCAGTGAGTAGAAACGTTGCCACGTCATCGGCGAAGCGCACCGGATTCTTCCAAGCAGTCGTTCGCAACCGCCGTGTTACCACCGGCGCAGTGACCACTCGCTCCACATCAAGCGGGTTTGCCACGGCAACCGCTTCAGTTAGTTGCTCGAATGATGGTCGATCGGCGGCGTGGAGGGAGGCCGTCAGCGCCGCGAATCGGTCTAGCTGATGGGAGACAAACTGGCCATGTGCTTCGGCGTATGCTTTTGGGTTGCGACCTGCGACCGCTTCCGCAAGGTCGATGTTCACAGTTTCACTTCCGAAATGATGCCTCGCCCTACCAACGCAACGTTGAGTGGTCTGATGAATTCGCTACCCATCAGGGTGAGTGCCGGATTGCCGACCATTGGCGCGCGCAGCTGCTCCAGCTGAAGCCCCAAGCGATCGAGCTGGGAGCGAGATTCTCTGGTCGCAAAACCGATCTCAAGGAGGCGGTGGTAGAGCAGAGCCACGTTACCGAAGGCGTGGAAAGCCAACACTAGCCTGTCAAGTGGTCTTGGGCGACCGACCGCTGGTGAATAGTAGAGTGCAGTGTCCTCGCCGGTGTGGATTGGACCGATCCGTAGGAGCAAGTGGTAGTACTGGTGGCTCGCTTCGTGCATCAAGTTCTCTGCTACGACGTGCGCGCCCTCCGGTAGCGACATATGCACGAGACCTGGAAAGTGCGACCGACTGCCGCTCTTGGTTCGGGTCGGCTCGGCGCGCAGCACCAGGATTTGACGAATCACCTGCTCCACCCAGCCAAGGAACGAAAGCCCGGCCGACCGCAGACACGCAATGCCGGCCTTCAGGCTCTCGTACATCTGCTCGTCAACACCTTCGGCGAAGTCTGGCTGGACTCCATCTGAATATCCTGCTGGCGCCGCGGAAGCGAGCAGTAAATCCACGCGGCCATCCTCGAAAAGATCTCCTGCGGCAACCCACCTTCCAGCGCGTCGCTTCCGTTCGACTGACGCTGTCCTAGAGCCGCTGGCTACGGTGAGTGTGGCCTGCATGCCGTCCGATGAGATGGCGAGCCTGTCACCAAAAGCCACGACCCTACCCCCAAACAACAGCGGCGCGGGACGGCTCAGTCTCGCAGACCACAAGGCAGGTGCTACCTCAGCACTTGCTAGGTGCAGACCCCACCGGACTGCGATGTCGGCCGCCGTTGTCTGAGGATCGCGCTCAGCGATCCACACATCGCCTAGCGCCGGGGACCAGGCACCCGCGAACGTTAGGGAGCCGGCGCAATGGGTTAGGAAGGTGCGCAGCTCAGGAGCCGTCTCTGCCAGTTCCGCGCCATGGTCGGCCAGAAAGGCGTTGAGCAGCCCCTCCGTGTGAGCTACGGCAACCATTTCCGCGAGGGCCGCATGAAGTCCACCTTCTGGACACGAGAACTGCTGCGCCACAGCGACTTGGGCCGCACCAACGGGTTCGCTCGCTGCAATCATCAGCCCCTCACCCAGAGCTCGGCTGGGATATCCTCGCGCATCTGGCCGTAGATTCGCTCGACCAACTTGTAAAGCACATTGCAATAAATGGACGGATTATCGAATCCGTACCCGTCGTATCGGTGCGGCAGATATCCACCGCCGCAGGCACGGAAAGCCGGGCACTTCTGACACGTTGTGCACGGTTTCTGCAAGGATGCCACATCGAAATATTGTCCTGGATCCTTGAGATCAGAAGTAGAAACATAGAACAAATCCTGCGCGTATTTCCCACCACACATGCGCACGGTGTCAGACAGTCCGATTGCACCATTTGTTTCTACTACGCAGATTCGCCGGAGGTCGCCCCCGAAGGCGTCCAGATCTGGCTGGACTCCTATGAATGCACGCATGATGATCTCGAATGTGCGGATACTTGGCGCCGCAGCACCCAGTTCGTACCAGCGCTCAAAGGCGCTGGTTAGAAACGCCAGGTAGGCCTCAGGCCCTGTCCACCCTTGCGGTAGGTTCACATAGTTGCCATCAGGCAGCAGGAAGTCGAACGCGCCGAATCCGTGCTCCAGGAACCAGTCGACCATCTCGCCACCGTTGGCCACTGGGTCGATGACGCAAAGCACGCCGGAGAAAATATTTGCGAAGCTGGGGCTTGTGACCCGCAGCCGGGCTAGGTTATCAATCACTCGCCGGGTCGTACCGCGCCCTTGGCGGTCCACTCGGTGGCGGTCTGCGAGTTCCGGTGGCCCGTCGAGACTGACGCCGATACGAACCTGCTCTTCTTCGAAGAGCACACACCATTCCTCATCAAGCAGCAAGCCATTGGTCTGCAAGTGGAATTTGAGCGTGACGTCCGGGCACTCCGCACGTAGCAGTTGGATTAGGCGGCGCATCCGTTCTTTTCCGAGGAGAAGCGGCTCACCGCCATGCAACTCCACAACGAAACGGTCGTGTGCGCTCTGCCGAACACATGTGTTGATTCGGCCTGCAAGGTCGTGCAGAACTTGCTCGCTGATGAAGCGGGGACGCTCGCGCCATACAAGATCACCGCGATTGTAGACGTAGCAGTAATCGCAATCGATGTTGCATAGCTGCGCGACCTTGAGTACCACCCAGTCGAGCGGGGGCGGGACTTGCTGTCCCGCAATACTCACTGGGGGTTATCCTTCGAGTGCACGCTGTAGTGCCGATCGTGAGTAGAAGCGTCTTCCAGCTGCACGAGAGACGTCTCGGCCTCAACGTTCTCGGTGATCTTACGGATTAGGTCGCTCTTGATGGCTGCGAGCGCTTCCGGTGTCGCACTACTCAGATCCACCTTGTATTCGAAGCTAGTGCGATTGCCGCCAGCTGGGGTCTCCTGCTCATCAGTCATGTTGCAGCCTCCTGTCGCCACTCTGTGTACCCGAATGCATACATACGGTATCAGATGTCCGGTGTGTGGCGAATTCGACGCGATCATTGGGCGTATGAGCGCCGCCTCGTGTCGCTCCTCGCCCCGCAGCCGCGCAGGCGTGACGACGGGATCCTGCACCTCCATGAGAGTGATCCGGCTACCCGACTAAGCAGACAAGACCGCGACCAAGCTCAGGCTTGGCGCCATGGCCCTGGGCCGGGGAGGCCCCGAAGGGCAGGCCGTCGCGGATTGCGGCTGCGGCCCTCGCTGGGAACCGCCAGCCTCGCCCGCTGACAGCCGAGGTCACTCTGCGGTTCACGCGTCAGTCCGACCGCGTCGCGGACGTGCACGCGACGCATCCCTACAGCTCAGAGTCGACACGGCGAAGTAGGAAGTTGGAAAAGTCATTGAGGCGTACCGGGCCTGGCGCTACCTCCTGCGGCGGTTCGGCACTCCTGCGCCCGGCCCCCGGCCCGAGCTGCGGGTGACGCCTTCCGCCAGGGAGTGGGCCGCGGTGCCCAGCTGGGAATGGCACAAGGCCGGCGTCGACCCCAAGCGCGCGGCGACGATCCTGCGCGCCGTGCGCCTCGCGCCCCGGCTCGAGGAAGCCTCCGCGATGACCAGCGCGCAGGCCTTCGAGCGCCTCATGATCGTGCCCGGCATCGGTATCTGGACCGCCGCCGAGACCCTCCAGCGCTCCAACGGCGACGCCGACGCCGTGTCCGTCGGTGATTACCACCTCGCCAACCACATCGGGCACTTCTTCACCGGACGCGCCCGCAGCAGCGACGAGCAGATGCTCGAACTCCTCTTCCCTGTCAAGTCAGCGTGTTGAGAAGCGGGCCCAGTGCAGGGCTGATTCATAGTCGTTGTGGCCAGGGGTTGTTGCTGGTCAGGGCAGCTTGAGCAGGTCGAGGGGGCCCGGGGCCGTGCTGCGACGCGCCCCGGCCCACGACCGCTCGTACGGCAATCCCCGTAGTGAGCCCGCCGACCCCTCGCCGGCGGCAGCTGCTGTCGCCGAGCTACCGAGCCAGGAACCCCTCGATCTCGCGTTTCAGGGCCGGCGGCACGTCGGCCAACTCCGAGGCAATCAGGCGGACCTCCCGGCAGAGGTCGGGGAACTCGCTCCAGACCTCCGCACTCCTGGTGAGCACGGCGGCCAGCAGGTCGCCCTCGTACATGTCGCCTTCCGCGAGCGGGGCGCCCCGGAGGACCTCAACCGCCAGGGGCAAGAGATAGGCAAGGCCCACGTCTTGCCTGATCAGCAACCGCACGTCCTCGACCGTCAGGTCGTCGATCGGCTTGCGCCGAAGCTCGCGCACGGTCGCCATCAGCCGGGTTTCGCCGCCCGGCGGGGCCGACCAGCGGTCGCGCTCAAGCTCCTCAAGGGAGCGGTCACGGTTCACGAGTCGAGTCACCGACCGATCGTCCCATGGCAGATCTCAAACGCGGTCTGAACTACGACAGTCTTCCGCTCGACGTCCCCGCGCGGCCAGCTGGCTGGCCCTGCTCTACGGCATCAGCGGCCAGCGGATCACCGAACTGACCACCCGCCACCCCACCGGCGGCACTCAGCCCACGATCCAGCTCGGCGACCACCCAGCCGGGCAGACTGCGAAGGTGTCAAAACGAGTTCCGCCCGGGTGCGGGTTCGCCAGTGACTGGGTCCAACCCGGCCTGCCATCGCATGTGTTCGAGGCGCCAGTGGACGTACCGGGGAGGGGCCCCGAAGAAGTTCGCCGAGAGGTAGAGCGGCCACGTCTCGAACTCGCGAAGGCAGAGGCGACGCAGAAACTCGACCATGCCCATGAGGTGGACTTGGAAGATCGGGTCAGACCGGCGGCAGACCACAACCGGCCAGCGGTCGGGATCACTGCCAGAGGTCAGCCAGCACATGATGTCAGGACCCGAGGTGACGCCCCAGGCCAACAGGTCCAGCGGGCTGACGTCGAGCGCCGCGCGTCCGCCCTCACGCTCCCACACGTAGCGGACGTTCGCGGTCTCCTCCGGGATGGTCCCCGGATCCGTCAACCCATCCTCCGCTGGAGCCGCCGGAAGCAGGATGCCCGCCTCACCATCGATCCCGCCCCCGCCGTAGACGGCCATGAACGCCTTGTAGTCGGCTGGCAGACGCAGCCCCAGCTCGGCCTCGACCGTCGGCCAGTCGATCCCCTCGCCACAGCCGTCCTCCGCCGACATCACCTGCATCAACGCCGCAACGTCCGGATGCTCCATCGCGCCCCTCCAAGTCGTCGAACGTCCCGATCTTCCGCCGCGGCTCACCACCGGGCGTCGCGTCCGGCGGGCAGCTGGGTCCTGCCTGCACGGGCGGAGCACGGTCAGTGGAGATCGACCTCGAACGGGTGCCGATGGTCAGCAATGCACGAGAAGATCCGCAGGTCGCCCCAGCGTCCAACCACCACGTCCGTGGCGCTGTCGCTCGCGATCGTGAACAGCAGCCGCATCTCCGCCTCGCATGCCTCACATCTGTAGGCCCACGGCTCCGTCAGGTGCCAAGTCGGCCAGCCGCCCATTTTCCATCCGGCGACCCGCGTGATCACGTCCCCGCCGTCCGGGCTCGTCTCCTTGACCAACCGTTCCAGCTTGGGCTGCAGTGTCTCGGGAAGCTCTTCGTGGTACGGGAAGTCGACGAGGTACTCGGGCTTGATGACGCATGGTTGCGGCAGGTATCCGAACTCGTAGTGGCGAAGAGGTTTCGGCGGGTTCTCAAGAACGTCGCGGAAGTCAGCTGATCTCCGCCAGCGAAGTGTCACCACAGGGCTGACATCTGCTTGGTGCGGTGGAGCATCCCAGTGCTCGTTCGGGCACCACAGGATCTGCAGGAGATCAACGCCGTCCGGCCACCACGGCCCGGGAATGTCATCAGCAAAGACCTGCGCAACCGGCACCATCGGGCAAGCGGGCGAACCGGAAGACGACTCGCCGTCCGGTGCGGAACACGCTGGCCACGGCTCGTCGGCCGGCCACAGCAGCGGACCGCCGATCGAGCTGTCGCGAACTCCGGGCGCTCCGCGCTCCGGATTCAACAGGGCCGCCTCCCGGCCATACGGGCCGAGCTCCGGCATCCGCGCGAGGATCTCCTCGACCGGAGGTCGCTGGTGTCCCATCGTCGGACCCTTCAGATCTGAGGCCGTGAACAAGCGCGCACACCGTACCGCCCACGACCGACACGGCGATCACCTGGCCCGGCCGATGCGCCAGTGCCCCCATCAAGGCGTGCTGTCCAGGTCGCACCGTCGTTCAGCTAGACGCACCCCCGCCTGGGGAGGAACAGGGTGCGGAGGCGGGCGGGCCGCGCGAGTGTCGCTGTGGCTGCGGCGCGAGCACCGGCCCACCGACCGCTAACTCGAACTCGGTGGCGGGCGCAGGGGGATGACATCGGCAGTCGGCAGCCGGTGGGCCTGACGAAGGCCGTCGTTCTCCGTGGTGACCTGGTGGAGCGCACGGATCAGGCCGGTGGTGTCAGCGCGGAGTCGGGCGATCTCCCGGTTCTTGTTGGCGATGGTCTTCTTGAGCTGGGCGACCTGGGCGCGCAGGCGCAGTTCGGTGTCGGGTGTGGCGCCGCGGTCTCGGACGCGGTCGTAGAAGGTGTTTCGCAGATCGGGGTGGCGTTGGGTGAGGGCGTTTCGGGGGACTTGGGCCTCGGCGGCGAGGGCGACGACGGTCAGGGCGCCGTTGGAGTGGCGGGGTGTGCCCCCGAGGATCCGTTCGATGGCGTCGAGAATGCGCTGGCGTTCGTCGGGAGGTGGGGTCACGGAGTGCTGCTCCCTGCGGTGGTGCGGGTGGTGTCGTGGGTGCTGGCCTCCAGAGCGTGTTCAACACGCTCATTCAATAGGGAACTCCTGGCCCCCTACGCGGGCCAGCGCCACCGCGTCTGCAAACTCGCCTTCCTCGCCGGCGCCCGCGCCCCGCGATTCGGCCCCCGCCTCTCCCCCAACGACCACCGCAAAAGATGATCACCCCGCCGAACGGGCAGCAGGCGGGAAGGCCTGGCGCACGAGCGACACCGTCTCGGCCGGGCTCAGACTGCGCCCGTCGTAGCCGACGGTCGCGCAGTACGCGATGACCAGATGCATGATCGCCTGCCGGCGCAGCTCGACGGGGGCAGCGTGCCACACCTCGGCGGCGGCTTCCTCGCCGCGCTCCCACAAGGCGAGCCTCAGCGACAGGACCAGCGCGACGTCGGGCTGAGCGGTACGAGCGGTCAGCCGCAGCCGGTCGGCTGCTTCGTGCGGCGGCAGCCCGTAAGCGGGCCGGACGGCCAGGGCGGAGAGCAGTCGGCACGTGCCTTCCCACATGGCCTCGGTGCCGCGTTGCTCAAGCTGGGCGGTCAGCCATCGGGCCGCCTCGGCGTGAGCTGTTGCCACGGTGTCCTCGAGGGCAGCCGACAGGAGGTCCTGAAGCTGGAGATCGCTGCTGCTCATCCTGGGACCGTACTGCGCCGGTCGTCGCGCTGAGACGGCGGCATCCGCCGTGCTTCGCCCTGCGGATTCATTCTCGGCCGGCTGGGGAAGCCGTGACAGACTCGACGTCGTCCTGGCGGCACCCGAGGTCGTGATGGAGGTCGCTGCCGACGTCGCCCGTGACAGCGCCGGCCGGTGGCGCCACCCCGTCCGCCCGCACCGCATCCGCACGGACATAGGCGGCCGGGACGTCCCGCTCTTCGGCGAGTAAGACCGGGATGCGCCACCCAGCGAGAACAGGCGCGAGTTCGCCGATCGGGATCGACCCGCCAGGTGCGGGCGCGCCCGCCGGCTCCGAGACCTTCCCTTGAACGGAGGACGTCCGCCGGACTCGAGGACGTACCGGCCATACAGTTCGAAGGTGGCCAGCAAGCCGCCGACCGACTTCGACGCAACCGCCGACGCGCTCTACGTCCTTGCTCCGACCGCCTTCACCGCCGCCCGAAACGAACGCGCCGACGAGGTCAAGAAGTCAGACCCGCAGCTCGCCAAGGCCATCCGTGCCCTGCACCGCCCCACAGTGGCCGCGTGGGCCGCGAACCTCCTCGCCCACCGGCACCACGACCTGGTCAGGCAGCTCATGGACCTCGGTCAAGCCCTGCGGGAAGCTCAGGAGCACCTCGCCGGCGAGCAACTGCGCGCTCTCGCCGACCAGCGCCGCCAGCTGGTCCGGGCGCTGACCGAGCAGGCAAGGCGGGACGCCGCGGCGGCCGGTCACCCGCTCGCCTCGGACGCGGTCGCCGACCTCGACCGGACACTGTCCGCCGCGCTCGCCGACCCGGACGCCGCCCGGTCCCTGGCCGAAGGCCGGCTGACCGCCGCCCTTGAGCCGCCGCTGTGGCCGGGCGCCGCTCCCAGCAGGACGGAGGCCGGACAGCCGAACCTTTCGACCGACGTCGGCGCCGGCCCGGACACCAGCACACCGCCAGCCAGAAGGCGGCCGGCCGCGGAACGACGCTCGCACCGTGCCAGTGCCACCGACGCGCCGCCCGGCGACAGGCAGGACGCGGCCGCACCGGCCCGGGCCGAACGCGAGTGGGAACGAAAGCGTGACAAGGCCCGGATCGCCGTGACCGAAGCCGAACAGGCCGAGCGGGAAGCCGCCGATCGGGCCGCCGAAGCCGAACGGGAGCTGCGTCTCGCCAGAGCGTCCCGGCAGCGGGCGCAGCACGAGGCCGATCGTGCCGAGGCCGCGCTCGTTCAGACACGGGAGCGCGACGACCGTGCGCGGGACGCCCTCGCGCGGGCCAACGCCCGGGTGCGGGACACCGAGAACACGAGCGACTCCGCCCGCGGCCGGGTGGCCCGTGCCCGGGAGGCCGCTCGGGAGGCAGCCGAGCGGCTGCGGCGACTGGAGAACGACTGACCGCAAAGCCCGGCTGGACGCGGCTTGCGGGGGTTTGGGTGGGCGGCGACTGCCCAGGCGTCCGGTAGGGCGTCGTCGTACCGCCTCCGAGCGGGGCCCAGCAGGGCGGCGACGCCCGTCGGCCCAACACCGCGTGCGGACACGCCGGTCTGGCGGCGACGCTGGCCGTGACCCGCCCTCGCACCGGCTGGCGGGCGCGCCAGGTCGAAGGGAGCCCATCATGGCTCGACCCATGTGGACTGGAGTGCTCACCTTCGGCCTGGTCAGCGTGCCGGTCGCCCTGTACACCGCGACGCAGTCCCACGACGTCCACTTCCATCAACTGCAGCGCGGTACCTCCGACCGGGTGCGCAACAAGCGGGTCAACGAACGCACCGGCAAGGAAGTCGACTACGCGGACATCGTCAAGGGCTACGAGGTCACTGAGGGCGAGTACGTCGTCGTCGAGCCCGATGAGCTGGAGCAGATCTCCCCCGGGCGCTCGCGCACCATCGACATCGCCGGGTTCGTCGACCTCGCCGACGTCGACCCCATCTTTTTCGACAAGACCTACTACCTCGGTCCTCGCGGCAGGGAGTACCAGAAGGTCTACGCCTTGCTAGTCGAAGCCCTGGAACATGCGGGCAAGGCCGGGCTCGCGATGTTCGCGATGCGTGGCAAGGAGTACCTGACCGCGGTGAGGTCCGAAGGCGGGCTCCTGGAGCTGCACACGATGCACTTCGCCGACGAGGTCCGAGACCCCCACTCGGAGGTCGGTGACCTGCCGGAGAAGGTCAAGCTGTCCCCGCAGGAGGTCAAGACCGCCGAACAGCTCATCGGCATGCTCGCCATCGAGTGGAAACCGGACGAGTGGCACGACACCTACGAGGAGCAGGTCAAGAAGCTCGTCCAGGACAAGCTCGCCGGCCGCGAGATCGCCGTGTCCGCCGGGCCTGCCCCCGAGGCCACCAACGTCATCGACCTCATGGACGCCCTGCGCCGCAGCCTCGAAACCGCCCACAAGGATGGACCGGCCGAGCAGCCCTCGAAGACGCGCCCCGACCAGACCCCGGCCGCCCGCGCCAGCCGCTCCCCCAAGCCAACCGGTGGCAAGAAGAGCACCGCCACCAAAGCCAGCACGGCGGCGAAGACCACGAAGCGCGCCAGCGCCACCGGCAAACAGCAGCTGTCCCAGCTCACCAAGGCCGAGCTCTACAAGCGCGCCACCGACCTCGACATCCCCCATCGCTCCACCATGACGCGCGACGAGCTCCAGCACGCCCTCGAACAAGCCGGACGCTCCCAGCGGGCGGCGTCGTAACTGCAGTTGAGGCCTGAGCGGCTAAACGACATCGAGGAGCGACTGCAAAATTTCGCGGACCTGCGCGGTGTCAGCGCCGGGGGGAATGGTCCGCACGCTGTCCGGGCTGGATTCGACCATGGCGACCGCCCTCGCGTCGGCGGGCAGGAGGCCCAGGAACCAGGCGGCGGTATCGGCCCACAGGTCCGCGTCGCCGTCGTCCAGGACCAGGTGGCCGCGTTCGAAGTACGCACCGTGCCGACTCTCGCCTGCCAGCTCGACGTAGAAGGAGACGTAGTTCTTGCCGGTGGTCGGCGAATGCTCCTGCCCGGCCTGCAGGTCCGGGAAGCGGGCACGAAGGTGGTCTTCGGCTTCCAGCGGCGACAGGGCCCAGGTGGTCCCTGGCGCCGCGCCGAGGTGGATGGTGTCCAAATCAGCCTTCTTCGGTTGAGGGCGGCGGGGGCATCGTAACGACACGTACGTTGCTCTTCACGTGGTTCTTGGCGGCCAGGTACTGCCAGTAGCCGACCGTCGCGTCGTCAGGGGTGTCGATCTCAAGGTACTGGGCATGGTTGGCGGGATTGTCGATGGCGAGCTTGTAGCGCCTGATCTCGTCGTCGTCCTTGTCCAGCATCCATCCGGTCCGGAAGTCGTCTTCCTGAATGCCCTTCAGCGAACGCGGACTGCAGCCCTGTTTGCGGACGTTCTTGGCATCGATGAACGCACCGTCGGCCGGCCGGAATCCGTCCGCCCAGACGCTCTCCGTACCGTCGGCGCTCTTGGCGTTTCGCTCAGGCTTACCCGCGGCGTACACCTGGTAGGCGCGGTCATCCGCCGTGCCGTAGTTCGGCGGACGCTCGGGCAGCCCCTCGATCCATGTCTTGGCGGCCATCTGCTGCGCCGCGTCGTACAGCGGGTACGCCGGCGGTTTGGGCGGGGGAACCGGACCCACCAGAGGGTTGGCGAACGGGCTCTGCCCAGCTGCACCTGTCGCCCCGTCCGGCTGCTGCCCGGCTGGGTCGGGCGGAGTCGCCGCGCTCGCCGAATCGACACCCGTCACCGCGGTCGCCGCCGCGGCCGTTCCGGCGAGCACCACCAGCCGCGACGCCAGGGAAGAGACGATCGCTTCGGCCTCCGCGACGGCGGCGGCCGCGGCCAGCTCTGCCTCGGCGGTGGCGAGCGCCTCGGCGGCGAGCGCCGCGTCCGCCGCCAAGGCCGCGTCGGCACCGGCGGCAGCCGCGTCCGAGGCGCCGAAGGTGAAGAACGTGAGGATCACCCCGGTCGTGGTGATGATGCCTGCGGCGGTCCCGAGCCCGATCAGCGTGTCCTGGCACGTCTCGATCGCCTGCGCGTACTGCTCGCAGATCGCTTGCAGCTCCCGGCAGGCCGACGAGATGTTCACCATCAGCGGCTGCGATGCCGACACGGCCGTCCCGCCAGGCGGGCACGGGTCGTACACCGTGGCGGCGTACGACTTGAAGCCTTCGAACGCCGGGCCGGTGCACTTAGCCATCACATCTGCGACATGCTGGCCGGCGTTGCGCTGGGCCGTGTCAATGACCGACGCGCACTCCGCCCACACCTGGGCCGCGCTGCGCAGACGCTTCGGGTCGCCCTGGGGCCAGAACTTGCCGATCACCGGGATCTCGTGGACTTCTTTCGAGCCGGTGACCATCGGAAGGCTGTTGTGCGCCTCGCTCTCGTCGCACTGTTGGGCGCCCTTGGCCAGCGGTGCCGACGTGTTGATCTTCCCGGTGAATGCGGCGGCCACCGAGTCCTGGACGGCCAGGTAGTTGGCGGCCATCGTCAGCAGGCGGCTGGAGATCGTCGCCATGCCCTGCCCGGCGGTCCCGATCGCCTTGACCACGCTCTTGGCCGCCGGTTCGTACTTCTTCGCGAAGCTGTGGGCGATCGTGTCGTCGCCGGCCATCCCCGCCGAGGAGACAAGGTCGCCCGCCACGCCCGAAGCGATGTTGTAAACGAAGTCCTTCGATCCGAGGAACTTCAGCGACGCCCGGAACACCACGTCCGGGTCGACCTCGAACCCTCCCCCTGGAGCCGTGTCAGTCACGCTCACTCCTCCCCCAAAGCAGCATCCAGCCTACCTTCGCGCACCTACCAGTCGTCCTCCGTACGCCGCTCGGATGCCGTCCCATGGGATCTCCAACCCACGGCCCGGCCCACTTCACCACGAGGAAGGTGTTCTCTACCGCGACGTCCGGACCGAGGACGGCCTGGACGGCGGCCAGCAGGTTCGGGGAGCGGAGGGCGAACTCGGCCCAGTTCTCGGTGAGGTGCGGGTTCCTCGCGATCTCCCGGCCGCTCGCCCGGTGCTCCGCGAGCAAGAGCGCGCAGGGAGCTGCCCGCCGCCCCGGGAGTGCCGGGGCGGTGGGCAGCTCCCTGTTCGAGCGAGGGGAGTTGATTCGCCCGGCGGGCGGTGTACGACATCCGCCCGCCTGATCCCACTGCCCTGCAGATCCGGTGCCCGGAGGGGCTTGATCGGCGCTCTCACGCGCCTACGTTCGGCGCCACGGACCGCCAGGAGCGGTACGTGGCGCCTGTGTGGTCCCCGGCACCCCGCAGTGCCGGACTCGATTCCCTGTGTACGAGACGAAGGAGAAGAACGGTGGAGGAACCGGAAGAGCAGCGCGAGGCCCCTGCGGCGGCCTGGGACGGCGTGGAACGCCGGGCGCAGCCGGATCAGCCCTCGACGGGGTTCGTGGGACGACCGCCCGGGCGGGGCCGGATGGACGGCCGGGTGCGCGAGCAGCTGGTCGTCGGCGTCGCGTCGTCGGTCGGCGCGAGCGCCGTGGTGTGGACGGTCCAGTTCCTCGCCGCGCACGTCCACCTCAGTTGGCATTGACTGCGGACACCAGACGCAGCGCCCGCCGGTCGGTGAATACCAGCTCGGCGGGGCGGCGAGCTGTCCGCAGTCGTCAGGCAGGAGCAGCTCGGTAGTGCGGGTGCGGCTGCGGGTTCGGCGGCCGGGGCACTCGATGCGGACCTGCCGCTCCATCAGTTGGGCCCAGCCGTCGCCGAGGCCTTCTTTCCATAGTTGCTGGATGTCTCAGCGGGGTTCATCCGCAGGAGTGAGGACGGGGCTCTGGCGTTGGCCGCAGCTGCTATCCCTGTGCCATTCCGTGCCTGGAGAGCGCCGTCCTCCCTGCCGGCGCCGACGGACCGTTCCCGAACCGCTGCCGCACCGACCGCTGCCCCAACAGCCTCATCGGCCCCGAGTACCTTCCGATCTACGACGCACACCGTCACCAGCTGCTGGCCCTGCTCGACCAGAGAGGACTTCCCCAGGCCCGCCGCGAAGGGTGAACCAGGGCCATGCCGCGGCCGGACTCGGCGGCGGGCCCCGCGTCGATGAGGCAAGGCAAGACGCGGGAGCCATCGCGGACGCTGATCCGCACGGGTCGGTGATGCGCTCGACGGGACCGTCATCTTCCGCTGGCAGCCAGTCTTCGCAACGTTGCCGACCAACTCGCTGCGATGAGCTCGACGGCCACCACCGCGGCCATCACCGACGCCCACTGTGAGCAGCAAGGGGACCGAGATCATCTGGGTGCCAGCCGGCTGGAGGTTCCCGCGGTAAGGAACTGGTGGGCGCCGCGCAGCCTGGTGCGCAGCCTGCTCTGGGTGGTTCGGCTGTCGAGGCGGACGTCGAGCGCGCCAGGTTGCGCGCTGTGGGCCCGTAGGCCGGCCGGGAGCTGGGTGGCGTCGAGTCCGTCGCGCTGGGCGATGAGGACGCCGAGTTGGTGGCGGCTTACGGCGTCGGGTCCGGCCAGGTGGTGGACGCCGGAGAGGTCGCGGGAGGCGATTTCGAGGAGGGCGGCGGCCAGGTCGGTGATGTGCACGGGGCAGCGGATGTCGTCGGTGAATAGGGCGCCGCTGCGGGTGCCGGCGGCGAGGTCGTGTACCAGGGCGACGTGCTGGGAGCGGCGGTCGCCGATGATCAGCGATGTGCGGGCGACGGCGGCGCGGGGGTGGACGAGGCGGACCCCGGTCTCGGCCGCGGCCTTCGCCGCGCCGTACGGGGTGATGGGGTCGGGGAGGCTGGATTCGTCGTAGTGGACGTGCGTGCCGGAGAACACCGCGTCGCTGGAGACGTGGACCAGGTGGCTGCCGTGCCGTGCGGCGGCCATCGCGACTCGGACCGGGCCTTCGGCGGTGACCGCCCAGTCGGCCCTGCCGCTTGCCGCGTTGACGACCACGCGGGGCTTTACCTCGGCCACGAGGACCTCGATGCGGTCGGGGTCCCGCAGGTCGAGGGCGTGCCAGGCGACTTCGGGGACGTCGCTGGGCCTTGTGGCGAAGGTCGCGGCCACCGGAGTGCCTGCCGATGCCGCCTGGCAAACCAGCTCGCTGCCCAGGAACCCGCTACCGCCGATGATCAGGACTGTCACGCCATGACGGTAGAGCAGAAGCAGGTCGGCCTGCCCGACTTCGCCGAGACGGAAACGACCGTGCGCTCGCCTGGCGGCCGCACGGTGCAGCGCGGCGGTCCCCGGCCGGGAGCAAATCCCTGCTGGGGGCCCGCCGCGCTGGTGCTGTCAGGCCGCTTCGGTGTTCTCCCGCAGGGCCCGCTCATAGCCGTAGGTGAGGTAGTCGGCCCAGAGCTGGGCGGCGTCATCATCGGGGCAAAGCCGGTAGAGGGCGACCAGCCCGTCCATGATCGCAGCGCACATCTCGTGCTGGGCCTGACGGGTGGTGGCGGTGACCGGGCCGTCGGACCCCCAGCCCTTGGAGTGCCGGTACAGTGCGCCGGCTTCGCAGGCCTCCTCGGCAACCTTGGTGACCTTGGTGACCAGCAGGAGCTCCAGCACGTGGGTGAGGGCGCCGCTGCGCCGTTCGTGTCGCACCGGCGCAGTTCGCGGATCTGTTGGAAGTGATCGTTCAGGTCTTCTCCCTCCGCGGTTCGGGCTGTGGCTGCCTGGCTCGGGGGCTGGGT
Source organism: Kitasatospora sp. NPDC017646 (assembly GCF_044329365.1). NCBI lineage: Bacteria > Bacillati > Actinomycetota > Actinomycetes > Kitasatosporales > Streptomycetaceae > Kitasatospora > Kitasatospora sp. NPDC017646. The sequence goes on along the minus strand of NZ_JBIRJC010000057.1, from coordinate 16,332 downwards.
CAGGCGGTGGGGGTTCGGGTGGGGCGGCCCAGCTGGTGGACCGTCCAGCCGGCGGCCAGCCAGGGGCTGGCGTCCAGGGCGTTGCGGACGTCGACCACGGTGCGGGTCGTCACGTGTTCGGCGGCGGTGGGCAGTTTCGCGTCGGCGTTGAAGGCGGGCCGCTCGGTGGCGATGACCACCAGGTCGGCTTCGTGGGTGGCGTCAAGGGCGCTGTCGGCGAAGGCGAGGTGGGGGTGGGTGCGGCGGGCGTTGTCCTGGGCCTCGGGATCGAAGAGGCGCACGGTGACGCCGAGCTGGTGGAGCCGGTCGGCCACGCGCAATGCGGGGCTGTCGCGGTCGTCGGAGGTGCCGGCCTTGAACGCACCGCCCAGGAAGGCGATGGTGCGGCCGCGGACGTCGCTGTTGAGGGCCTGGGTGAGGCAGGCGGCCTCGTAACCGGCGCTGGCCTCCGGGCGGTGAACGGCGCATGCCTCACAGCGGCGCCCGCCGGGCGCTCCGAGGCCCAGCCTGCGGAAGGCGTCGAGGGCCTGACCACTCAATGACGCCGGTGCCGGTCCGCGCCCGCTCGGGGGTTCGCGCGCGGACCGGCCCCTTCCAGTGTGTACGGGCAGGACCCGCGCTGCTGCCGGGGTTGATCCCGGTGGGGTATCAGGGCGTATCGCCGGGCCTTTCCCGTTGGTTCCTGCTTTGGTGCGCCCCGGAGGTCAAGGACTGAGGCGCACGGCGTCAGCCGCCGGCGGAACGGTACGCCTTCACGGCGGCGGCGAGGACCTCTTGGGTGTCCGTGGACGGCTTCTGGCTGGAGGAGTGCTGCACCACGAGGATCACGTCGCCCTGGCGGACGAAACCGGTGACCTTCTCGAAGGGTTTCGAGTCCCCGGGGAAGGTCGAGGTGAAGTGGATCAGGAGACCGTCGTCAGCCGGCACCCCGGCTGGCGTGACGGACGCGGTCTCTCGGATCTTCGTGCCGTCCGTGAGTGTGGTGGTGAAGGAGGCGCAGCGCTTCGCGGTCCCGCGGATGGCGTCTATGACCTCGGCCGCTCGGCCGGGCGCGTAGCGGTCGAGCAACTCCTGGCCGAACCAGCCGTCGTTCTCGCCGCCGGTCGGCGTCCGTTCCAGGTCCGCCGCCACGTTCTCCAAGGGTGGGGCGTGGGTCGTCATGAAAGAGTCGACCTCGAGTTCGTCGCACCGAAGCGAGGCGATGGGGACGGGCGTGGCCGAAGCGGCGGTCGACGTCGGGCCGGCCTCCACCTTGTTCAGCCGGAATCCCCGGGGAAGCCGCTCCTGGGTCAGCAGGCCCTCGCGCAGGCTCTTGGGCGCGGGCACCGGCGTGAAGGCCGCAACGGCCTCCGGCCCGGTCTTCTGGTCGGCCGTGCAGGCCGGCACGCCGAGAACCGCCAGAACAATCCCCACCACCGCGCAGTGACGTGTGCGCACTGATCCCACCCCCAGGATTCGTGATCGCCACGTACTCTCCCACATAGGCCCTTCCGGGCTCTTTCGTCCTCGGGCATACGGGGGCACAAGAGCCGAACCGGGGCACCTTCTACTCGGTCTGTAAACGCCCTGCCAGAGAAACGCGACAGCGCCTTGGAGATCGAGATCTCCAACATGCTCAAGAACGATCTTCGTATCGAGCCCGACCTGTCGCGCTGGTTCCCCGTCTGGGGCGCCCCGGGGGTGGAGGAGTAGAGGAATGAGAGTGAGCATGCGGACCTGGCTGCCCGAACGGGGAGAGCCGGGTTTCTCGCGGCATCACGTGCACGCTGGGCCGTACGCCACCTGGACCTTCTTCAACGGCGGGGCCGGTGTGACGTCGTCCTGGTAGCCCGGATTGTCGCTTGCCCACGCCGCTTCCGTGCAGTAGCCGGGGTTCTTCGGGGACGTCTTCTCAAGCGACTGGAACGTCGGTTCGCAGGTTGCGACCGCAACGTCTCCGAGGAGTTCCGAGCTCGGGGGAAGGCCAGGAACGACGAACCGGACGATGATGTCGCGTGTGGGCGTGCAGCCGGTCGTGGTCGGCGTTGTCGGGCTCGCAGGTGCGGGGGTCGCTTGCGGAGCGCCGGCCGCTGCTTGCGCGGCTGTGCCGGGTGAAGCAGCTGCGGAGGGTTGGGCGGTGCTCGGTTTCGGGTCCGGGCTGGGGTTTGAGGTTGGCGAAGTCGCAGCGGCGCTCGGGGCCGGGGTATTGGGGGCGGCGGGAGCGGTACTCGGGGCTGCGGCGGAGGCGGCCGGGACCGGAACCTTGGGAGTAGGGGATGCGTGCGTTGCATTGGCGGTCTTCGGCGGGCCGGTCAGGGATCCGATGACCCCGAGAAGCATGAACAGACCGAAGGGGATGCCGCAGCCGAGCCCCACGATCTTGAGGCGCTTGCGTTTCTTGGCCTCGGGCTCCCGCGCGGGCGGAACCCGGTCAGGTGACGGCATGGAGTTTCCGGCTGACATCGCGGCCCCCCCTGTGGAAATGCGGTGATGAACAAGGGAGATCCTGGCAGATTCGACGATCACTTAACTAGTCGCCGAGTGCCGCACGCTTTTTACCAGGTATAAGGATCGGAGCGCGGCCGCACTCACCCGATGGCCGCGTCCCTCCAGCCAGTGCACGAGGTGCAGTCGACGTAGACCACCGGGCCCGCGCAGGACGCCAGGCAGTCCTCGCAGATCTTCAGGCCCTGCCCGCAGCCCCCTCCATGCCCTCATGGAGCGTGGGGTCGTCGCGCATCCACCGGCGTGAGTGCGCGTAGGGCTCGCCGGTGGAGGCGACCGCGTCGAAGCGGACCCGGCATCCGCACACCACCACCCCGCTCGCCACCATCGCCAACCTTCCGCTGTCGGGCCTGCTGAACGGCGGCCGGGTGAGCAGCGAGTCGTTCTGCTGGTCCACGCGGTCTAACGTGCAGTCCGCGTCCCAGGCGAACCGGTCCCTCAAGTCCGGGTCGGCGTGGATGTGCAGGGCGAGCCAGTGCTCCACCGCCAGCACGAGTGCACACTCGGGCCCGTACGCCTGACTCAGCATGAGCAGCACCAGCGGGTCGTAGACGATCGCGGGCACCGTCTGGTCCAGGCGCCCGGCGAGGACCAGGTCGAAGAATTCTCATCGAGCCCGCATCGGCCCTGTGGCCGGCTGCTGGCCGAGCTGCGGGACGCCGCGCTCAGGCGGGGCTGGGAGTTCGACGGCGGTGCCGAACCGGTCCTCAAAGCGGATGACATGGTCCGGCTGACCCGCCACCACCACGTCGAATGCGAGCGGTGCCGTCAGCCGGCATCGTGCGAGGTGGTCCGCAGGTGCGCAGTCCACTTCGTGGACCACCCGCGGTACGCCTCGTTGTGGGGCTGACCGGCTATCCGCCGGGCTCACACGCCGATCGCCCGGTCATACGGAGGTTAAGCCTGGACGGCGAGCCCGGCGTCGCGGACGAGGTGGGTGAACTCGTGAGCGTCGGACTCGCCTTCCTACGGGCGGCGGAGGTCAGTGTGCAGCTGCCGGTTGCCGCGAGGCGGTTCCCTGGTCGGCAGGCCTATCAGTGTGACGCGGGAAGCCGCTACTTTCCGGGGCGGCCGAGCTGGTGGACCCGCCAGCCTGCGGTACGCCAGGGCTCGGGGTCGAGGGTGGTGCGGCAGTCGACCAGGACGGGGTTGGTGGGAAGGTTCACCAGGGTGTCGGGGTCGGCCTGTCGGTACTCGGGCCATTCGGTCGCCAGGACGACCAGGTCGGCGCCGGTGAGGGCGGCGGTCAGGTCGCTGGTGTGGTCGAGTTCGGGGTTGCGGACCATGGCGTTGGCCGTGGCCTGCGGGTCGTGCACGGTGACGACGGCGCCTTTGCGGTGCAGGGCCAGGGCCAGGGCCAGGGCGGGCGATTCGCGGACATCGCTGGTGTTGGGCTTGAAGGCCGCGCCCAGCACGGTGACCCGGGTGCCACGGATCGGCTGGTCGCCGAGCACGGCGGTGATGAGGTCCATGGCGACGGTGGTGCGGGATTCGTTGATCTTCTCGGCGGCGCGCAGGAGCTCGGCCGCATCGGTGGCGCCGAGCTTGCGGGCGGAGGCGGTGAACGCGCGGATGTCCTTGGGCAGGCAGCCACCGCCGTAGCCGATGCCCGGCTGCATGCCACCGGCGCCGATCCGCGGGTCGATTCCTAGGATCTCCACGATCTTGGAGATGTCGCCGCCGGCCTTCTCGCACATGTCGGCGACACCGTTGATGTAGCTGATCTTGAGACCGAGGAAGGTGTTCGCCGCGCCCTTCGCCAGTTCGGCCGTCGCCGGGTCGCAGACGAACAGCGGGACGCCCGCGTCGAGGATGCCGGCGTAGACCGCGCGGATCGCCTTCTCGCCTTCCGCGCTGCTGACCCCGGCGATGATGCGGTCAGGGCGCAGCGTGTCGTCGACGGCGTGGCCCTCGCGCAGGAACTCGGGGTTCCAGACGACCTCGATGTCGGTGCCGGCGGGGGACAGGCGCTGGGCGAGGGCTGTGACTTCGGCGGTGGTGCCGACGGTGACGGTGCTCTTGCCGACGATCGTGCAGGCCTTGGTGAGGTGGGGGCGAGTTGGCGGATGGCGCCGAAGACCTGGCCGTTGTCGTAGGAGCGGCCGTCGGCGTCGATCGGGGTTCCGACGCCGATGAAGTGCAGCTCGGCGAAGGCGGCGGCTTGGGTGATGTCGGTGGTGAAGCGCAGGCGGCCGCTTTGGGTGTGGCGGGTCAGGAGTTCGGGCAGGCCGGGCTCGTAGATGGGGCATTCTCCGGCGTTGAGCCGCTCGACCTTGTCGCGGTCGACGTCCACGCCGATGACCTCGTGGCCGAGTTCGGCCATCGCGGCCGCGTGCGGGATGCCGAGGTGACCGCAGCCGATCACGGAGACGCGCATAGGAGTTGGTCCTTGTCTGGTCGAGGGGCACACCGTTACTCGGTGTGCCCCCGACGCTACCGGTTACGGGAAGGTGCTTGAGACGGGGCGGAGTTGGGCGCGCTGATGTTCATCGCCGGGTCTGCGCCGCGGTGGTCGGGCAGGAGGCGGTCGGGATCAGGCGCATGGCGCGCTGGTTCGTGGTGAAGCCGAGTGATCGGTAGAGGTGAGCGCCGTCATCGCTGGCGTTGAGGGTGATCAGGCCGCAGCCGCGCTCGGTGGTGAGGCAGTGGGTCAGGGCCTGCACGGTGGCCCGGGCGTAGCCGCGCCGTCGGTGGTCGGGGTCGGTGTAGACGGTGTGGATGTGGGCGTAGATCCCGGCGTGGTCGGGGCCGGGGATCGAGTGGGTGATGGTGGCGCAGGCGCAGGCGGCGAGGCCTCCGGCGGGGCGGTCGATGACGAACGCGGCGACGCGGTCGGTCTCCGCGTGGTGGCGGTAGAAGTCGGCGAGCCTGGTGGTCCACTCGCCGGTGTCCTTGACCAGCTCGGCTCCGAGGCGGGCGAGCTCGTCGGCGTCGGCGGCGGTGGCCTGCCGGACGGTCAGCATTCGATCTTCAGGAGTTCGGCCAGGCGCCGCAGGGCCGGGATGGCCTCCGAGCGCACGACGGTGTCTCCCGCCCGGGCGCCCTCGATCAGGTACTCCTTGTGGACGCCGTGCTCGGTGACGCCCTCGGTGTCCAGGAAGAACACCTTCAGTCCTTGCTCGCGGGCGCGCTTTTGGACGTCGCGCCGGTCGGCGTGCAGGCCGATCACGAGCAGGGCTTTGGCCTCCTTCGGGTAGTCCATGTGCGGCGTCTTCTCGTCGTAGCGGCGCATGAACGCCTCCGGGAGCCCGGCGCGGGCCAGGAGCCGGTCGAAGTTGTGCGTCGCCACGGGCCCGACCGCGTGCCCGGCGTCGTGCAGGGCCTTGAGGATGCGGTGCGCTTCGGTCGGCTCCGCCTCCAGCAGGCGCCGGAACATGCTGACCATGTCGTCGACCTTGCGCGCGGTGTCGGTCAGCACCTCCTTGACCAGGATGTCCTGGGCCGGGGCCATGGTGAAGGCGTAGCCCTGGGTGAGGTCGTTGCCCTGGCGGGCGGTGACCCGGTAGACCTCGTGCAGCCAGTGCAGGGGCGGCACGCCGGCCTCGATCGAGGTCCCACACCCGGCCTCCACCACGAAGGGCAGGTGGTCGAGGAGGCCGGACAGGTCGTCGGCGTACTCGGGGGTGCCGCGCTGCTCCTTGACCCGCATCCCGTCGGCCAGCACGTCCCAGGGAAGGTTCCGCGACGCGCGGGGCAGGCGGTAGTCGACCGACTGGAGCACCACGTCGATGGAGCGGAACCCGGCCGGGGTGTCGCGGTCGGCGCGGTCGTCCTGCGGGTGGATGTCGTACTCGGTGACGGTGGCGTACAGGTCGCCGCGGCGCCACGTGGCGTCGTCGCCGGTGGCCTTCCAGCGGCCCTCGGACAGCCACTTCTCCAGGTCGTCGCGGTGCGCGGCGATCTCGTCGGCGGGGGCGAGCCAGGAGACGTAGAGGTAGAGCTCGTCCATCACCAGGCGGTCGGTGGGGCGGCTGCGGTCGATGCCGTAGTGGAGGCGGTAGTGGACGATGCGGCGCCGGCCGTTGTCGTCCTCGCTCCAGCCGGACTGCTCGGCGTTGCGCGGGTCCTGGGTGCGCCGCCAGATGCCCTCCTCGATGCCGGGGTTGCGGCCGCCGGCCTCCGGGGCGAAGTGCTCGCGCCAGGTGCGGGCCTGCTCGGCAGTCAGGGAGTCGATCACGACGTGGGGCAGGATCACGGGTTCCTCCGTGGGTGTGGGCCCGTTCGCGGGCCGGTCGGCCTGTTTCAGGTAAGGGCGGTGACCGCGTCGCACAGCACGCCGGTCAGGAACGCGATGTCGGTGTCCGTGGAGATCAGCGGCGGGGCGACGACCAGGCCCTCGCTGCGCGGCTGACCGGCGCCGGTGAAGGGGTAGAAGAAGACGCCGCGCTGCTCGGCCTCCTTCAGCAGGGGCCACAGCAGTCCGGGGGCGACCTCGACGCCGTACAGGTGGCCAAATCCCCGGACCTTGCGCACCCCGGGCAGGCCGGTCAGGGACCGCAGGGCCTCGCCGAGGCGCTCGCCGCGCGCCCGCAGCGCCTGGTGGTCGAGGGCCTCCAGCTCGTCCAGGACGCCGAGACAGGCGGCCGCCATGAGCGGGTGCGCGGCCATGGTCCCCATCGCGGGCAGCGGGTCGGCGTCCTTATGGTGCAGCAGCGGCGCGAGCTCGGGAGACACCAGCACCGCGGCGACAGGGGTGTAGCCGGCGCCCAGGCCCTTGGAGAGGATCACGATGTCCGGCTCGCAGCCCTCCCAGTGCCGACTGGCGAGTGCCGTGCCGGTGCGCCACAGGCCGGTGAGCACCTCGTCGTGGATCACCAGGACGTCGCGCTCGCGGCAGATCTCGCCGACGCGGCGCAAATATCCGTCGGGCGGGACGAAGGCGCCTCCGGTGGTGCCGTTGACCGGCTCCAGGAGGACCGCGGCGACGTTCTGCGCGCCTCGGGCGTCGATCGCCTTCGCGACCTCCTCGGCGCAGCCGGAGGTGCACGCCTGCCCGCCGTCGTGAGGGTGGGCAGGCGGGTACGGCGCGGGGAAGGCGGGCGTGAGGCCCATGGCGTCGTCCGGGCGCGGCCGGCGCGCGTGGTTGCCGCCCAGCGCGAGGGTGAGCGCGCTCATCCCGTGGTAGCTCAGGCCGGAGGTCAGGATGTCGCCGCGCTGCTTCTTGTCGCGGACCCGGGTGATGTTGCGGGCCAGGCCGATGGCGACCTCGACGCCGAGCGTGCCGCAGGTGACCAGCGCGACGGAGTCGTGCGGGCGGCCGACGGCGTTGCACAGGCGTTCTGTCAGCTCCAGCTGGATGTGCGGCCGGACCACAGCCGCGCCGCCGTAGGTGTAGCGGGCGAACTGCTCCTCGATGCGGGACCAGACCTTCGGGCTGCTCTGCCCGACGTTGGTGCAGAGCAGGCCGGACGAGCCGTCGAGGATCCGGGTGCCGTCGCCGCGGTGGAGCCAGGCCCCGTCTGCGCCGACGACGTCCCAGTCCGGCATCGGCCTGGACGATGTCAGCAGCCTCGTTCGGTGGGATGGGTAGCGGTCCACGAGGTGAGTCCCCCTTCCGTCATGGGGTGCCGGCCCTTGACCGGTTGGCTGTCGGGGCGGCCGCCCGGCGTCGGTGCCGGGCGTGGACACAGGGAACCCGAGCACGCGGAGCTGATGCGATGTCAGATGGCGGTGAAATTTGGATGACAGACGGGGCCGTCACTGCAATTTCCACCGGCCCTCGGCTGTCGCGGAGCGTGCGCGTTTCGCTACTGTCGGGAGGTGCAGCAGTGGCGGACACCGGGGGGCCTCATGGGCAGGGCGAACGACACGATCCGGCACCTACGCGAAGTCGAGTGGGACATGTCGCGTCGGGAGGCCGCGGAGTTTCTGGTGGGCGAGTCGGTCAAGATGGGCGAGCCGGTCTTCCTGGTCGCCCGGACGATCGCGACCTGGGAGGACGGCACGACCGCGTGGCCGAGAGCCAAGTACCGTCGGCTTCTCCATCATGTGACCGGCCGGACCGCCACCGAGCTGGGCTTTGCTCCCCCGCCGTACAGGGGCCGGGCGACGGCCCCCGCAGCGGCCACTTCGAAAGGCGGTGACGAGGACGTGCGCCGACGCAGCGTCCTTCTGGGCGCCGGGGCCGCGGTGCTGACCGCCGCCGTCCCCCCGATCGCAGGCTCCGGTCCGACTCTGGGCCCCGACCACGTCCAAGCGCTCCAGGATGCCGAGCAGGCCCTGTACGCGCAGGACCGCGACCACGGCTCCGCCGACCTCGCGGGCCAGGCCAGCACCGCGTTGGACATCGCCCGCACCTGGCTGGCACACGGCCGCTACGACGAACAGCTCGGCCGCCGGCTCAACACCGCCACCGGCATGCTGTCCGTCGCCGCCGGATGGCTCGCACTCGACAGCGGACGCACCAAGGACGCCCGGTCGCTGTACACAGAAGCCCTCGCCAGCGCCCGGCAGGCCGACGACCCCGGCCTGGAAGCACACGCGTTCTCCTGCCTGTCCCTCCTCGCCCACGCCGCCGGCCGACCGCGCGAGGCCGTCAGCAACGCCCAGGTGGCGCAGCGCGCGGCCGCCGGGCTCGGCTCGCCGCGCTGGCTCGCGCTCCTGGCGATGCGGGAGGCCCGCGGCTGGGCGCTTCAAGGAGACCGCACACTGACCGAGCAGGCGCTCGTGCGGGCGTACGACCTGTACTCGAAGGGCCCGCAGGAAGCCGACCCCGACTGGCTGGAGTTCTTCGTCCCCGCCGAACTGGCCGGCCTGGAGTCGCTGTGTCGGGCCGACCTCGGTCAGCTCGATCGCGCGTGCGCGGGCGCTGAGCAGGCGGTGATGCTTTTCGCCCAGGGCCATGCCCGCAACCGGGCGCTGTACACCGCTGACATCGCGCTCCATCAGGCCCGCCGCGAGCGGCCGGACCTCGACGCCGCGACCGACGCTGGCCACCGCACCCTCGCCTACCTCAAGGACGTCCGTTCCAAGCGGCTGATCACTTCCCTAGGCGGCATCGCCAAGTCACTGGAAGACCACCGCCAAGCGCCCTGCGTGGCCCGCTACCTCGACGCCTACCGAACCGCCGTCCCCGCTGCCTGAAGGACCCCACATGACCTTGCCCGCCACACCTTTGTCCATACGGCGCCATAGAGCCGACGACACCCTCGCCCTGCTCGACACCCTCACCGACATCTGGGCCCAAGCCCACACCGGTCACGGCGACGTCGCCGAGGCCGGCTTCACCCCCGAGACCCTGCGCCGCCAGATCACCGCGCACACCCGCCACGACGGCTTCGCCCTCGTCGTGGCCTCCTCCGCTGACCAGGCCGTCGGATTCGCCTACGGCTTCCGCTGCTCCCCCGCCTACTGGTACGGCGAACAGCTCCTGCCCTCCATCACCCCCGACGCGCGCGACACCGACTCCCTCGCCGGCATCTGTGAACTCGCCGTCCTGCCCGACTGGCAGGGCCAAGGCGTCGGCACCCACCTCCACACCGTGCTGCTGGAGGCGCTGAGCACCGAATGGGTGTCGCTTCTCGTGATGCCGGGCAACGGTCCCGCCCGGCGGCTCTACGATCGCCTGGGGTACCGGTACGCCGGGCCCTACCGTTCCGGACCGGACGGACCGGTGCTCGATCTCCTCCTGCTCCGCACGCCTGTGTGACCCGCGCTGTACGGGCCGAGCCGGCGTCGGCCCGACCTACCGGAGCGACATGACCACCGCCCCCGGTTCACGCCCGGCAGCACCACCGTTCGCCGCGACGTCCACCACGGACGTGTCTGGTCAGCCCAGCCCTACCGCACCCTCACCGACGACGGCACGACCCTCGAACTCGCGTACTGGCCCGGCATCACAAGCCTGAGCCCCGCCACCTGGGCAGCGGCGATGCGCACCGGCGACGACTCCCTCCGCAGGTCCGGTCTGGACGACCTCGCGGCCGGCCACTGGCAGCTCCAACCCTGGACGTGGCAAGGAGCCACCCTGCTCTCCCGCTTCGAGGCAGGCGAGTACTTCAGCATCCACGCATTCCGGGACGCGACCACCGGCGAGCCGCAGCACTGGTACATCAACTTCGAGCTGCCCTACACCCGCACCCCGATCGGACTCGACACCTTCGACCTGTTCGTCGACCTGGTCGTCGAGCCGGACCTCAGCTCTCATCGCTGGAAAGACCTCGACGAATACGCCCAAGCCCGACGGCTCGGCCTGATCGACGACCGCTTGCACACCATCGTCGAGACGGCCCGCGAACGAGCCCTCGCCCTCGTCCAGGAACGGGCCCTGCCGTTCCGCGACGCCTGGCCCGCCTGGGCTCCTGACCCCACGTGGCCGTCACCGGAGCTTCCCGCCGACGCAAGAGAGACAGACCCGGGCGGAACCCAATAACCCGCAGTTCAGGAACCCTCCCCGCTGCTTCCCTGCCTCCGACCAGCCACGCCGCCGCGACCCTCGCCGATCCCGGAACCTGGAGCAGCATGACCGCCGATCCGAAGTGGCTCCACCCGCACTGGCCGACCGAACTCTCCGCGCCTCGGCTTTTGCTGCGCCCGGTGGAGACTGCGGACTTTCAACTTCTCCGGACGCTGTGGACCGACCCGGAGGTCCGGCGCTTCCTGGGCGGCCCCGTTCCTGCTGACCGGCTCGACCGGCGCCTTGCCGACGCTGCGAGCCAGCGCGGCCACTTCACCGTCGTCCTCACCAAGGCCAGCCAGGCGGTGGGCCGGGTAACACTCGACCCAGACCATCGTGCCGCAGGCCGGGCCGAAGTCTCGTACGAGTTCCTCCCCGCCTACGCAGGCCGCGGGTATGCGGCAGAGGCTGTTGGCACAGCGCTCCACTGGTGCGCTCAGGTGGCCCCAGACCATCAGCTGATCGCGGTCACCCAGGCAGCGAACACCCGGTCCCGGCGGCTGCTGGAGAGACTCGGGCTCCTCGACACCGAGCACTTCGTCGAGTACGGCCAGAGTCAGGTCCTCTACACCACCGCACCTTCCAAGTGACCTCTCTGGTGCAGTCACTTCCTGACGGCGGGCAGGCGTACACGGGGGGTGTCAGCGGCCGTGAAGGAGGCAACGGTCAGGCGGCGCGCCAGGGCCGCCCCTGATGTAGCGGGTGACGACCTGACTCCCGCACGAGCAGCGGACACCGGGCCGACGAAGCCCGACCGGGTGGAGGGCTCTGCCGAAGTCTGCACCGGCCACAGCCGCCCTTCTGGCCATGGCCACCCACTGCCTGCGCTTGTCGGGCCCTGACCTCAGGGAGTAACTCACCGAGCTGCTCGGCCACGTCCCAGGCCGGCAGCGGAACCCCTCATGCGCAGCGCCCGCCACAGGATCAGCAGCCCGATAGTGGCCCAGGTTCCGTAGAGGGCGCCGGGCCCGGCAGGCAGGTCCCGTCCGCGGTCGGTGAGGAAATGGTGGATCGGGTCATTGACGGTGCGCCAGACCCGGACGACCGGGTGGGCCACGTGGGCCGGGTCGACCAGCCAACGCAGCCCGGCCACGGCGTACGGGCCGAGGGCGAGTGCCAGGATCACGAGGACGACCAGGACGCCGAGCGCAGCCAGGCCGAGCGCGGGGTCGCCGGAGACGGCGCGGCCGGGCAGGATCCGGAGGCGGCGCGGCTGGGGGCGGCGCGGCTGGGGGCGGTGCCAGATCACGTCCGGCTGCTCGCCCTGCTCGTCCTGCTCGTCCTGCTCGGGCGGTGTGAGCGGGGGCGGCGCGCCGAGGGTGAGGGAGACGAGGTCATCGTCGTCGTGCTCGGGCGGTGTGAGCGGGGGCGGCGCGCCGAGGGTGAGGGAGACGAGGTCATCGTCGTCGTGCTCGGGCTGGTCGGGGGCTCACGGGGCTACGTGTGTCGAAGCACGATAGGTGTCGCTCTGCTTGGGCCGGGGGAGATGAGGAAGGTCGCCAGCATGCCGAGGGCGAGCAGCGCTCTGCGCGCGGTGGAACTACTGCGACAGGTCTGGGGCGACTTGCCGCTCATGCCACCGGCGTCATCCAGTCGGTCGTCGCGGGGCCATAGGAGTCCGCTGGGGGCTCGGCCGGAAGCTGGATACCGGCATCGCAACGCAGCTCCGTGGAGACCACCTTGGCCAGTTTCAAGGCCGAGTTGGCCAGCAGCTGGCGCTGGTGGGAAGTCAATCGTCCTTGACCGCTGCCGTAACCGGTGGCCCGGCCGAAGACGATGACGTCCATGAAGTAGGGGACCGAGAAGTGGTCGGCTTCATGGGGCTGGGTCCAGCAGCGGAAGTAGACTCTGGTGCCTTCGCTGGTGAAGTACCCACCGCGGTCCTCGTCGTGGGCGAAGAAGACTGACTGCAGGAGTAGCGAGGGCATTTGCTTCGGCGCGGGCATGCCCGTCGCCGGGGGCTCGGGATAGCCTCCGTTCTGGTTCACAATCGCGCTCACCAGCTGGTGTTCGCCCTGCTTGCCACTACAGCCGCCCAACATCTTGGCGACGTCGTCCTGGTGGGCCGTTCGCAGTGGACCCTGCGTCGCCGTGACGTCCTCGTTGTTCACCATAAACGCGCGCAGCGTCTGCTCATCCAGCGTTCCGTAACACGAGACTGCGGGCACTGCGGCGAAGGAATTGGGCCGCCACTCCTGCCAGGCCGGCCAAGCCCCCGCTAGCACCCCGATCGCAAGCGCCGCCACCCCCAGCCGCTGCCACCGCCTGAGCCGCCGGGGTCGCCCCTCGTCACAACCGTCGACCTGCTCGGCCGTCATCACACTCCCCCGGGTATTGATTGCTTTCTGGCCCCACCCGACCGCAGTCGGCTCATGATGCAACATTACTGAACCTGAAAGGCATCATGTCGGAGCCGTTTACCCGACGGCGGTCGGGTGGATCCGGTAGTCCTGACCTGTGAGAGGGCGCTAGCTTGGCGGCCCCGCCAGGTTGAGACCGGTGCCGCCGCCATCCTGGGGCCGGTGGGGATTCGCAAGCTGCGCTCGCAGCTCAGCGTCGGGGCTACCGAGTGGGACGGCAGCCCATGCCGGACATCTCTGCTCTACGGCTTCTACTCAGGACCGATTCACGCTGAGTGGCAGAAGCCACCAGTCGGCGGCCGCAGATCCGCCGGTGAGCTGGCCGCCGGATCTGAGGAGCTTGGCTTGCCCGGAGCTCCGGCAGCGTCTGGGGACGCGGGCCCGGAAAGCCGAACGGGGCGAGCCCAGCCTGGGCTCGCCCCCGCTGCCAGCCGCCCGTCAGCTGACGGCGGCCAGGTGTCGCTTGCGCGGGACGCTGATCATCTGAAGCTCACCGTTCTCGATGTCCTCCAGGGCCTGCGCGATTGCCTCGTTCATCTCGGTCTCGTTCTGGTAGCCGGCGACGAACGGGTGAAGCCTGTAGGTGTAGCGGCCCGGTCGCAGTACGACGTTCGCCGCGGTGAGCGAGCGCATGGCTCGGCTGACCACGTTCGGGTGCATGCCCAGCTCTTCGGCCAGATCCTGCTGAGAGTCCTCGATGACTCCACCGGGCTTCTGCTTCTTGCTGACGAGATGCGTCAACATCTTGAACGCCGAGCCAGGCAGGCCGAGTTCGCCGATCGTCTCCCAGACCTCAGTCCGCATGATCATGACGAGCTACCCTTCTTCGCTCGGGGCGGTGGAACCACAAGATCCGGGAAGTCCCCGGGGCTGGCCTGGAGCAGTCGGGCCGCAGTCAGCTCTTCCTGCTGGAGATCGCCGTTCCCGTTGAAGCACAGGGTGGGGTTCACCTGGATCTTAGTGCGGTTGACCTTCCGGATCATGTGCCACTCCTCCAGGCGCCCGAGGGCGGAGGAGACGTTCGTGCGCGGCAGTACGAGGAAGTCAGCGACGTCCTGCTGCTTCTTGATCGACACGAACCCCTGCTTCTGCTCACCCATGCAGTACAGCAGAACTGCGACTTCGGTGGGAGTCATGTTTCGGGCAGCGACCACCGGCGCCAGCACACGGGACATGAAGGCGTTGGAGACCACGCTGAAGCCGAGGTTGCCCATCATCAGGTGGGGGTTGCGGTAACGCGCGGTCGCCGTCACCTCTACCGGTGCGCTGCCACGGCCCTTGGTGGTCTTGCCCACCGCCACGGACATCGCCTCGGCGAGTCTCTGCTCCACGGACATGCCATCGCCGCGCTTACGCGTCGGCGTTGCCGGCTGTGGCATCGCCGGTTGCTTCCGGGCAGGGAGGGTCATGGTCAGCCTTTCGGGGCGCGCTTGATCCGCAACGTAGCGTGACTAACCAAAAAAGTACAGTCGACTCACTGTTTTCGGTGAGTCAGTGTCGTGATCCCACGACAGTTCGGTTTGACTCACCGAATTTGGTGAGTCTCTGTCGCGTCTGCACGACACCACCGGCAAGCGCTGCCGGCTCAGCTCGATCACGGACTGTTCCACCCTGCCGGAGGTCGAAGTGTCGTGAAGTCACGACAGTGCAATCAGCGTTTCCGCAGGTCAGCGCGGTGATCGCATTCGGCTTCTCTTTTCCTTGTTCGCGCGCGTGCGCGAGGCCTCCTGCAGTAACTCAGGCAGGGAGGGAAATGCTCCCCTTGGTGGCCTGGAACCTCGTGGCCGTGCGTCAGCTGACTCACCAAATATGGTGAGTCAGCGTCGGATTTGTCGATGCCGTCACGACAAACCGGGGCGCGAGTGTCGTGAAAGCACGACAGCAAGATTCACATCTTTGCAGGTCAGAGGCATGATCAACTTCTGCCCCTCTTTTCCTTAAAGCGCGCGAGCGACAGGCTGACCGCCGACCCCTCCAGGCCGCGATCCCTGCCGCTGCCGCCACCCGGGCTGAGGATGAGCCATCCACGCACGGTCGGCTGCCTGTAACCCTCACCCCGCCGATCACGGAATTGCGACTGCCGCTGCAACCGGGCCCCAGAGGGCCCTTTCCATACTCATCCGACAACGGGCCCCGCCCGTACAACAGCACGCCAGCAGTGCGGAGTCTTATCCACCGACCCAGGCCCGCACATAAGTACCTCCTGCTGATAGCTGGCCACTGGGGGCTCTCAAGGACTCGACGGAACCTCAGGCTCGACCGCGGCAGGGCTCGAGAGTGGGCAGCTTGGTTCGCAAGGTCTGTGCATCACCTTCAGACTTTCGCCGCCGAGTGCCGATGGCAACTGGCCAACCGGGCCGTCTTCGGCCCGGTGGTGCGCGAAGCGCAGGCCAGGCGGCAGCGCATGTCCAGCCCGCGCAGGGCTGGTGGGGGGCGCGGGGGGAGGAGCCCCCCGCAAGGTAGGCGGGTCCAGCGCCGCCGGGCGCTGGCCAGGGTGCGGTAGCGGAGCGCGCCGCGCTCAGCCAACCACTGCGGCCCGCTCCGCGGTGGGTGGGTCGTTGCCGCCTCTACCCGGCGGCCTGGCAGGACAGGCGTCATCACGTAACCGACAGGAAGCCCGAGATCACGATGGTCGGATCGTGGGTGTTGATGTGGGTGGTGCTCGGGATCGGCATGCTCTCGACGGGCGTGCGCGGCTGCCGACCCCGTCGTCCGCGCTGACCGATTCCACCGAATCCGTGCGGCTGAGAGGCGAGAGCGTCCAACGTCAGTGTGAAGACAGAGTTGGACTCTCTCGCGACCGCACTTTACGTGAAGACCGACGACTTGCTGAAGAACTCTCCGCAGTTGGCGCCTTGGCGGCCGACGACAGGGATCGCCCCGGGGTGTCGGTGGGTGCTGGGGATGGTGTCAGTGACATTCCCCTCGTAGCGTGGAGTCGTGACCAGCGGGGAAGTTGAGGGTCATGGCGGGGAAGAGGCGCTCGTACGACGCGGAGTTCCGCGCGGGGGCGGTACGGATCGTGACGGAGACCGGGAAGTCGGCCGCGGAGGTCGCGCGGGACTTGGGCGTGCACGAGAGCACGCTGCAGAA
>NZ_JBIRJC010000056.1:0-33713 GCF_044329365.1 Kitasatospora sp. NPDC017646 | reverse complement strand
GCGGGCCTGACCCCGGCGCACGCCGCGGGCAACGTCCCCGTGGTGGTGACCACCCCCGGTGGATCGGCGAGTGTTCCAGGCGGCTTCACCTACCTCTCGTCCGCGCCGCCGGTCGTCACCACGCCCATAACTCCGGTGGTCAGCATCCCGGCCGGCGGTGGCGTGTTCACCATCACGGGCACCGACCTCACGGGTGCGACCGTGACCTTCGGGGCCACCCCGGCGACGGTGACCACCAACACCGGTACCGTCATCACCGGCATCATCCCGGCCGGGACCCCGAGCACCACCGTCAACGTCACCGTGACCACCCCGGGTGGCACGGCGTCCGCCGGAACCATGACCTACACCGCCTGATCAACCCGGCGGCGCTGCCGGCCTTCGGACGACACTCCGAAGGCCGGCTCCGCCGTGGCACGCTGATCCTTTTCAGGGTGGGCACTGGCCGGGTGACAGCCCGGCACTCGGGGTGAGAGCCGAACGTCAGACGTGAGCCTTGCCTGGTGACGTGGACACCCTGACACTTGGATCTTGTCGATCCAGGAAGGGAAGTCCAGGTGGGACGTTCGTCCATGCCCGGTTCAGCGACGCACCACCCCGCCGAACACGGGGCCACGCCGGGCTGTTCCCGGTGGTGCGGCCGGGCGGCGACGAAGGCCGGCGGGCGGTCGGGGAAGCACCCGCGCCTGGAGATCGTGGACGCGATCCGCTACGTCGTGGACGCCGGCTGCAAGTGACGCGCGCTCCCGAAGGACACCTTTGGGCGGGGCCGGTCCCGTCAGAACCGGCTGCGCCGTACGACGGGCCGCGCGGGCCGGTACTGCTCGGCGCCGCGCAGTGCGAGTGCGGCGGTGCGGGTGCGCTCCAGCCGGTCACCGGTTCAGCGAGTGCGGCCGTCAGCGGCGGCGTCCCGCTGACGGGTGACCGTCCTGCGGGCCAGCAGGAGGGACAGTGCAGTGATGGCGGCCCACAGCGGTCCCATGAGGACGTGCAGAAGCCCCAGCCAGGCGACATCGCTCCAGCGGTACAGTGCCACCTGCGCGGCCAGGCTCGCGAGGCTCACCAGCGCGATCACGACGGTTGACACCGCGTAGAAGCGGTGCAGCACGCGGTTCGAGCGCCACCCCGGCGGGCCGCCCACCACTCTGTTGGCGACCAGCCCGGCCAGGGGGCGGTCGGCCGCGAGGGACAGCAGGCATGCCGCCGTCGCCACAGCCGGGAGCGCCATCGGGAGCAGGAAGAACCCTCGTGCCTGACCCGTCCAGGCGGCCACGCCCGCGCACGCCGTGGCCAGCAGGGCGCCGACGACCGCGTGCGGGACGTGCTGGCGGGCGCGCAGCCGCCACCCGAGGACGAGCACGGCGGTGACCGTCGCTGCGACGGAAGCGGAGCGCGGGCCGCCGCCCCCGTTGGCCGCCAGGAACACCAGGGTGGGGGTCCCTGTCACCGCCACGGCGGTGGCCGCCGTCCTGGCGCGTGGTGCGGCTCTCACGCCGGCCCGGCTTCGTCGTCGCGGCGGCGTAGGCCGGTCACTTTCGAGGACGGGAGGCGACCGGCCTTGGAAGTACCGGTGAGCGTGTCACCGTCGACGATGACGGTGAAGGTCAGGTCGAGTCGCACGGGCCGGGTGATGGACTGCTTCCAGGTGAGCCGGTGACCGTCGAGGACGATGTCCCGCAGGGGCAAGGTCTCACCCGTGCCTCGCGCGGTGCCGATCAACTCCCCTTCATGGGCGCGCAGTTCGACGACGGGTCGGACCCGCCCGATGGGCGTGGCGATGGTCAGGTCCCAAACACCCTGGATGTCGGTGGACATGAAGTAGCGTTTCCTTACTCGTGACGTGCGGGGGTGTGGAGCGTTCAGAAGGCGGCGGGCGCGGGACCGCCGGGGCGCCAGGGGGTGCCGCGGCGCTCGTGGGCGAACAACTCCTCGACGGCGTGGGCGATCTGCGGGCCCACTTCGCGTTCCAGCAGGTACAGGCCTAGGTCGAGTCCGGAGGTGACCCCGGCGGCGGTGACCAGGTCGCCGTCGTCGACGACGCGTGCGCGTACGGCGTGGGCGCCGGTCGCGTCGAGGAGGTCCAGGCCCAGGTGGTGGGTGGTCGCGTGGCGGTCCTGGAGCAGGCCGGCCATGGCCAGGACCAGCGCGCCGCCGCAGACCGTCGCCACGGTGATCCGCGGCTCCTCCATGGCGGCCTTGAGCAGCGCCCGCAGTTCGGAGTCCGACGCACGCGCCAGCCGGACCGCAACGGTGTCCTGCTGCTCGCCGTCGTCATCGGGGCCAGCAACGTCGTCGGGATCCCCGAGGCGTCCGGAAGCACCGGGCACGAGGACGACGCCGGGACGGCGGGGGTCGAGGAGGCCGGTGGTGCGCAGCGACAGGCCGCCGGTGCCGCTGACCACCTCTCTCGGGCCCTGGGCGCTGACCAGTTCCACGCTGACCGCACCCCCGGAGGCGGTTGCGCCGGCGTGGAGGACTTCGAACGGTGCGACGGCGTCGAGCGGGTCGAACCCGTCGAACAGCACGATCTGGGCGTGCATGTGAGCGCCTTTCATCGGGTGGGAAGCCGGGGATGACCGGCTTCGCCTCGATGCTAGGAGCGCGTGCGCACAGCGGGGACGGGCCCGAGTGACAGATTCCAACGGGATCTCGCCAGGAGCGCGCGCCGCCGCCCGGGACTGCTCGCCGGACGCGTGAGGGCACCGCGTCGACGCAGCTGCGACGCCCCTGCGGCCGGCGCAGGCCCCTCAGCTGCGCTCGCGGCTGCGGAAGGCCGCGCGGTAGCTGTGCGGGGTGGTGCCGGCAACTCGTTTGAAGCGCTCGCGGAAGGCGGTCGGGGAACCGAATCCGGTCTGGTCGGCTATGCGCTCGATGGTGTGGTCGGTGTTCTCCAGGAGGAACTGCGCCCGCCGGATCCGGGCCCGTAGCAGCCACTGCAGCGGTGTGGCGCCGGTCTGCTCACGGAACCGTCGGCTGAAGGTGCGCCCGCTCATACCGCTGCGACGGGCCATGAGGTCGAGCGTCAGCTCCTCATCGAGGTGCTCCTCCAACCAGGCGAGCACCGGTTCGAGGGTGGAACCCCGCGGAACCGGTGGCTGGGAATGGACGACGAACTGCGCCTGGCCCCCTTCGCGCTCCAGTGGGGCGACGGCCATCCGGGCCGCGTCGGCGGCCACCGCGGAGCCGAAGTCGCGGCGGATCATGTGCAGGCACAAGTCAAGCCCTGCCGAGGCGCCTGCGGAGGTGAGCAACTGCCCGTTGTCGACGTAGAGGACGTCGGGGCACACCTCTACCGCGGGGAAGCGCCGCGCCAGCTCGGCGGCGGCGACCCAGTGGGTGGTCGCCGCCAGCCCGTCGAGCAGTCCGGTCAGGGCGAGGTCGAAGGCGCCGGCGCAGATCGAGGCGATCCTGGTGCCCCGGGCCGCCGCCGCGCGCAGCGCCTCCAGCACCTCCTCACCCGGCGGGGGCGCAGCCTCCGCACGACCTGGCACGATTACGGTGTCGGCGTCGGCCAGCTCCTCCAGCCCCCAGGGGGCGGTGATCACGAATCCCGCAGCCGGGACCTGCGCCCCGGGTCCGCACACACGCACCCGGTAGGGGCGGCGCCCGTCCGGCATCCGGACCCGGGTGAACACCTCCAGTGGGGTGGCGAGGTCGAACGGGATGACCTGGTCGAGTGCCAGGACCGCAACGGTGTGCACGACGACTCCTCAACTTCCAACGGGGCAAGACGGCTCTGCCTGTCCTACGGTTCACGACGGCGTAGGTCAAAAGATCAGCGGGTCCGGCGTCGCGGGAAGTCTGATTAATCGTTGGCCTCGCTCGGTCGGCCCGTGTTTTCGTGGGGAGCGCCGGAATTGCCGGCAGCCCCTCAACCCACTGAGAGACGTCCCATGCGCTCCACCACCAACGCCCGCATCGCCGTCGTCGGCGCCGGCCTCGGCGGCCTCGCCTGTGCCCGCGTCCTGCACCGTAACGGCCGGTCGGTCACCGTCTTCGAACGCGAGGACTCCGCCGACGCCCGCCCCCAGGGCGGCAGCCTCGACATCCATTCCGGTACGGGACAGGTGGCATTGCGGGCGGCGGGTCTGATCGACGGATTCCGTGCTCTGGCCCGCCCGGAGAGCCAGGAGTGGCGCATACTCGACCCCGCCACCGCAGCCGTCCTGCCCGTCCCCGGGCCGCCCAGCCACGACGACGACAGCCCGGAGATCGACCGGGGCCAACTGCGGTCCCTCCTCCTGGACTCCCTCCCCGAGGGCACCGTCCGGTGGGGCCGCGCCGTGACCGCCGCCAGTGCGATCGGAGACGGCACCTGGCGGCTGCTGTTCGAGGACGGGAGCACGGAGGAAGCCGACCTGGTGATCGGCGCCGACGGTGCCTGGTCGCGCGTGCGCCCGTCCGTGTCCGACGCCACACCCGCCTACAGCGGCGTCACCTTCATCGAGACCGGCTTCACCGACTGCGACACCCGCCACCCCGCGCTGGCCGCCCTGGTCGGCAACGGCACCATGCTGGCGACCACCGGCGCCAAGGCCCTGCTGGCCCAGCGCAACGGCGAAGGCCACATCCGCGTCTACATCGCCTTCCGTGCACCGCAGGACTGGCAGGCAGCGGCGGGCGTGTCACTCGACGACGTCGAAGCCGTGCGCGCGCACCTGGTGAACCTGCTCGACGGCTGGGACGGGAGCCTGCTCGACTTCGTACGTCACAGCGAGGGCGGATTCATCGCCCGGCCCGTGTTCGTCCTGCCCGTCACGCACACCTGGGAGCACGCGCCCGGCCTCACTCTGCTGGGCGACGCCGCGCACCTGATGCCGCCCGTGGGCCTCGGCGCGAACCTCGCCATGCTCGACGGCAGCGACCTCGCCCACGCCCTCATCACCGAGAAGAGCATCGAGGACGCCGTCCTGGCCTACGAGAACGCCATGCTTCCCCGCTCGGCCCAAGCCGCCCAGGACTGCGCGAAAGCACTGGAGGAGATCCTTCCGCCGCAGGACGCCTGATCGGGCAGCGACGAGCAGAGCGGCCACCACGAAGGCCACTCCACCGCTGCAGCAGTCCTCCCGCTGCCCGGCGGAGTGGCAGGGTGGCAGGGTCAACGGGCAGCAGCGGACCCAGGGCCGTGCGCGGTCGGTGTTGGCCGTTGCGGACCACCAGCCGGCGGCCGGCTCCGTCCGTCTCGGCCGCCAACTCGGCTGTGTACTGGTCGACTTCTGTCTCCAGGGCGGCGGCGAGCATGCGCCGGGCTCCCTCGCGCACGATCTCGTCGACCAGGGAGCCGGACTCGGTGGAACCGTCGGCAGTGACTACGCTGAGCACTGGGCGTGCCTCCCGACCCGCGCTGCGAACGCGGGCCTGCTCGGTGACCATCACAGGATCATTCGCGAAGGTACGCCCTCCGCGTGCCCTTCCGGAACCGATCCACAAGTCCTGAGCATTGCTCGGCAGGTGATCCGAAACCGCTGCCGCAGAAACGGGGCTTGGGACGGCTGGTGAGCCATCGCCGGATTTCGGAGGAACACCTGCGCTGTTCTGCCAGCGGCAGAACAGCGGCCCGACCGGACTCGACGATCACTACAGTCCAGTCGCATGACGACGATGACAACGCGCACGGTCGAGTACCCGGCCGACGGTCTGACGATGATCGGGCACCTCGCACTCCCGGCCGGAGTCGATCGCCGGCCCGCGGTACTGCTCGGGCCAGAGGGCATGGGGCTCAGCGACGTCGAGCGCCGCCGGGCCGATGCTCTCGCCGAGCTGGGATACGTAGCGCTGGCCTTCGACCTTCACGGCGGGCGCTATTTGGGTGCCCCCGAGGAGATGCTGGCCCGTTGCATGCCGCTGCTCGCCGACCCCGACCGGATGAGGGGCATCGGTCATGCGGCGCTCGACGTGCTGCGCGCCGAGCCGCGGACCGACCCCGACCGGATCGCCGCCGTCGGCTACGGCACCGGGGGCGCCGTCGGGCTGGAACTCGGGCGCGACGGCGTCAACCTCCGCGCGATCGCGACGGTCAACGCGCTGACCACGGGCCGACCGGGCGAGGCGGCGCGCATCCGCTGCCCGGTGTGGGCCGGGGTCGGGTCGGAAGACCCGATCATGCCGCCCGCGCAACGGGACGCGTTCACCACCGAGATGCAGGCCGCCGGCGTCGACTGGCGCCTCGTGGTCTACGGCGGGGCCCTGCACGCCTTCCACCACCCGCCGGTCGACCACCCCGTGGTCCCCGGCGTCGGCTACCACCCACGGCACGCACAGCGAGCCTGGCACGACGTCGTCGACCTGCTTGACGAGTGCCTGACCGTAACGGAGTGACCTGGTCGACAACCGCGATTCCCGGCTGCGGACCAGGCCCGTCGACCGCCACCGGCTCCGGTGTCTCACCCTCGACACGGTCAGCGGCTGGCGGGATCGGCCTGCCGCCCGGGCCCGTACACCGGCGGACCGTCGTCGCTCCACCTGGAGTCAGAGAGGAACGCGTCGACGATCGCGCGCGCCATGGTGCGCCCTTCTCCGAGAAGATCGGACGACCACTCAGAACCGTCCATGGTTTGAGGAAGAGCTGGCCCCCCGGCACATGGTGCGTGAACCGGCGGGTCCGGACGGTGCAACGGGCCGCGGCGCCAGCCGGCACGTGCAGCGTGCCGACGCCGCCGTAGGACTCCGGGAGGCAGCCTTCCACGACGGCCACGCCCTGGGCGACGCTCAGCGGCCCCGCCGCCGGAGTCAGATCCACCGCGTCGGCGGTCAGCTCGGAACGCCGGAACCCCGCTTCAACGGCGTCCTGCTCACCGAGCGTCAGCCTCGCCTCGGTGTGGGTGCGGGCTTCCGCGTACCCCCAGCCCGGGGCGGAACACTCCGCGTCGGCGTACACGTGGATCGGCGCCGCGTGCTCAACCTCCGGCCGGCAGAACTCCTTCGGCTGCGGCGGCCCGGGCCGATCGGACTCGCGCGGGTCGGTCCACACCCGCACCCGGCAGCAGCCAAGCGCCGTCCACTCGACGCCGTTCAGCTCGTGGATCCCCTCGTCCGGGACGTCCCGGACGGTCGTGCAGGAGGCGCCGAGGATGCCGTGGGGAAGCAGCGTGCCCGGGATCGCCTCGACGTAGCTGCGCGGCCCCTGCGGCATCGCCCACCTCCCGTCAGGAAGTAGCGGCGCACAGCCGGGCCCGCCCGCGGCGCATCACCTCCCGCCGCCAGCTCGCTGCCGTCCTCGGCCAGGCGACGTAGCGGGCTCGTCCAACCGACCGCGTGCGTGTGGTGTTCGGGAGGTCGACCGATCGTGCGGGGCCGCTGCCGCCGCAGGTCTCGGTAGCCGTCTTCGCGGGGATTAGGCAGTCGCCTAGGTGACTTTCGCCGATGAGGGGGCGGGGCCGGTCGGACGAGACTCGAGCCCATGAAGAACACGCCCCCGGGCATCGACCGGGCCGCTCCGGTCGTCGCCCGTCGTGAACTGCCGATCAGTGCCTCGGCCACCGCTGTCTGGGACCTGCTGACCTCCGTGCCCGGCTGGCCGGCCTGGCAGCCGGACATCGCCGAGGCCCGGGCGCTGACCCCGTTGACGCCGGGCGCTGTGTTCCACTGGCGGACCGCCGGACTGGACATCACCTCCACGGTGTACGCGGTCGAGGCGCCCCGCCTGGTCCTGTGGGGCGGTCCGTCCCAGGGCATCACCGCCATCCATCAGTGGACGCTCACGCCTCGGGCAGGAGCGACCCTCGTCGCCACGGAGGAGTCCTGGGACGGCGCGTCCGTGCGAGCCGATCCCGCAGGCATCGGGCAGGCGCTCGACCAGTCCCTGCTCCAGTGGCTCCTCCACCTGAAGTCAGCCGCCGAACGCGCCCCGCGCTGAACGGCGCCGCACGCGCCCCCGCGCTGAACGCCGCCGCCTTCCCCGTCCCCCACCGGCCCGTCAGGACTCCCCATGCGCAAACCGCCTCCCGGCGCCGTCCTCGCGGTACTGGCCGCCGGCCAGTTCACCGTCATGCTCGGTACCTCCATCGTCAACGTGGCGCTGCCGCAGATCCGTGGCGGCGTCGGCCTTTCCGACGCCGCCACCACCTGGGTGGTCAACGCCTACGGCCTGGCCTTCGGCGCGCTGCTGCTGGCCGGCGGGCGCGCCGCCGACCTGCTGGGCCGACGCCGGGTGCTGCTCGTCGGTCTGGGGACGTTCGGGGCCGCCTCCGCCACCGCCGCACTGGCCGCCTCGCCCGGTGTACTCATCGCCGCCCGCGCCGCGCAGGGCGCCGGTGCGGCGGCTATCGCCCCCGCCGCCCTCGCCCTGGCCATGGGCCTCCATCCGCCAGGTCCCGGCCGGAACAGGGCACTCGCGGTCTGGGGCGCGGTCTCCGGTGCGGGGGGTGCGGCGGGAGTGGTCCTCGGGGGGCTCCTGACCCAGGCGTGGGGCTGGCCCTGGATCTTTCACGCCGTGGCGATCGGTACGGTCGCGGTCCTGGCGGCGACGGTCATGGTCGTCCCGTCCGCCGCTCCCGCGGACAGGGCCGGCTTCGACCTCGCCGGCACCGCCGCCAGTGCCCTGTCCCTGACCGCCCTGGTGTGGGGCCTGACCACGGCCCGCCGGGCCGGCTGGACCGACACCCGGGTCCTGGCCGCGTTCGTCGCCGCCGCCGCACTCGCGCTGGTCTTCCTCCGGATCGAGCGCGGCGTCCCGGCCCCGCTGGTTCCCCCACGCCTGTTCGCCGGCGGGAAGGTGGCGGCCGGGAACCTGCTGATGGCCCTGTTCGGCTCGACGTGGATCGCCCTGTTCTATTTCCTTCCGCTCTACCAGCAGCAGGTCCTCGGCGAAGACCCGCTGACCACCGGGGTCGGCCAACTCCCCCTGGCGGCAGCCAACATGGCCGGTGCCGCACTCGCCCCCGCCCTCGCCCGACGGGTCGGCAACCGGGGCGCGGTGGTCGGGGCCCTGCTGACCGAGGCGGCCGGGATGCTGTGGCTCTCCCGGATCAGCGCCGACGGCGGCTTCCTGACCGACGTCCTCGGACCCAGTGTTCTCGTCGGAGTCGGTCTGAGCATCGCGTTCGTGCAGCTGACCGCCCTGTCCGTCGAGGGCGTCGCCGGGGCGGACGCGGGCCTGGCGGGCGGGCTGGTCAACACCACCCGCCAGGTGGGCGGCGCCGTCGGGCTCGCCGTCCTCGCGACCGTCGCAGGAACCGTCACCGCGCACGCCACTGGCCACCAGTCCCACCCGGAGGCGCTGACCTCCGGCTACCGCACCGCCTTCGCCGCCTCCGCCGCCGTCCTGGCCGCCGCCGCCCTGCTCGCGGCCCGCCTGACCCGGCGCACCGCCACCGACCCCGCCGCCACCCCGGGCCCCGCGCCCCGGACCGTCGTCCCCGGCCGGCACTGACCACCCGATCCACCACCACTCCCCCAGCACACCGACCGAAAGGAACACCGCCATGACCACCATCGACGAGGCCGCGCCCGTCATCGTCCGCCTGTCCACCGAGATCGACGCCCCGCTGGACCGGGTGTGGACCCTTCACACCGGCATCGGCGACTGGCCGGTGTGGAACACCGACATCGACCAGGCTCGCCTGGACGGCCCGCTCGCCGAGGGCACCTCGTTCACCTGGCGCACCCACGGGCTGGACATCACCTCCACCATCCACGAGCTGGTGCCCGGCGCCCGGATCGTCTGGGGCGGCCCCGCGCACGGCATCGACGGCGTCCACGTGTGGACCTTCGAGCGCACCGGCGACCGGGTGCTCGTGAGCACCGAGGAGTCCTGGAGCGGCGCCCCCGTGGAGGCCGACGCCGACCAGCTCGGCGCCGCCCTGCGCGCCTCCCTGGAGAACTGGCTCACCTGCCTGAAGAACCGCGCCGAGCGGCGCGCCTGACGATCCGTCGCATCGATCCGGCCGCCGTCCGGCCCGCTCCCCTGCACCACCGCACCGAGACCCTGAGGAACCGACCATGACCGACAAGCCCTTTCTGACCGGCCACTACACCCCCGTCGCCGACGAGCTGACCGCCACCGAGCTGACCGTCGAGGGCACCCTGCCGCCCGAGCTGACCGGTCGCCTGGTCCGCAACAGCCACAACCCGAAGCCCGGCGTCACCCCCACCCACTGGTTCAAAGGCAGCGGCATGGTGCACGGCGTCCGGCTGCGCGAGGGCCGCGCCGAGTGGTACCGCAACCGCTGGGTACGCACCCCCGCGCTGGACGGCGCGCCGTACATGACCGAGAACGGCCCGGACCTGACCGCCTCCACCGCCGGCACCCACGTCATCGAGCACGGCGGCCGACTGCTCGCCCTGTGCGAGGCCAACTTCCCCTTCGAGCTCACCAGGGACCTGGAGACGGTCGGCCCGTTCGACTTCGACGGCAAGCTGCGCAGCGCGATGACCGCGCACCCCAAGAGCGACCCGGTCACCGGCGAGCTGCACTTCTTCGGCTCCTCGCCCTTCCCGCCGTTCCTGGTGTACCACGTCGCCGACGCCGACGGGCACATCACCCACAGCGCGGAGGTCCCCAGCGCCACCGCCTCCCTGAAGCACGACTTCGCGCTCACCCGCAACCACGTGGTCTTCGTCGAGGGAACCGTCACCTTCGACCCCACCGAGCACTCCGGCATCCCCTACTCCTGGCAGGACGCGCAGCCCGCCCGGATCGGTGTCATGCCGCGCGGGCCGCAGGGCGCCGCCGCCGTCCGCTGGTTCCCGATCGAGCCGGGGAACATGCTGCACGTCGCCAACGCCTACGAGGACGCCGACGGCCGCATCGTGCTGGAGGGCCCGACCGTCGACCGCGAGGGCTTCCAGCTGTCCTGGAACTGGTGGGTCGGCGCTCCCGGCCGCAGCAGCGAGCCCAACGCCCGCTCCTACAACCGTCGGTGGGTCGTCGACCTGGCCGCCGGCCGCGTGGAGGAGCGCGTGATCGACGACCTCCCCATCGAGTTCCCCACCCTCAACGAGGACTACCTCGGCCTGGAGAACCGCTACCAGTACGCGATCTCCTTCCCCGACCAGGACGGCTTCGGCGGGTACGGCGTCGTCAAGTACGACCGCCGCACCGGGGAGCGGCGCATCCACCAGGCCGGCGACGCCCGGCTGCCCAGCGAGGCGGTGTTCGTCCCCGCGGCCGGCGGCACCCGGGAGGACGACGGCTACCTGCTGACCGTGGTCTCCGACCTCAAGCAGGACGCCTCCCAGCTGCTCGTCCTGGACGCCGCCGGCCTCGACCGGATCGCCACCGTCCACCTCCCGCGGCGGGTGACCGCCGGCATCCACGGCTCCTGGATCCCCGACGGCACCCTGTGACGAACACTGCGGAACGGCCACCGCCCCGGCGACGCCCAACGCCGTCCTGGCCTGACCCGCAGCCACCTGCTACGCCGCGTCCGCTCCGTCCCGCAGCAGGACGGAGCGGACGATGCGCATCAGCCGCTCGCCCGCGTGCCCGACGCTGCCGTTCTGGGCGCTCACCTGGGCTCCTTCGAGGAGGAAGGTGAGCTCCGCGGCAGCCTCGTCCGGGTCGGGTAGCCCGGCCCGGGCGCACAGGTCGGTAAGACGGCGCAGCTGGCCGGCCTTGTGGGCCTCGATCAGCCGGCGCGCCGGGTGAGTGCGGTCGGGCAGCTCCGCGAGGGAGTTGATGAACGGGCAGCCCCGGTGGGAGAGCCCCGGAAGCCCGTCGGCGATGAACCGGGCCATGCCCAGGATCTGCTCCCGAGGCTCGTCGGGGTGCTGCTGCGCCAGCCGGTCGAACACGGCGGTGTAGTCCGCGGCGACGATCCGCAGCCACTCCTCGACCAGCGCGTCCTTGGTCGCGAAGTGCCGGTACAGCGCCATCTTGGTGGTCGAGGCCCGGTCGGCGATCGCCTGGACGCCGACCGCCTTGATCCCCTCGCGTGAGAAGAGTTCCTCCGCCGCGTCGAGGATCCGCTCCCGGGGCGGCAGTTTGGCCACCCGGCTCTGCCTGCTGACTCTGTCCACGGCGTCCACGGCGGCAATGCTACGGTACCGACCAGTCCTTTGCGATACCGATCGGTCTCATCAGATACCGATCGGTATAGCGAATCGGATGTCGAGCCTCCCGAGCGGAACGGAACGGACGAAGATGAAGCTCTCCGAGTACGCGACCTACGACGGCATCGGCCTGGCCGAGCTGGTGGCCCGCGGCGAGGTGACCACCGCGGAACTCGCCGCGACCGCCCAGCTGGCGTCCGACGCGGTGAATCCGCAGCTCAACGCCGTCGTGGAGACCTGGCCCGCCGAGGACGCACCGACTCCCGGCAGCACGCCGCTGGCCGGGGTGCCCTTCCTGATCAAGGACCTCGCCGTCGCGATGGCCGGCAAGCGCACCGAGCTGGGCAGCCGGCTCGCCGCGGGGAACGTCGCCGGGGCCGACTCCTCGCTCATGGCCCGCTTCCGCCGCGCCGGACTGGTGACGCTCGGACGCACGGCAACCCCGGAGTTCGCGTACAGCACCACCACCGAAGGCGTCCTGTACGGCGCCACCCGCAACCCCTGGGACCCGGCCCGCAGCCCCGGCGGCTCCAGCGGGGGCTCCGGCGCCGCCGTCGCCGCGGGCATCGTCCCGCTCGCGCACGCCACGGACGCGGCGGGCTCCATCCGCGTCCCCGCCGCCGCCAACGGCCTGTTCGGACTGAAGCCGACCCGCGGCCGGACATCCATGGGCCCCGACGCGGACGAGGTCTTCAACGGGCTCGCCGTCCACGGCGTCCTCAGCCGCTCGGTGCGCGACAGCGCCGCGCTGCTGGACCTCGTCCACGGCCCCGAGGCCGGCGACCCCTACACGGCCCCGCAGCCGGAGCGGCCCTACGCGCAGGAGGTCACCCGCTCGCCCGGCAGTCTGCGGATCGGGCTCGTCACGCAGCCCTGGGGCGGCCGGGCCGTCGACGGCGCCGTCCTCGACGCCACGCTGCGCGCCGCCCGACTCGCCGAGTCACTGGGACACCGCGTGACCGAGGTCAGCGTCGAACTCGGCGTCGACTGGGAGGAGTTCGTCCTGGCCAACGCCCGCCTCTGGAGCACCAACCTGGCGACCTGGATCGACGGCTTCGCCGCAGCCTTCGGACGGCCCGTAGACTCCACCACCCTGGAACCCGAGACGCTGGCAAGCTACGCCTACGGACAGCGGGTCGGCGGGGCCGAGTTCGTCCACGCACTGGCGATGCGCAACAACGTCGCGCGCGCGATCGGCCGGTACTTCACCGGCCACGACCTGCTGCTGACGCCGACCCTGCCCGAACTGCCGGTCCCGCTGGGCACGTACGCCGCGGGGGCCGAGGGCGCAGACGGCCTCGGCTGGATCCGGCAGGTCTTCCACCGCTCACCGTTCACCGCCGCGTTCAACGTGGCCGGCACCCCGGCGATGTCCGTCCCGCTGGAGAGCGACCCCGCGAGCGGACTCCCCATCGGCATCCAGTTCGCCGCGGGGTACGGGCGCGAGGACCTGCTCTTCCGGCTCGCCGGGCAGTTGGAGCAGGCCGCCCCCTGGGCGCTGCGGACCCCCGCTGTCTGGGCGGGCGCGCGGCAGACCACCTGAGCTCAGCCCGCCCCGTGCTCGGTCTGCGAGTGCAGCGCGTCGAAGGTGACCGAAGTGTCGGCGAGGCCGAGCGGCGTGAGCAGGGGGTTTGAAAACGGTGGCGGCGACGGCACGCCGAAGCACCCGAACAGCAACAGCCGCCCTGGGTCTGGTCCCACCAGCACGGCCTGCGGATCCGGTCCGTCGGCATGCCCGGGCTCGGCACCAGCACCGACCTGCTGGCCGGCACGCAGCGGTCCGGCCGCTACGCCCTCGACTACACCCGCCCGGAGGAGAGCGGCCTGCCGATCCTGGGCGCAGCGGGGCGCGCAGCGAAACCTCGGCGAGTCGGCGCCGTCGCCCTGGACTCCCCGCGCACCCTCGTCGGTTGCCGCGACCAGATCGACCCACCGCCCCAGATCGGGTTCACGGGCGAAGCCGGGAAGGTGCCCGCGGCGCGCGCCGACCGGCCGCCCCGTGCACACCGACCGGGCCGTCCGGGAAACCGCCGCCCGCCGGGGATCGTCGGCGCCCCGGGCGGGTAGAGTCTCGCCACCACCGAGCGGTGCGCACTCCGTGGTGGGGGACGGAGGGGACGTGGGCGAGCGGCGGCGCGAGCACGGTGCGCTGGAGGCCGAAGTCATGGCCGTGCTGTGGGCCGGGGCCCGCCCGATGACGACCTCCGAGGTGCACGAGGCACTCGGTGATCCGGGGCTGGTGGCCAAGACGGTGCTCACCGTTCTGAGCCGTCTGCACGCCAAGGGCCTGCTCGACCGGGACCGCTCCGGCCGGGCGAACGTCTACGCACCACGGCGGGATCCGGCCGACGAGGCCGCCTCGCAGATGAACCGGGCGCTCGCCCGTGGCGCCGACCGCCTGGCGGTCCTGCAACACTTCGTCGCCGGGCTCGACCCGGAGGACGAACGGGCACTGCGAGACCTGCTCGACATCCACGAGTAGGTACTGCGACACCGGGGGCCGCCCGTGTACTTCACCGTCTACGCGCTGCTGCTCGTCCCCGTGGCAGTGACCGCCGTGGCACCCGGCGCATCCCGGCACCTCGCGCCGCCGGCCGGCGTCCGGGCCCTCACCTGCCTCGCGGCGACGGCGGCCGCCTCCACAGCATGGGGTCTGGCCGCCTTGTCCCTTGCCGGTTTGGCCAACTTCCCACCGGTGCGGGCGCATCTGCACGGTGAACCCCGCGCCCTGGCCGCGGCGGATCCGGTGCCGTGGACAGTCGGGGCGACCGCGGGGACCCTGCTGGCCCTCGTCACCGTGCGCGCGCTGCTCGTCACACACGGCCTGGCGCGGCAGCGCGCAGCGGTGGCGGCAGTGCGCCACCATCCGGCAGCAGGTGACCTGGTCGTCCTGGCGGACGATCACGCCGACGCCTACGCTGTGCCCGGCCGGCCGCCGCGCATCGTGGCGACGTCCGGAATGCTGCGGGCACTGGACGCCGGCGAGCGTGCCGTCCTGATCGCCCATGAGCGCGCGCACCTGGTGCACCGTCATCATCGCTATGCGGCGGTGGCGGACATCGCGGTGGCCGTCAATCCACTCCTGGGCGGGCTTCGGGCCGCGATCACCTTCGGCGTCGAGCGGTGGGCGGACGAGGCCGCCGCCGAGGCGGCCTCGTCACGTGCCCTCGCCACCCGCGCGCTGGCCCGGGCCGCACTTGCCACCGCGGCCCGTACGCCTGGGGCGCCCCGCGCGCTCTCCTACCCGCGGCACCGGATCGCCGCCCGGATCACCGCACTCCAGGCTGAGCGTCCGCGCAGCCGCTGGCACCGGGCCTGGCCGACCGCAGGGCTGCTGCTGGGAGCCTCGATCGCACTGGTGGACGTGGGCGTCGCATGCACGCGCCTGCTCAACGCCCTTTGACCGTGAACACGGTGACGGCCGTGTTGCCTCCTCATGAGATTTTGTCGCACATCTTGTGCGATGTCATGTCCATCGTCACACTTCCGAGTTGCGAACACGCGTGCACTTCTGCGTGAACGTCCTTCACCCCCCTCACCTGTCGGGCGATCCCCGGCTGCCGAAAGGATGTTCAGTGCCACGCTCCCCCCTGCCATCCGCGCGAAGAGGACGGATCGCCGCGCTCGCGGCCCTCCTCACCGCCCTGCCCGGTCTCTGGCTCGGAAGCTCCCCCGCCCACGCGGCCCCGTCCGCGTCGCCGGCCCAGCTGTCCGCCGACTCCGGCGCCGCCGTCCACCACGACACCACCGCCCCGCTGCCCGACCTCGCCGCCGCGACCACCCCCGCGCCCGGCCCCAAGCACAGGGGCAAGGACCACGAGGAGCGGCTGCCGCACCCGCCGGCCTCGCACATCCCCGACCCGGTCGTCCAGCGCACGCCCGGAGGACCGTCCGTCCCCTCGACCAGCGCGAGCTTCGACGGGATCGGTTCGGCGAACTACTCGGTGACCGGCGTGCCGCCGGACCCGAACGCAGCCGTCGGCTCGACCCAGATCGTCGAGACGGTCAACACCGCCCACACCGTCTACGGCTGGGTGCAGAAGACCGCCACCGTCACGGCCGGGCACTCCTACACGCTCATCCTGACCAGTCACGACGACAACTGGACGGGCGATGCCACCTACACCAAGTTCGACGACGTCACCCTCGCCTGACATCCCGCACGCCTCGACCAGGGCGGGCCGCCGTACCCCCGGACTGCGGCCCTCCCTGCGTCATCCGCACCTTCCACCCGCGCAAGGAGCCCGGATGCGACACCCACGCACAGCGCCCGCCTGGTGGCGCCCGCTCGCCGCCCTGGCCTCGGCGGCCCTCGCCCTCGCCACCTGGAACGCGGTCCCGGCGGCCGCCGCCGGCCCGATCAGCAACGGAGACTTCGAGACCGGCAGCCTCACCGGCTGGACCGCCACCGGCACCGCCTCCGTCACCACCAGCGGCCCGCACGGCGGCAGTTACGCCGCGATGCTCGGCAGTTCCTCGCCCACCAACGGCACCTCCTCGATCAGCCAGTCCTTCACCGCGCCGACCGGCAGCCCCGCCCTGTCGTTCTGGTACGACGTGACCTGCCCGGACACCGTCACCTACGACTGGGCCACCGCCACACTCCAGGACACCACCGCCGGAACCACCAGCACCGTCCTGCCCAAGACCTGCACCACCGGCGCCGGCTGGAAGCAGATCACCAGCTCCCTCACGGCCGGCCACACGTACACCCTGACGCTGAGCAACCAGGACGACAACTGGCCCGGCGACGCCACGTACACCCTCTACGACGACGTGCAGGTCACCGGAGTGGCCGCGAACGACTTCTCCCTCGCGAACAGCCCCACCTCGGCCACCGTGAACGCCGGAGCGGCCGCGACCTCCACCGTCTCCACCACCGTCACCGCCGGTGCGGCCCAACAGGTGGCGCTGTCGGCGAGCGGTCTGCCCGCCGGCGCCGCGGCCGCGTTCAGCCCGTCCTCGGTCACCGCCGGAGGCTCGTCCACGCTGACCGTCTCCACCGCCGCGAGCACCCCGTCCGGGACGTACCCGATCACCGTGACCGGCACCGGCAGCTCCGCCACCCACACCGCCACCTTCACTCTCACGGTCAACGGGACGGCCGGCTCGGGCCTGGTGCAGGTGAGCGCGGACCCGTTCACCAACTCCACCAGCCAGCACGCCACCGAACTGGAGCCCGACACCTTCGCCTACGGCAGCACCATCGTCTCCTCCGCCCAGGTCGGCCGCTTCACCGACGGCGGCTCCTCCGACATCAGCTGGAACACCTCCACCGACGGCGGCGCCACCTGGCAGCACGGCATGCTGCCCGGCATCACCACCTACCAGGGCGGCGGCAGCTGGGCCAGGGTCTCCGACCCGTCGGTCGCCTACGACGCCCGGCACGGCACCTGGATGATCACCGGCCTGGTCATCGACGCCAACGTCAACGGCGCCGGTGTCAGCGTCAGCCGCTCCGCCGACGGAATCGCCTGGCAGAACCCGGTGATGGCGGTCGGCAACGACGGCCAGGGCTACGACAAGGAGTGGATCGTCTGCGACAACACGACCACCAGCCCCTACTACGGCAACTGCTACGTCGAGGCCGACATCACCTCCTCCGGCAACACGGTGATCATGTCGACCTCGCATGACGGCGGCGCGACGTGGTCCGCCCCGGCAAGCCCCTCCGGTACCAACTCCGGCCTCGGCGGCCAGCCGCTGGTCCAGCCGAACGGCACCGTCGTCGTACCGTTCTCCACCAACGGCAGTTCCATCCGCTCCTTCACCTCCACCAACGGCGGCGCCTCCTGGGGCTCCACCGTCCTCGTCGCCAACGTCTCCTCGCACGCCGTCGCCGGCGACCTGCGCGACGGCGAGGGCCTGCCCTCCGCCGAGATCGACGCCGGCGGCAAGGTCTACGTCGCCTGGCAGGACTGCCGCTTCCGCTCCGGCTGCCCCGCCAACGACATCGTGTACTCGACCACGACCGACGGCAGCACCTGGTCGGCGGTCACCCGGGTACCGATCGACGCGACGAGCAGCGGCGTCGACCACTTCATCCCGGGCTTCGGCGTCGACCACGCCACCTCCGGCTCCACCGCCAAGCTCGGCCTGTACTACTACTTCTACCCGAACGCCAACTGCACGGCGTCCACCTGCCAGTTGGAGGTCGGTTTCACCTCCTCCGCCAACGGCGGCGCCACCTGGAGCACCGCGCAGACCGTCGCCGGCCCGATGTCGCTGTCCCAGATCGCCTCGACCACCCAGGGCAGCATGGTGGGCGACTACGTCTCCACCTCCGTGGTCAACGGCAAGGCCGTGGCGATCTTCGCCGTCGGCAAGACCCCCACCAACGGCCAGGCCTTCGACGAGGCCATGTACTCGATCGCCGGCGGCCTCACCCTCCGCGCCGGCACCACACCCGCCAGCACCGGGCCGGTGCTCTACACCGCGCCCAACCGGGAACGGACTCTGCCCGCGGCCGTCCGCCGCTGACCGTTCCCACCCCCGCCTTCCCGCCTTCCCGCCTTCCCGCGCGGGAAGGCGGTTTCCCCTCGCTCCGCCACCGCCTCCTTCTCGAGGGATCACCACACAGCGCTACCACCGATTACGGGACAGAGCCGTTCACTGGACACACCCCACCTCGGGAGAACCTCAACCATCGGCGGACGGGAGTGTCAGGACCCGCGGGTGTCGGCTGCTCCGTACCCTGCACGCCAGGCGGCGGGAGGTGTAGCGGCCTGGCGGCGGAAGAAGGTGGTGAAGTTTCCGACGTCCCGGAAGCCGAGGCGCCGGGCACAGCTGG
Source organism: Kitasatospora sp. NPDC017646 (assembly GCF_044329365.1). Classification (NCBI taxonomy): domain Bacteria; kingdom Bacillati; phylum Actinomycetota; class Actinomycetes; order Kitasatosporales; family Streptomycetaceae; genus Kitasatospora; species Kitasatospora sp. NPDC017646. The sequence goes on along the minus strand of NZ_JBIRJC010000056.1, from coordinate 14,932 downwards.
TGACGGGGAGGTTGGTCTGGGCGAGCAGCCTCTTGGCTTCGAGCAGGATCCGCTGGTCGAGGAAGGTCTTGGCGCCTGTGCCGGTGGCCGCGCGCGTTGCCCGGGTAAGGGTGCGCACATCGTAGCCGAGTGCCTGCGCGTAGTCGGCCACGTGGTGCCAGTGGGTGAAGTGCTCTTCGACGGCGCTTCGGTAGGCGCGGAACACCTCCGCGGATCTGCTGCTGGAACGATTCCCGCGGGTTGGTGCCGGGGTGTCGGGCAGCGCGCGCAGCATGAGTGCTGCCAGCAGGTGGGAAAGCAGTGCGGCAGACGCCAGGCGTGGTGTGCGTGCTGTCGCGTCGTGTTCGCGGCCGAGGTGCTCGGCTGCGAGCAGGGCGAGGTCCAGGCGCTGCGGGTCCACATGCCAGCACGCCGGGGCGGTGGTCTCTGCCGCGGTGAAGCCGGACAGGAAGCCGGGACGGAAGAGGACCATCGGACCGTCACAGGCATCGATGTCGCTCCAGCGGTGCACCATGCCGGGCCGGATCCACACGGCGCTGCCTTCCGTCAGTCGGTAGTTGTGGAAGTCCGCTTCGTGGGCGCCGGCGCCCGAGACGACCAGGGCGAAGACATGGAAGTCGGGCCGCTGCGGGAGTACGCGGCGGTGGTGGGTGTCCATGGACCGCAGCGCGGCGAAGTCGAGGGCCTCCACGCCGTACGCCGACCCGATCGCCGGCAGGTAGCGCACCTGCCGCACACCGCCGTGTCCGTTTTCCACAATGACTGTGCTCTTTTCCACCGAAGCGCGGACATCGCCTCTCGTAGGGTCGATTTCGAGCCTGGCAGGCAGAGGCTACCCGTTCGAGGCTGCGCGGAACGACAGCGGTCGTTCGGTGCGACCGAAGTGAGAGGTGTAACGATGACGGAAACGACAATGCGGGTTCCTGTGGCCGGCGGGGCCCTGGACGTGCGGGGCGGGGGCCGCACCGGACCGACGCTGGTGTTCGTCCACTACTGGGGCGGCTCTGCCGACACCTGGAACGGCGTGGTCGGCCACCTGCCGCCCGAGCAGGCGACACTCCGTTTCGATCAGCGCGGCTGGGGCACCTCGCGGTCGCTGCCCGGGCCCTACCACCTCGACCAACTCGCCGACGACCTCGCCACGGTGGTGGACGCCTGCGTGCCGGGACCGTTCGTCCTCGTCGGTCACTCCATGGGCGGCAAAGTCAGCCAGCTCCTCGCGGCACGCCGACCGGCCCACCTGACGCGCCTGGTGCTCGTCGCGCCCGCGCCGCCGCAGCCGCCCGCTACGGTGACCGAGGAGTACCGGCAGGGCCTGTCCCACGCCTACGACGCACCCGAGACGGTGCAGTATGTCCTCGACCATGTCCTGACCGCCGCACCGCTGGCCGAGGCGGTGCGGACCACTGCGATCCGTGACAGCCTCGCCGCCGGCGCCGAGGCCCGGCAGGAGTGGCCGCTGCGCGGGATCGCACAGGACATCACCCCCGCCGCACGCGACATCGAGGTGCCGGTGACCGTGCTGGCCGGGGAGAACGATGCGGTGGAACCGCCGAGCGTCCTGCGCGAGTGTCTCCTGCCGCACATCCCGCACGCAACGCTGACAACCATCCCCGGTGTCGGCCACCTGCTCCCCGCGGAAGCCCCCGGCGCTGTCGCAGCCGCCCTCGGAGACTTCCTCACACCCGTTCGGTACTGATGGCACTTCTCCGGGAGCGCGAAGCCCTGGTCGAAGTGGAAGTCGAGGTCCCGCCAGGTTAGAGGCGCTCGTACGGCGCGAAGTCCACGCGGAACGGTGCAGTCGTGGCGAAGACCGGGGACGCCGCTGCGGAGGGCCGCGCGGGACTCGGGCGTGCAGCCGCGAGCATGCTGCCGGACCGGGTCCTCCTCGACCCGCGGTGGCCATCCTCCGTTCCTGGCGCCCTACTTCGCCACCAAAGCCGCGATGGACGCCCTCGCCGACAGCTACGCTGCAGAGCTCGTCAACGCGATGCTCAACGGCAACGCCTGATCCAGATCAGCGGTATGGGGCCCGGCCGCCGTTCACCGGACAAGGGCCTCGGCGAGTTCCTGCGGCCGGGCGGCGAACGGGCTGTGGCTGCCCGGCAGGGTGCGGACGGTGAACGGCTCGCCCGGCATGGCCCGGTCGGCCTCCGCGATCATCAGATCCTGTGCGGCCGGCGGCAGCGCCCGGTCCTCCGCACAGCGCAGAAAGGTGCGCGGGATACGCCCCCACCGCGCCCCGGTCAGGATGACAGGGGTCGCCGGTACGGCCAGCGGCAGGTCTGGACTGAGCGCGGAGCGCCAACGGTCGAAGCGGTCGGCGGGCGTGTCGTGGTAGTGGGTCTGCCGCAACTCCTCGACATAGGCGGGGTCCGGCGAAAGCGGGTCGATCCGTACGGCGCCAAGTGCCTCGGGATCACCGAGGTTGAGGCCCTGACCCCGTGCGGTGGCGTTCTCGGGGGCGCCGAGGTAGTCGATGAACCGGGCGCGGCCGGCGGGGACGAACGCGGAGAGGTAGACGATGCGGTCGACCAGCTCGGGCTCGCGCTCTGCGGCCAGCGACGCGGGGCCGCCGCCCGCGCTGTGGGCGACGAGCACCACACGGCCGTAACGGCGGACCCGGCGCAGTGTGTCCAGGACGGCATCGGCGCAGTCGTCCATCGTCACCTCGGCGAGCTGCGACCTCTCGGTCAGCAGTCCCGGCCGACCAGGCAGCAGGTACCCACTGGGCAGGGGAGCGTCGAAGCCGTGCCCGGGCAGGTCGACGGCCACACTCGCGGCACCGAGGCCGGAGAGTGCGCGCTGCGTCGCCGACCACTGCCACGAGCCGTGCCAGGCGCCGTGGACGAGTACGAAGACGGTGTTGTGCAGATCGGTGTTCGCGGTGTTCAGAGAGGGTGTCACGGCTCCCATTCCAGACGGCGACGGCAGCGCCATCCAGGGGAAGAGATGACACACTGGTTGACGATACTTTTTGTGTATGGGAGGGCGGTCGTGGAGGCGCGGCATCTTCGGTATGCGGTCGCTCTCGCCGAACACGGACACTTCGGCCGGGCTGCCCGAGCGCTGGGCATCGCGCAGCCTCCGCTGTCCAAACAGATCGCCGACCTGGAGCGCGAGACCGGGGCCCGGCTGTTCGACCGCACGCGCCACGGCGTGTTCCCGACCGCCGCGGGCGAGGCGTTCCTCGCCCGGGCGCGGCGGGCCCTGGAGGAGATGACGGCGGCCATGGTCGACGCGGGCCGGGCTGCGCGCGGCGAGACGGGCCGGCTGCGCCTGGGGTTCGTGGCCTCCGCGCTGCTCGACCCGCTGCCGGACGTTCTGAGCCGGTTCGGCCGCGAGCGGCCCGATGTACGGCTGGAGCTGCACGAGATGGCATCCGGCCGCAGCGCCACCGCACTCATCGCCGGAGAACTGGACGTGGCCGTCACCCTGGGACCGCCACGCGGGGCGGGGGCCGAGCACCTGGTGTCCGTCCCGGTAGGGCACGACCGTCTGATCGCCGTCGTCGGCAGCGCGCATCCCTACGCGGGTCTGGCGTCGGTGAGCGTGGATCAGTTGCGGCGGCAGCCGCTGATCGTGGCCGCCGGAGAGGACGAGCCCGCGGTCGCCGCGGGGTTGCGCACCCTGCTGGACGGGGACGCCGCCGCACTGGACCGTGCGGCCATCGCCAGGGACGTGCACACGATCATCGGCCTGGCCGCCTGCGGGGTCGGCGTGGGCCTCGGGCCTTCTCGCATGATGTCGGCCCCGCGCCCGGGGATCTGGTTCTGTGAAGTGACCCCGCGCACGGCGCTTCCCGACCTGGTCCTGTCCTTCGCCGACCGGGACCGCTCGCCCGTGCTGGGTGCCTTCCTCGACTGCGTCCGCAGGAACTGCCCCGAGGTCCGTGCCGCGCTCGATCGCCGGTTGCCTCAACTCCCCGACGGGCACGCATCTACCCGCCTGCCTCACCGCCACCCCCGCCGACTGGCACCGACGCGGGACGGTGGACTGACGGCCCGTCATTGACGGTCGGCCGTTTCCGGGGCACGATGCCGGGATGACCGACGAGCGCTGTGACCACGGACTCATAGTCGGCCAGTGCGGACACTGCAAGCCGGTGCCGCACGGGCTCACCGCCAACGTCTGGATCACCCGCGGCGGCTCCGTCTTCCACCGGACTGTCGCCTGCGAAGCCCTCGCCGACGGCCAGGCCCGCGCCGCCCGCTTCGGCCGGGACGTTCACCAGCCCACCCGTACCGCACTCGCCGACGCCATGGCCCAGGGCCGCGGCGCCTGCATCCCCTGCTTCCCCGCCTACCGGCCGTCCCGCACCGCCAAACCCTGCCTGGTCCACGAGAACGGCCGCTGGCTGCCCGGCCTGCTCACCGAGTGGCGGCGCGGCAGGGACGGTCGATGGAGCGGCGTGGTCTCGTACGCCGCCGACGGCGACCAGGTCACCGCCCTCAAGGACCAGGACGACTTGCGCCCCACCCCTTGAACCGCCCACCGCAGGCCGCCCGTCCCTCCGCCACGTCCCGGCCGGCGGCCTGACCGGCGGGCAGATGCAGTTCGGCCGGGCCCCGGAACGGGGGGTTCGTCCAGAGCCGGCCGGCGGGACCGGTCCGGCGTCGGTGACGACCACGGCGACGGCGGGTACCCGGCCCGGGTGTGGCCGGGGTAGGCCCGGCCACACCAGTGCACCGTCCGGTCGGTCGGCTCCCGGTCGGAGCGGGCCGGGTGACCCGGCGCTCGGCAGCGTCGCTGGGATCGATTCCGCCGCCGGACCAGACGCGTGTCCGATGAGGGCACCCCACGGACACCACCCCGTCAGCGTGGGACTTATTTCCGTGCCGTCCGCGGCGGCCGCCTCGCCGAGTACCACTGGCCGACCTGACGCCCCGCGCCCGACGCCGGGAAGGACCTTCCACGCAAGGACCGCACCCTCGCCGCCGGTCCCGGGTCCGGTCGTCCCTGTGGCGAGTGCCTCCGGTCAGTAGGCCAGTGCGGTCATGTGGTCGGGGTGGTGGGCGGCGACGTCGTGGGCGGCTTGGACGAAGGCGGCGACGACTGCGGATCGCGAGGTCTCCGGCCAGGCGACCATGACCACGCTGGGGCTGAGGCCGGTGACCGGCCGGTACGCGATGTCGGGGCGCTGGTGCCGCTTGGTGGTGGAGAGCGACAGGAACGCCACCGCCTGGCCCAGCGCGACTTCCAGGAGTTGCTCGACGCTGGCCACGAGCGGCCCCTCAGGAATGTCGGCCGGCGCCAAGCCTGTGTGGCCATCGCCTGTTTCCGCTCCGTCGCATCCTGTGGAGTAGGCGGTGGCGGAGGGGGCGGCGCCCTTCCAGCGGGGGATCGGTTCGCCCTTGAGGTCGGTCAGCCGCAGTCGCCGGTGTCCGGCCAGGCGGTGCGCGGCGGGGAGAACGGCCAGTCGCGGCTCGACCAGGAGCGTCTGGGAATCCAGCCCTTGACCGTCGAACGGGCTGCGCAGCAGCGCTACGTCGGCACGGCCGTCCCGCAGCATGGCGATCGGCTCTCCGCTGCCGCCGACGACGACTTCGGGCGGCGGCAGATGTGAACCCGTTCCCCGGTAGGCGGCGAGGATCTCCCGCAGCAGCCCGGCATCGCCTTCCGGCTTGACCGCCACGACGAGCCGGGGTGTCGGCTGACCGGCCCGGCGCGCACGCCGGGCCGCCGCGTGCACCGCGTCGACCGCGATCCGGGCCTGGTCGAGCAGCACCTGGCCGGCCTTGGTCAGCCTCACCTGCCGAGTGGTGCGCTCCAGCAGGCGTACATCGAGCCGGGACTCCATCTGGGCGATCGCCTTCGACAGCGGGGGCTGCGCCATCCCCAGGCGCTGCGCGGCCCGACCGAAGTTCAGTTCCTCGGCGACCGCGATGAAGTACCTCAGCTCCCGCACCTCTAGCTCACTCATATCCGTGGACTATAGGTCCAGAGCCTTCCGGTCTTTCCCTGATGCCCATGGGCCAGGGGAGGCTGGGTGCCATGACGACTTCGCAGAAGACTGCTCTGATCACCGGCGCGAACAAGGGCATCGGCAAGGAAACGGCGCGCAGGCTCGCCGCCCTCGGCATCACCGTGCTGATCGGCGCCCGCAACGCCGAGCGTGGCGAGGCGGCAGCCGAGGAGCTTGGCCGACGGCGCCGACGTACGGTCCGTACCGCTGGACGTCACCGACGAGATCTCGGTCCAGGCCGCCGCCCGGCACATCGACGCCACGTTCGGCCGCCTCGACATCCTCGTCAACAACGCCGCGATCGCCGCCGGACCGCAACGACCGAGTGAAACCCCGGCCGCCACCGTCCGGCAGGTCTACGAGACCAATCTCGGCTCCCTCACCCACCTGGCCGACCCGGGCAGCCCGTGGTCCGCCTACTACTCGATTCTCCTCCCTTACTGCACCTCGAAGAGCGCGCTGAACGCGGTCACCGTGCTCTACGCCAACGAACTGCGCGCCGAAGGGATCCTGGTCAATGCGGTGAGTCCCGGCTACTGCGCGACCGACCTCAACCGCCGCACCGGGATACGCACGGCGGAGGAGGGCGCGGCCGTGGTGGTTGACCTGGCGACCGTGGGCGAGGACGGCCCGACGGGCGCCTTTCTGACCGAGGACGGGCCGATTCCCTGGTGAGCCCCGGCCTCGACCGCCCATCGGGCGGGATGCCCTGTTCGTCAGGTGACGCGGGTCAGCGGAGGGCACTCCCACGTCGCGTCGAGCACCTCGGGGCGGGGCCGGTACATGCGGAGGACGACGAACCAGGTGCCGTCCTTCGCTGTGGGCAGCCAGTTGCTCTCCCCGTCCTGCTGGGGCGGCTCACTCTGAAGCCGGATGGTCAGCCCGCCGTCCGCGTCCCGCCGCAGACCGGTGGTTCGGTCACCGATCGAGTAACGGTCGGCCGGGTTGGCGATGAGGTTCATGTCCTCCCGGTAGGCGGTCAGCGACCAGAAGGCGTCGACCGGCGGCAGCCCGTCGACGGCGAAGTGCAGGTGGTACTGGCCGTCGCAGGCCAGCTTGTTGCCGTCGGCGTCCTCGAAGTTGAACAAGTAGACCGCTTCGGCGGGATCGTTGGCGGCAATGCCGACCAGTGCCTGGTCGGCGGCGCGTTTGAGGAAGTCGTCGCCGAAGCGTCCCATCTGCGGGGGCGGGTAGCGCCAGCCGTTGACGTGGCGGGCCCAGTCACCGCTGAGGATCTGCTGCCTGAGCAGGGGCACGCCGACGGCGGCGGCCCTGACCAGGCTGCGTTTGACCACGTCGGGCTGTGCTTCGACGTCGAGGCCGGGGCCGATACCGATCTGGGCGAACTGCTGGAGCAGGACGTCGTGGTGGGCCGGCGGAGGGTTCTCGGCAAGCATCGCGTTCAGGGTCTTCCACGGGCCCAGGGGATCCTCCGCCGCCGGGACCGGGGTCAGGACGTCCCTGCTTTCGGGGACTGCCGCGTCCGGTTCGCCGAACAGGCTGAGCGGGGTGAGGCGGTACTGCTCCTGGCATTCCCTGACCCGTGGCACGTCGTCCGGGCCGTTGACGAGGGTGCGGCCGAGGACGAGGATCCAGGGGCTGGGAGCCTGCTTCAGCCGCCTCACTCCGGAGGGAAGCTCTCCCTCCCAGCGCGGGCCGACGAGGGCGAAGCTTCCACCGCCGGACCCGGTGGTGCGTTGACCGACGTAGTCGAAGTTGTCGGACGAGATTCCGACCAGCTCGAAGGTGAAGTACCGGTCGCCCATGTCCGGATGGGAGAGGATGACCGGCTCGTCGCCCAGGTTCACCCAGGCCGCCGAGTACAGGGTGTCGTTGCTGGGGCAGCCTCCGTCGCGGTAGGTCGCGTCGATGAGTTGCTCGGCGTGCCAGAAGTGGTTGACGGGCGCGTAGGGGATCGTCGACGGGTTCCGCGGCTGTGTCACCCAGTCGTGGCGCAGCTGGGCGTTGTAGATGTACGGAAACCCGTAGACGAACGCCTGCTCACCGAGTGTGTAGGCGTACTCGCTGCGCCAGTCGTCCACTCGCCCGGTCAGGATCGGTTTCACCGCCTGACCGAGCACGGGCGCCATCTCGGGCAGGTGGCGTGCGCGATCGATCGTCGACCGTGGGTGAAGCGCCGCACGCCCGGCCGCCCGTGCCACCGTGACGGCTGCGCCGGCTACGTCCTCGGAGATCCGCCGCCAGGCAGGGCCCCGTGATGATTCGGCCATATCGACACCACTTCGCTCGACGTGGAGGCTTTCGACTGGTCCATGACGCGGCCGCGTGGGTCCGTCCTTGCGACCATCCTGCCCCCTCATCCCCGTCGACGCAGCCGGAGAGCCGGGGCCGCCGGGAGCACCTTCCCGGCCCGGGGCGGCCTCTCGGCGCGCAGGTGTTCGTCGCACCCGTGTCGCGGAACGGGCAAACCCCCAGCTCCCGGGCGATCCCGGTGACGTTCCGATGCGGAGACGAGCGCACGAGGGCGATCGCGTCCCGCTTGAACTCCGCCGTGTACCGCTTACTCATGTTGCTGTTCGTTCCCACCTGTGACTTCTTGCTCCGGGAGCACAGTCCCAGTCTCCAGGTGCCCGGCCGCGGGATGGAACTTCACGACGAAGACCAGCTTCGGCTTGCGTCCGGCCCCGGCGGCCCGCCGCCGGGGCCCGCCGCGTTCCGCTCGGAGCACGGACTCACCGGCGGCTTCCCATGGATGAACGAACTCTTCGATCAAGTCGCCGAAATGTACGGGCGAGACACCGGACAGGGCAGGATGGGAACGCACCGCAGGGCCCACGTCAGCTTCACAACTCGCCCCACCGGTAGCCCTACTGATGTCACGGCCGACCAGGCCCGCTCCCATTCCCCTCAAGGCCGTCAGGCCAGAGCGCCGTGAGCAGGAATCAGACCGGAACGGACCGGATCACAACCAACGAGCCTTCATAGAAAGGTTGCTGCCGCAGGGCGCCGAACCGGGCGTCCCAAGCTCCGCTGTCCAGGTCGCCCCGCAGATCCGCGGCGAACCGTTCGCGCGCCCGCTCGTCGACGAAGCTCCACGCCGAGCACGCCTGCCGGGCACCGGGGTCGAGCAGCATCTCGGGCCGCGCGTAGTACGCCTCGTTGAAGCCGTCGGTGCAGTCGACGGGTATCGGCACCAGGGTCACCGTCGTATGTCCACCGAGGGCCTCGGTCAAATCCGCGATCGCCGGATAGCGGCGCGCCTCGGTGTCCAACACCTCCGGAGCGTACTCGTACAGCCAGAAGCCCCGCACGAGATCGGGGTCGCAGGTCAGCACGACCGCAGGGCCCCGCGCCACTCGGCGCATCTCGCGTAGCCCGGCCCTGTAGTCGCTCCACTGGTGCACGCTGAAGGTGGTCATCGCGGCGTCGAACGAATCGTCGCCGAACGGCAGGTGCTCGGCGACGCCGTCGACGGCGGGCGCCAGGTGCGCGGGCCGCTGGGCGCGCATCGTCGCCGACGGCTCCACTGCCGTCACCTCCAGCGTCGGGGACTCGTACGACCCTGCCCCGGCCCCGACGTTGATCACCGTGCGCGCCCCACCCAAGGCGGCGGTGATCACCTGCTCGATCCTTGCGTCCGGCTGCCGGTAGGTGGCGTAGCCGCCGCCTACCTCGCCGTAGTCCGCGTCCCCCGCGCTGCCGTCCGCCCCGCGTTCGCTCATGATCCAAACCTAGCCACGCTGTCAACACGTCCACCCGGCTACCGCGCCCAGGGGCGCCGACCTGAAAACAGCGTGCGTACTTCTCCACTGATCGACCACCAGGTCAATGCCGGCAGAGTCGACAGCCGCGAAGCCGCGACCTCGCTGCGGAAGGACGAACCCTGGTACGACGGGGCGATTGGCCCGTTCCGCAGGGACTGGGCCGATGAGGGGTCCGACGAGGACGCCGCCCTGGCGGGCCCGTTCTGGTACGGCCGGTGGGACGAGATCGCGCAGGAGCACCATGCCAGGCGCGCCACGCAGCTCAACGGTGACGCCCGCGCGGCGCACTACGCCGAGGGCGCGTTCGACCCCGACGCGACGAAGGCCGCGATCGCGGGGCTCGAGATCCCGGTCCTGATTTTGGTCGGGGAGCTCGACTTCAGTCCCAGCCCGATGCTCGCGAAGCAGCTCAGCGAGCTGTTCGCCGACGGCTGGGTGCAACTCGTCGTCCAGCCCGGGGCTGGGCACCACCCCTGGCTGGACGACGCAGCCTGGTTCGGTGGCGTCGTCACGCGCTGGCTCGCCCAGAGCTGACCAACCCTCCGGCGGTTCCCGGCGCGCTACCGGCTCAGCCCTCGTCCAGCTCCGGCGGCGCGATCGACGCGAACGCCTCGCCGGGGCCCGGGTTCTCTGGCTGCGTGAACAGATACCGAACCCGATGACTTTACGGAGTAAAAGGCCACACCCGGCGGAGAGAACCGCCCGGCCCGCAGCAGCGCCGATAGGCTGCCTCGACGAGCATGCTCACGGCCATCGAGCAGGTGGTCCAGGAAGCGGAACCGGGCATCGTGTTCGGGTCAGGACGGCCGGGGTGAGGGAGCGGTGCCGGGCCCCGGCGGGCCCGGCACCGCTCGCGTGGGCGGTTCAGGTGGTGAGGCGGGTGCCGCGGCGCCAGATGGACTTGATGTCGAGGGTGTGGTCGATGGTGGCCTGGGGGTCGCCGTTGACGAGAAGGAGGTCGGCGCGCAGTCCGGGGGCGATGCGGCCTCGGTCGGTGAGGGTGTAGCGGCGGGCGGGGACGGCGGTGGCAGCGGTGAGTGCCGCTGCGGGGGTTAGCCCGGCCTGGACGAGCAGGGCGAGTTCGTGGTGAATGCTGACGCCGTGGGCGACACCTCCGTGGGTGGGAACGGGGACGGAGGAGTCGGTGCCGGCGAGGATGTCGACGTTGGACTGGTGGAGGGCAGAGACACTGTCGAGGACGTGCTGGAAGTCGCCTTGCGGGTAGGTGTTGAACGTGCCGCGGAGCGTCTGGGCCCATTCGTCGGTGAGGCGGGGGGCGACGCGGGGGTCGTCGGCGAGGTGGGCGCCGTTGTGGCCCATCAGGGAGGCGCTGATGACGAGGCAGGGGGCGACGAACACGTCGGCGTCCGCGAGCGCACGGACGATGGCCTCGTCGGCTCGCTGGTCGATGAAGAGGTGGGCGAGACCGTCGACGCCGACGTCGAGGGCCTGGCGGGTGGCGTCCAAGGTGATGGCGTGGGCGATGACCTTGAGGCCGAGCGTGTGCGCCTCCTCGACGCCGGCCTTGATGGCGGCGGGGTCGATCATGGGCAGCCCGGGGTGGCCCATGATGGCGCCGTCTTCGATCATGACCTTGATGTAGTCGGCTCCGGCCTGGGCGAATGCCTGGACGTGGGCGCGAGCCTGGTCGGGGGTGGCGACCGAGGGCATCTCCCAGCCTTTGTGCTCGCCGGCCGCCGGGTCGTGTTCGCCGAGCCCTTCCATCAGCTCGCTGGGGTGGCCGCCTTTGGCCATCAGGGCGATCAGGGCGGAGCGCACGTCGGCGATGGTGTCGTCCTCGTTGACCTCGGTGCGCTGTTCGGGCGTCCAGTAGCCCTGCATCTCCAGCTCGGTGGTGACGCCGAAGCGCAGCGCGAGGGCGAGGCTGTCCTTGCTGGTGTGCACGTGAGCGTCGATGAGGCCGGGCAGCAGTGTCGCGCCGGAGCCGTCGACTACTGCCGCGCCGTCGGGGACGGGGCCGCCGACGGAGGCGATGGTGGTGCCGTCGACCACCACGTCGGTGACGCCGAGGTCCTGCTGCCCGTCGAAAACGCGGGCGCCGGTGATGACGAAGCTCACAAGTGTGTCCTTTTGTGAAGAGGTTCGAGCCGGGAGGGAGACAGTGGTCAGGAGGCCGCGGTGGCCGACTCCGCGGGCTTGGCGGGGGCGCTGCCGGGATTGCCGCGCAGCGGGACCTCCTTGATGAGCACCGATGCCGCCAGGGCTGCGAGTGCGATCAGCGCGCCGGTGAGGAAGATCAGGTGCATGGCGTGCGCGACGTCGCTGATGTACGTCTGGCGGGCGGCGGCGGACAGGTGCTCGGTGGCGCCCGACGGGCTGCCCTCGCCGTGCTGCTGGCCGGCGCCGGCCACGGCTCCGGTGAACAGGGAGGCGAAGACGGCGATGCCGAGTGAGCCGCCGAGGTTGCGGAAGAGGTTGGTGGCGGCCGAGGCGGAGCCGATGTCACGCAGCTCGACAGCGTTCTGGGCGATGGTGTTGGACATCTGCAGCGTGAATCCGGTGCCCGCGCCCACGATCGCCATGTAGGCCGAGGTCGCGAAGCGCGAGGTGTCGGTGCCCATCGTGGACAGCAGGCCCATCCCCACGACCAGGAAGACTGATCCCAGGATCGGGAAAATCTTGTATCGGCCGGTGGCGGTCATGACCTTGCCCGCGATGTTCGAGGTGATCAGCGTGCCGATCATCATCGGCAGCAGGAGCAGGCCCGAGCTGGAGGCCGAGGCGCCCTGCACGACCTGCTGGTACAGCGGCAGGTACAGGGTGGCCCCGAACAGGGCGACACCGGTCACAGTGAGCAGGACCGCGGACAGCGGGAAGTTGCGGTGCCCGCTGTAGATACGCAGCGGCATCAGCGGCTCGGCGACGCGGCGCTCGGTGAGGACGAATGCGGCCAGCAGGGCGACGGCGAGGACGGCGAGGGTGATGATCTGCCACGAGCCCCAGGCGTAGGGGCTGCCCGCCCAGGTCGCGGCCATGATGACCGCGGAGATCGCGCCGGTCAGGAACGTGATGCCCCACCAGTCCATGGTGACCTTGCCCTGCCGCTTGGCGGCTGGGACGCGCAGCATGATCCAGCACCAGGCGACGCAGATCAGGCCGATGGGCACGTTGATGTAGAAGGCCCAGCGCCAGCCGAGGTGGCCGGTGACGAATCCGCCCAGCAGCGGGCCGCCGAGCTGGCCGATGGCCATGACAGCGGCGACCATGCCCTGGTAGCGGCCCCGTTCCCGCGGCGGCAGGAGCGCGCCTATCAGGGCGAACGCGCCCGCGCCCATGCCGCCGGCTCCCAGGCCCTGGATGACACGGAAGACGATCAGCCAGGTCATCGACGACGCCAGGCCGCACAGGACCGACGCGATCAGGAACAGCACGATCGAGGCGAGGAACATGGCCTTGCGGTTGAACAGGTCACCGAGCTTGCCCCATACCGGCGTGGAGCAGGCGGTGGCCAGGGTGTAGCCGGTCACCACCCACGACATGTGGTTCAGTCCGCCGAGGTCGCCGACGACGGAAGGCATAGCGGTGCCGACGACGAGCGCGTCGAGCATGGACAGCAGCAGGGCCAGCATGATGCCGAGCAGGACCCGGCGGACGTTCTTGGGGACTTCGATGGCGTCTGCAGTCGCGGCCCGGCGGCCGGGCCCGGAGGAGGGGGACGTCATGGCAAATCACCCCGTTCAAGGCGGTAGCGGGTTCCTAGGGACGGTCACCTCACCGTAACGAACATGTTCGTCACGAACAAGTTCGTTGGCGCGGTCATCGTGCGCCGCCTGGCGAAAGAGCTGGAGACCGGACCCGCGTCCCTGTACGCCTACGGGCGCACCGTGCAGGAGCTGCACGCGCTGCTCCTGGACCGGGTGCTGGCCGACGTCGACCTCCACCCCGGCCTCGACGATCCTCGCGTCCGGCTGGAGGCGGTCTGCAGCTCCTACCTGCACGTGCTGCTGCGGCACGACGGGCTCGCCGGCCTCGCGGCCGGCGTCCTGCCCTACGGCGAGAACGCCATCGCACTGACCGACACCGTCCTGGGCGCTCTGCGCGCCATGGGCCTGTCCCCGCTGCGCGCCGCCTGGGGCTACGACACCCTCGTGCTCCACGTCACCGCGATCGCCGCCGAAGCAGACCGGCGGCGCGGCCGGCACGACCCCGTCGGTCGCGCCCGGAACGCCTACGAGGACCGGTGCCGAAGAGCGCTTCCCCCACGTCGGCGCGCTGAACGAGGAGCTATTCGCAGGCACCGCGGCGCAGCGCACCTCGTGGGCCCTGGAGGTCATCCTGACCGGTATCACCGCCGCCCGGGAACCCGAGACCTAACGAACATGTTCGCGGCGAACGCGTTCGGGCATAAGGTCAGGGGCATGCCGACACCTCACAGCCGCCGCGAGCGCCCTGCCAAGCCCGCCCTCACCCTCACCGGCATCATCGACACCGCCGTGTCAGTCATGGAGCAGGAGGGGCTGCAGCGCGTCACCATGCGCCGCCTTGCCCAGGCCCTGGACACCGGACCGGCCTCCCTGTACGTCTACATCGCCAACACGGCCGAGCTCCACGCAGCGATCCTGGAACGCCTCCTGGGCCGCGTAGACCTGACCGCCGCCCACTCCGGCGAGGGCGACTGGCGCACCAGGCTGGATGCGGTCCTCGCCAGCTACGAACGGGTGCTCTTCGCCCACCCCGCCCTCGCGATGTCCGCGCTCACCGCCCGTCCCCGCGGCGACAACTACCTCGCCCTGCTCGACACCCTCCTCGCCCTACTCGCCGAAGGCGGCGTCCCCGACCTCCAGGCCGCCTGGGGCGTCGACATCCTGCTGCAGAGCGCCACCGCCTCTGCCGCCGAACACGCCGCACGCAGACAGGACTCCGCCGCCGACACGGAATGGGCCCAACTGCGCCGCACGCTCACCAACGCTCCTCCCGCCCGCTTCCCGCATGTCCACGCCCAGGGCGACAACCTCCTGTCCGGCACCCCCGCCGAGCGGCGGCGCTGGAGCGTGGACATGCTCCTCAACGGCATCCTCGCCACGCACCCCAGCGCGTGACGCGCCAGATCCTCGTACCACCAGCTCGGCCACCTGCACCCGGTCGGCGCCCGTCTCGTATGTCAACAACGCTCGTGGGCAGTACACCTAGTAGGGCTTTGTTAGGTGTGGTGGTGTGGTTCGGGTTCCGGGGCGGGTTGGCCGCATATGGAGCAGGCGCCGGTCCAGGTGGCCAGGAGGGC
>NZ_JBIRJC010000055.1:0-34383 GCF_044329365.1 Kitasatospora sp. NPDC017646 | reverse complement strand
CGAACGACAACGACTGACACACACCATCCAGCGAGACCACGACTGGCCCACAACTCAACCGTCGATACCGGCCCGAATTCAGCCGCCGCCGACAATCTGCGCGATTCACCTTCGCGGCGGGTCCTGATGCGGTAGACCGTGGTGCGTGACGCGAGCGCAACTGACCGATGCAGAGTAGACGTGGATCGAGCCGTACTTGCCGATCGGCGAGTACGGCCCGTACCCGGAGCGGCTGCGGCAGCAGTTCGAGGGTGTGATCTGGCGATTCCGGACGGGCGGGCAGTGGCGGGAGATGCCGATGGAGTTCGGTGCCTGGTCGACCGTCTCCAACCGGTTCCGGCAGTGGAGGGACGCCGGCGTCTTCGAAGCCCTGCTGGAGGGGCTGATCGCGGAAGCAGCGAAGCGCGGTGAGGTCGACTTGTCCCTGGTCAGCGTGGACTCCACCACCGTGCGGGCTCACCATGACGCCGCCGGGATGCACCTCGACTCCGACACCATGGCCACCTTGGAGAAGGCCGCCGAGGAGGCGGAGAAGGCCCGACAAAAGGGGGAGGCCCGGAGGAACAAGACGGGCGGGACGCCTCAAGCGACCCGAAACGGGAAGAACGGCGACGCATCCGGCGTCGGCGCAGGCTCCGCCTGAAGGAAGCCCTGCTCGGACGCTCCAGCGGTGGGCAGACCAGCAAGATCCATTGCGCCGGTGACCGGAAGTGCCGCCCGCTGGTGTTCGTACTGACCGAGGGCCAGGCCGCGGACAGCCCGCAGTTCATCCCCGTGCTGAAGAAGGTACGGGTCCGGGTGCCGGTCGGCCGTCCCCGCACCCGGCCGGACGCGGTCGCCGGGGACAAGGCCTACTCGTCCCGCGGCAACCGCGCCCACCTGCGCAAGCGCCGCATCAAGGCGGTCATCCCGGAGAAGAAGGACCAGAGCGCCAACCGGAAGAAGAAGGGCAGCAAGGGCGGCAGGCCCGTCAGCCACGACGCCGAGCTCTACAAGGAGCGCAACACCGTCGAGTGTACTGACCGCGGAGGTTGGTGACAGGGCTCACGGCGGTGTGATCTTGAAATGAGTGAGGGCCTTCTGGCCAGGTGTGGATTGCGACATCTACCCCAGCGCCAGAAAGGCCCTCATGCCACACCGTAACGCACCGCTGACCGAGACCGGACGTCTGCGCCTGGCCCGCCGCGTGGTCGAGGACGGCTGGCCGCTGCGGCGGGCCGCAGAGCGCTTCCAGGTCTCACCGACCACGGCCAAGCGCTGGGCCGACCGCTACCGTGCGCTGGGTGAGGCCGGCATGAGCGATCTCTCCAGCCGGCCGCACCACAGCCCGAGCCGGACCCCGACCCGCACCGAGCGGCGCATCATCAAGGTCCGCGTTCTGCGGCGCTGGGGACCGGCCCGCATCGCCTACCTGCTCAAGCTCAACCCGGCCACCGTGCACCGCGTCCTGACCCGCTACCGCCTCGCCCGACTGGCCCATCTCGACCGCGCCACCGGCCGCGTCATCCGACGCTACGAGCATTGCGCGCCAGGCGAGTTGGTCCACGTCGACATCAGGAAGCTCGGCAACATCCCCGACGGCGGCGGCCACCGGGCGCTCGGCCGCCCCGTCGGAAGGAAGAACAGCTCCGGCGAGGGCTACAGCTACCTGCACAACGCCGTAGACGACCATTCCCGCCTCGCCTACAGCGAGATCCTGCCGGACGAGCGCAAGGAGACCGCCGCCGCGTTCTGGACCCGCGCCCAGGCGTTTTTCACCCAGGCAGGGATCACCGTCCAGCGCGTCCTGACCGACAACGGCTCCTGCTACAAGTCCCACCTGTGGCGCGATGTCCTCGCGGCCGGCGGGATCGCGCACAAGCGCACCCGTCCCTACCGGCCGCAGACCAACGGCAAGGTCGAACGCTTCGACCGCACCCTGCTCGACGAGTGGGCCTACGTCAGGCCCTACCGCACCGAGCAGGAACGCCGCGACGCCTTCCCCGACTGGCTCCACACCTACAATCACCACCGCGGACACACCGCACTCGCAGACAAGCCACCCGCCAGCCGCGTCCCCAACCTCACGGGACAGAACACCTAGCCGGTGGTCTTGTGGGTGCGTGGTGATTCGGCCCGGCACGGCATCACCGCATGTCAGGTGCCATTTTGGGCGGGCTGGAAAGGCCGACAATCCTTCTCTCGCCCTTCGTCTTGGTGGTGGGGTCGGTCGGTTCGGTTCGGGTTCGCGCCTGCGGCGGGCCGGTGGTTCTTCTGCGCGTCCGGCGAAGCCGTCCGCGCCGACCGGCCAGCCCACGGCGATCCCCCCGGCACCGCGCGGATTCCACGTAGATACCACCGCAGGCAGCACCGCAGGTGCCACCGTAGGCAGTTGCGCAGGTACCACCGTAGGTACCCCGCCGCTCCCGGCCGCGTCCGCGCGTTTCCACAGGTCAGCGGCCGCTTTCGGGCGGCCGGTAAATCCGACAACCCCTTCTGTCCGTTCCCTTTCCCGGCTTGCTGGTAGGTGGAGGGGCGGTGGTGGGTGACGGTCCGGCCGGCAGGGGTCTGACCCTGCGGGGCCGTGATGGTTGGTGAGCGCCCGGCGAACGCCGGACGCCCCCGGGCCCCGTCGGGCCGGACCGGCGGCGATTCCTCCGCCAGGCCCTCCACGGCCCGGCTGGACTGTCGACGCCGACCGGATTTGGCACCGCCCCCTCCCCGACCGATGCCCCACGGGCGGCCCCTGACGGCGACCGCCGTGCCCTGACGCGCCGTCCGGCAGGAGTGCGGTCCGGCCCCCACACGGCCCGGGAACGGCCCTTCCCGGGCCTCCCGATGCAGCTCCCGATGTAGCTCCTGCTGTGACTCCTGCTGTAGCTCCTGATGCCAGCACCCCGCCCCGGGCGCGGGGTGGCATCTGTGCAGCTCACAGGGCCCACCAAGGTGGCCGGAAAATCCGACATCCCTCTCTGCGCGCCGCTGCCCTCCTGGTGGTGGGGGTGGTGTGGTGGTGCGCTGTCGGGTCGGGGTGGTCTGCGGCGCTGGCTGGCGGGCCTTGCCCGGCGGCCTGGCGGCCTTCGTGGTTCCCGGCCGGGCCGCCGGGGACGGCCCGGTGTTCGGCGGGGTGGTGCGTCGTGGAACCCGGGCGTCGCCGGCCCGGCCCGGCCCACCGGACGCCACCGCCGGACGTGACGCCGGTCCATACCGTCGACTGGTTGCCCGCGCACGGGGGCCCGGGCTGTTCGGCCGGGTGGCTTCGTCCACGAGTTTGGACAGCACTTCGACACCGATTCGGGAGGCACAAGGCTCCCGAGATCGCGGTGGAATGTTCACGAGTTTCGACAGCACCGCCTGCCTGCGGAGCCCGGCCTGGTGACGTCCTGGGCGACGGAGGTCGGGTTCGCGCTCCGGTCTTGCGCGTATGCCGGGTGGCGGGGGGCCGCTGGGGTGATACGGCGGTGTGTCAGGTCGGTTGCCGGCCGGGGGCTGGGCTGTCTGGTCCAGGGTGGCGGAAGACAATCCCCTGCCGGGGCATTCCCCTTTCCGCCTTCTGGGAGTAGATCGTGGCTTTCTCGCTGTCGGTTGTCGGTGGTCGGCCGGGTTCGGGTGTGAGTGGGTGCCGTGCCGGTTCGGCGGGCCGCCGTGGGCGTGTGCTGGCCGTCGCGGCCGGCGTGTTCTGTGCCGTCGGTATCGCTCCGGTGGCGCTGTCCGGGACCGCTCATGCCCAGGGCACCTGCACGACCTCCGGTAACACCACCACCTGTACGTTCGCTTTCACCGGCGCCGAGCAGACGTTCACCGTCCCGGGCGGGGTCACGCAGGTCGACGTCACGGCAATCGGCGCGGCCGGCGGCCTGTCGGGTGTCAACGTCACGCCCGGAGGCCGGGGCGCGCAGGTCTCGGGCACGCTGACCGGACTATCCGCCGGGCAGACCCTCTACGTCGAAGTCGGTGGCGCTCCCACCAACAACTCCGGCTGCTACCCGTTCTCGCCGTGCATCGGCGGCTTCAACGGCGGCGGCAACAGCCACTTCGGCGGCGGTGGAGGCGGGGCCTCCGACATCCGCACCCAGCCCCGGACCACTCCCCTCACGACCACCGACTCCCGTCTCATCGTGGCCGCGGGCGGCGGGGGCGCCGGTGAGGTCTTCAGCTCGTCGTGCACGGGCGGCAGCCAGGGCGGGGACGCCGGCCAGCCGGGCGCGAACGGAACGTGCAACGGTGGGAACGGTGGCGGGGCGGGTACGGCCACCCAGGGCGGGGCCGGCGGTACGTCCCCCAGCGGTGGCAGCGGCGCCCCCGGCACGCTCGGCACCGGCGGCAACGGCGGCCAGAACACGGGCGGTGGAGGAGGCGGCGGCTACTACGGTGGCGGCGGTGGTGGCGACCTCAACGTCAACATCAACCCGTTCGGGAGCGCGGGTGGTGGGGGAGGTGGCTCGTCCCTCGTCCCCGCGGGCGGCACCGGCCCCACGGTGACCAGCGCCGCCGCGAGCATCACCATCAGCTACACCACCCAGCCCACGGTGACGACCACGCTCACGACCTCGCCGAACCCGTCGCTGTTCGGGCACCCGGTCACGCTCACCGACACCGTCTGCCCCAACGGCGGCTCGACCGCTGTCCCGACCGGCACCGTCACCTTCAGCGACGCCGGCGCCACCCTGGGCACCGCCCCACTGACCCCGGGTGGCGGCGACCACTGCGCCCAGGCCCAGCTGACCTGGTCGAACCTGCTGCCAGGCAGCCACACCCTGACCGCCCAGTACAGTGGCGACGCCACGTACCCGGCCCCCGCGCCGGAGAGCGCCACCCAGACGGTCAACTGCACGCGCACCGTCACCGGCTCCGTGGCCAGCGTCATCGCCACCGGCGAGAGCACCTGCATCCTGGGCGCCACCGTCCGCGGCAGCGTCTCGGCCGGGGCGGGCACCGCCCTGTTCATCGGCAACTCCACCGTCCAGGGCAGCGTCACCTCCTTCGGCTCCACCCTGGTCGGGGTGTGCGGCACCACCGTCACCGGCTCCCTCACCGCCACCGGAGCAAGCAGGTTCGTCGTCATCGGCGACCCCGGCGACGACCACTGCGCCGCCAACCGGATCCAGTCGTCAGTCTGGCTGAGCAACAACACCGGCGGCCTGGAGGCCGTCGGTAACCACATCGGCGGATCCCTGATGGTCACCGGCAACACCGGCACCGGCCCCTTCCCCGAGGACAACCGCCCCGAGATCGAAGGCAACACCATCGCAGGTTCCCTGGCCTGCTTCGGCAACACCCCGCCCCCCACCAACGACGGCCACCCCAACACCGTCACCGGTGTCCGCACCGGCCAGTGCAGCACCCTGTAACCATGGGGCCGGGCATCCCGCCCCATGGGTAAGCCCGCAGTGCCCGCGCCCGTTGCCGCACTCCACGCAGCGGACGCGGGCTCCCCGCGTCGCTGGGCGCCGCTCCAGCCGCTTCGCAGACGGCGAGGGCCGGAGTCATAGAAGAAGGGCCACGAGCACCGCACGCCGCCGACCGAAGCGCGGGTGACTCCCATTCGCGCGAACAGCACCTATTCGATCAGACGCGCGACTCCCAATCTCATGTCGAAACAACTACACAACCCGCGTACATAGCCACGTTGTCGACGTGCACCGCATCGGCATCTACGGCTGCGACGCGAACGGTCGCAGCCCGGTGACCCTGCCCTTCGGCATCTGACTTGGTTCGCCCACCGGCTATCCCTCAATCCGCAGGCTGAGTCGATGGGCACCCAGCCGTTCCGGGGAGGGCCCGCCGCCTTGCGGGGAGGGCTGACGGCGGGGCCGCAGCTGGCCCGGCCGTTGGACCCCCGAAGTGCCGGTCGCCGTTGGGACGGGCGGGAGCTGATGTCAGGCGTGAGTGTGGGGGACGGGTTCGCCAGTGAGGGCATCGGTGGGGGCCCGGGTGCCGAGAGGCCGGTGCAGGACGACCGTGAGTTCGGCGATGCCGCCGTCCTCGCATCCGATGTCCGGGCCCGATGCGTCGCGGCGTCTGAGCAGCAGGGTGACCTGCTCGGCTGTCTCCCGGGCCACCAGGTCGGGCTTGTAGTCGCAGCCGCTCCAGGCGACCTCCATCGAGATCGTGCGGTCGTCCGCTGCCACCGTGGTGTTCTTCGTGGACGGGTCGGCGAGCGCGACGCGGCGCAGGACCGAGGCGTCGCGTCGCGTGTAGGGGAGTGGGTAGTCGGCTTCGTCGCCCCATACGGCGTAGCACGCCGACACCATGAGCGCGATCACGCCCACCGCGGCTATCCAGCGCTTGTCGCGCACCGTCAGTTCCATTTCCCGGCCTCCCCCGTGTCGTCGATCAGAGTAGGTCTGCCGGCCGGCACAGCCGCAGGTGGTGTCAGTGGGTGGCGTCGACGGCGATGCCGACGAGCTGGAGGAGGGCGTGGCCCCGCGTGGTGGCGGCGATCAGCACGCCGAAGACGACGGCGGTGAAGACGGTGAAGGCCTCGTCGACGCGGCTGCGGGCGTGGGTGGTGCGCCGCAGGCGGGCGATGATGACGATCGCGAGGAACACTGACGCGCTGATCGTGTACTGCACTGCCCACCCCGGGTCCTGGCTTGACGCTGTGTGAGGCTGGGGTCACCCGAGCCTGCTGCATTCGGGTGAGCATGCCAGAACGGCCGCCTTGTCGGGGCCTGTTTCGCCGGAATGGGCCGAACGCGAACGAGCGTGGAGTCGCCGTGGTTCCTGGTTCCGCGATGTGGCATGCCGGCCTGGACCGCAGACCACCTGTCCCGTGACAGATGATTCCGAAGCCCACGGGCAAGGCTGGACGACCGCTGTGTGCCTCAGCTTGACGGCCCACGCCCCAGGGATCCTCGAGCACCGCTGCGGGGGCCTTCGCCGCGAGCATTTCGTCGATGCAGCCGCGCAGCGTGAAACCGGGGGCGTCGTACCAGGTGAGCCACGGCACCGACTGGAGCAGGTCGTCGTACCGGCTGATGCCGGGGTCGGTGAGGAGGGTGCGGAGTTCGTTGGGGGCGGGGGTCGGTGACCAGGCACGGCCAGGCAAGGCCGGCGCCGATGCGGATCTCGGGCGGTCGTCTCGTGTCCGACCAGAGGTCCCGGGCCCAGCGGGGAGCGTGGTCGTTTTGGTGCTCGCGGGCGAGTTGGGCGATCGCCAGGATCAGGCTCACCCGGACCATCGTGTCGTCTTCGTTCGCCAGCCTGAACCGCAGGGCTGAGGAGAGGCGTGGGATCTCGTCGGTCGCCGCTGCCAGGACGTAGGCGGCCAGGGAGCGGACCTCGGGGTCGGAGCCGTCGAGAAGCGGGAGCAGGAGTGGCAGGTCGTCCGTGACCGCTTGACGGACGGCCTGGATCGTCCAGTCCACCGGGCACATCGTGCTGCCCTCGACCATCAGCGGCTTCTCGGCGACCTGGAGCAGGCCTTCGCGCGGTCCGTCACTCATGTGCTGGCACCGGCCGGTCTCGGCGACCAGGTGAAGCGTTTGCGCGCGGAGCCCGGGGGCTTTCGGTCGTCGCGATCCGGAGGAGGAACGGTACCGATCTGAGATTCGCAGGTCGCTGCCGTACCTCGTTCGACTGAGTGTTGCTGGTGTGCTCCCGTCAGCTGGGCGGAGCATCGTCCTGCCGAGGGGCAACAGTGTCATGACGTCCGAAGTTCACTCCGGGTCGGGAAGACGGTGGAAGGCTCCGTCGAACTCTCCCGATGCAAGCAGCTTGGCGATCACGCTCACCATGCCTTGGATGCCGGGGCCTTGGACGATCAGCCCGTCCGAGCACCAGAAGTACCGTCCATCTGCGGCTTCTCCGGTGTCTTCCCACCCCTTCATCAGTCGGTCCACCTCGGCGAGGGTGAAGATCGTTGCACTCCAGCGAGAGCCGTCGGGGAGACGGACCTCGACATCCACGTTGCAGACTTCGTCGAGCACCTCATCAGGGCTCGGGAGGAACAGTGCCTCGAATCCTTCGGCGCGGGCGCGGTAATAGGGGCCGTCCCATCCGGCGTCGGTCTGCAGTTGGCTCGTCGTGGTGGTCACAGCAGGAGCATCCCAGTAGTCCGGATGACCATCCAACAGGCAGCCCCTGCGGTTCTCGCGGGGCTTCACTGTGATGATGATCAGGTGAAAGAAGATCTAGCCGTACCGGCGCCCGTCGTCCTTGGCATAGACGACCTCCGTTCACTCCCCAGAGCTACGCGGATTGCCCGCACCAGCCGAGAAGGCATCCAGCTCCTGCAAGAGCACCGCGACAGCTTCATTGACGAACTCTGGCTCGACCACGATCTCGGCGGTGACGACACCATCATGCCCGTGGTGACCCTCATGGAAGAAGCCGCCTTCAACGGACGGCCCTTTCAGATCGGCACGGTCTTCGTTCACAGCGCCAACCCCATCGGTGCCGAAACCGTCGTCCGGTCACTCACACGCTGGAACTACCAAGTCCGGCGGGCAACGGCTTAGGGAATCCGACACCGGGTTGAGACCTCGGCATTCGACATGTCGTGAGACTGCGATAGAAACCGCAGACCAGAGAAGCAGCGTTCGACACGAGCCGCGAGACCCTACAGACCGGCAAACAGGCCCAACGCGAGGGCGAGGTCGTAGCCGAGGTAGGGCTGCTTCGCCGTCAGGTAGGCGACGGCCCGGGTCGTGACGCTATGAGCTTTGTGGTGCGGGCTCGCGTCGTCGTGCGGGGTCGTTGATCCAGACCTTGCGGGGTATCTCGGGCGGTCGGGGGCGTCGGGGGAAGCGTTTCGGGGTGGCGTTCGTAGGCTTCGGCGAGGGTGGCGGCCCGCTGGTCGCGGACCAGGTCGGCGGTGCCGAAGTGGACGGAGGCCGGGGTGTGCGGGCCGATCCCGGAGTGCCGGTGTTCGTGGTTGTAGTAGGAGGTGAACGCCTCCATCCACTCGCGGGCGTGCGCCAGGGAGTCGAACCGTTCGGGGTGGTCGGCGGTGTACTTGGTGGTTTTGAACTGGGCCTCGCTGTAGGGGTTGTCGTTGCTGACCTTGGGCCGGGAGTGGCTTCGGGCCACGCCGAGGTCGATCAGCAGCTGGGAGACCTTCTTGCTCGTCATCGAGGTGCCGCGGTCGGCGTGCACGGTGTGCGGCACGATGCCGTTGACCTCGATGGCCTCGCGGACCAACTCCTCGGCCCGCTCAGCCGATTCGGCCCGTTCGACGGTGTGGCCGACGACGTAGCGGCTGTAGATGTCGATGATCACGTAGGCGTGGTATCAGATGCCCTTGACCGGGCCGGGCAGGCGGGTGATGTCCCATGTCCACACCTGCGAGGGGCCGTTGGCCACGAGTTCGGGGATGGTGCGGGGCGGGTGCGTGGCCTGGCGGCGGCGCTCGCCGTTCTGTCCGGCGGCGGCCAGAATCCGGTACATGGTGCGGATCGAGCAGTGGTAGCGCCCGGAATCCAGCTCACGGGCCCAGATCTGCGCGGGAGGCAGCTCGGCGTACTCGGGGCTGTCCATCAGTGCCAGCACGGCGGCGCGCTCGGTGGGTGACAGCGCTTGCGGCGGGGCTGATCTGGGATGGTTCGGCTTCTCGGTCGGTTCCTTGGGGTGCAGGTGTCGGTGGCGGGTCGCCCGGGACCTGCCGGTGAGCCGGCAGGCCGCCACGATGCCTATGTGATTCGCCAACTCATCGACGAATGCGGGGAGATGGGTGTCCAGGACGTGCTTCAGTCCACGCTCTCGGAGACCGATTCCAAGAGCGCGACAGCTTTTCCCAGGACCTCCACCGCGGCCTTGTTCTTCGCCAGCTCCCGCTTGAGTCGCTCGTTCTCCCGGCGGAGCTTCTCGTTTTCGGTCTCGGCCGCCGTCTTCTTCGGCCGGGAGGGGCTCTTGCGGTGGTCGGCCAGCCGCTCCAGCGTCCCGGCCTCCCGAGCGGCCCGCCAGTCCTGGATGTGCGAGTGGTACAGGCGCTCGCGCCGCAGCAGGGCCCCGCGCTCGGCGGAAGAGGAGGCGGCTTCGTACTGCTCCAGGACGCGGAGCTTGTACTCGGCGGTGAAGGTGCGGCGCTTCGGCTTCGCGGCCGGGTCGGTGCCGTCGGGTGTGGTGCTGGTCATTGCTGGGTGGTACTCCTGTGTCTCGCCCTCAGGCTACACAAACCCGCCGAAACGGGACGTCTCACCCAAACCTGTCACAGAGGGTTTTGCCGGGCCCTCTCCGCCTCGTCGGCGGCCTTCTCCAGAGCGTTCATAGTGTCGGAGTCGAGGTGCATCCCGGCAGCGTCATGGTGAGCCCGGACGGTGCTGGAGTCCACGCTGACCAGCGACAAGTCCGCCTTGCCCCGCTTCGCAGCTTCCGCGATCAGCCCTTCCGGCAAGGCTTCGAAGACGCCGGCGTCCCTCCAGACCCGGAAACGACCGTAGACGGTCGGCCAGGGACCGAACTCGGAGGGCACCTCCCGCCACTGGGCGCCGGAGCGGAACCGTCAGCTCACTCCCTCGAACTGATCCCGCAGCCTCTGCGGGTACGGGCCGTACTCGCCGATTGGCAAGTACGGCTCGATGAACGTCCACTGATCGTCGGTGAGTTGCCTACGTGTCACACACAACTTCCTGCCGGATCCCGCTTTCGGGCAAGCACGAAACCGCATTATTGATCATGACATCACACAGGCCCTAGGAGCTGGTCACCGCCAAGACCGCGGCCGAGGATGTCACCCGTGGCGGTGGTGGTCGCAGCAGTCGGAGAGCTGGAAGGAGACGATGCGGGTGTTCCAGTTTCCGGTGCCATCGGCCGGTTGGTACTGGTTGGTGTACCAGAACGTACAGTCGTCCGCCGGGTCGATTGCCATGGAGGTGTAGTCACCCCAGCGGTTGCTCCCGGTCTGGGAGCCTGTGCCGGTCCACACGGTGGTCTCTCGGAATGTCATCAAGTTCCGCGGGTCGTGCGCCAGGCGTCCGGTGACGCGGATCGAGGGATGGGCCTGGGAGGACGACGACGAGTATCCCAGGGCGATGTCGCCCTCCTTGTCCTGGGCTGCGGAGCCCATCCACCGGTACGCGGGCCCCGGAGCATAGGTGCTCTGCTGATGAACGACCGGTCGGCTGTGGTCCAGCCGCAGCTCGTACCAGCGCACCCCCACGCCGCCGGGCGCGTCGACCGCGTGGTTGACGACCAGGGACTGGTGGTCGCCGAAGTTCCGGTAGGCGAGCCGGTACATGGCGGAGTAGGAGAGCGAGTCCAGTTTCTGGGTGGTACCGGCCTGGGGGACGCAATGGGTGGGATCGGTACTCATGCAGGCCGGGGTGTAGGGGGCCACCGGCAGCTCCCCCGGGATGACGGTGGTGCGGGTCTGGTCTGCCCAGTCGACGTGGAACCGCCAGTACTGCAGGCTGTCGTGGGCGGGGTTGAGGGCCATCAGCAGGTTGGGCTCGCCCTGCGGGGGTGGGGTCGTGCCGTCGAGGTCCGAGCCGATCGGGATGGTCGGTGACGGGATGGTGTAGCACTGCTGGTCGGCGTCGGCCCCGCGCAGCATCCTGTTACGGTCCCAGGCGCACGCCTCGAAGAACGCCCCGCCGAGGAAAGCCGCGTAGTAGGCGTCCGGCCACACCGAGACCTTCGGGTGGTCGATGAAGTGCTGATACCCGAAGTCGTACCGGTAGTACTCGCCGGTGGCGTCTTCGGTGCTGGAGACGGCCACGCACAGTCGATTCGTGTTGCCCGTCTCGTCGAGGGCGAACTGGTTGATGATCCAGCGGTGGGCCAGGGAGTCCCAGCGGACTACGGGATCCCCGATGTCGGCGTTGTGAGAGGTCTCGCACGGCCCGCCGAACCCGCTGAACAGGGTTTGGGTCGTCAGCGGCCCCAGCAGCGTGGCACCGGTCTTCGAGTACACCGCGAGGTCGTAGTTGGTGATCTCCACGATCTGCCTGGAACCTACCGAGGCGTTGGGGTCAGGAGGGACGCCCCCGGCTTCGCGGATGCCGTCGAAACTGACGCCCAACTGGATCTGGTCCCGGTTGCCGTCGCGGTCCTGCACCACCTCGTCCGGACGGGCGTCCTTGGTGACGGACGGGTATGGCACCTTTCCGAGAGGCATGACACTGGGGGTGGACCGGCGCTCTCCGGATCTCTGCGACAGTTCACGCAACGGTGGCGAGGTGTCATGGTGCAGCGCGGGTCCGGAGTCAGCCGACCGGGAAGCCTGCGTGTGGTCGGTCGACTCGAAAACGGCGCCGGCGGCGGGCGTGGCGGACCACGCCGGGGAGACCACCAGCGCGGTTCCCATCGAGGCGACGGCGACGATCGAACGCAAGGCACGGGATACGTGCATCAATCCTCCGAGCGGGTCGGTGAGCCACCCCGCTCGACCATCCGGTGACGGCATCGTCCGAGGCGATCCCCCCGCGTGCGGCGGCTGTCGCGACCTCCCCGCGCCCCGGCACGCCGGACGCGTTTCCAGGCCGCAGTATGAGGGCGGACGACTCGTCTGAGGGTGTGGCAAAACCTGGTGATAGAACCTAGTTATCCACCTCGTCCGCCTGATGCCGGTCTGATCGGTTTTGTGCCGGGTGCGGATCAGCCATATGGCGCTGCCTACATGACGGTCATTCGTCTACTGGCGGCGCGCCCACAGCGTGGCGTGGTGGCGGCTGGATTCGCACTGCGGGCCGTCTGGGCCGAGATGCGGTCGGAAGCGGCGTTGGGAGATCCGCCCGGCCGCTGGGTGCGGTCACGCGGGCCCGGGTTCTGGCAGCTGCGGCAGCTGCCGGCTTAGCTTCCTGGGCCCCTGCCTGGTTGTTGTGGTGGGTGGGTTGGGGGCGTTGGTCGGTGTGGCCGGGCGCTGCGCTGTGCTTCTTGTTCCCGCGTCCGGCTGGTGCCGGCCGCTCGTGTGGGTGGGGTGAGTCGGGCGGCGGTCCCGTGGCGGTCAGGCGGGTTCTGGGGGTGGGGGCCACAGGAGGCGGACTTTGCCGTAAGGGGCGCGGGCGGCGTCCGCGCTGAGTCCGAGCGCCTCGCCGATCGTGGCCCAGGTCGCGCCGGCCTCGCGGTCGGCGACCACCGCGCACCGGACCAGCTCGCGGGTCAGCTGCGGGAAGCCGGCCGCCGTGGTGCAGTGGGCGCCGGGCCGCGCCTGCCGCGCGCGCATCCCCTCGGCGGTCAGCTCGTCCAGGGCCAGCGCGTGCGCCTGGAGTTCCCGGCTGATCTGGATTTCGCCAGGCCTGGTGTGGGACCCGTCGGAGTATTCGGAGGTCAGTGGCCTGGGCTCGGAACTTACTGATCGCGACAGGTGTGGTGCAAGGAGGCTCACCGGCGGACATGGCGAAGGAGTGGTCGAGCGATTACGCTTGGCCACCCCTTCGGGCTGCTTGTGCCACCACCAGCTGCGATCGTCACCGACTCCGGCTTCCGCTGGCTCACCGGCAGATGTCCGTGGCATGCAGGCTGTGATGGCTTGTCTCTCGGCTGGGGCGGACGGCTTGGGTCGGTAGGCACCTGTCGGAGTGATACAAGGACGCCGGCCCCGAGGGCGGTAGCATCGCGTTGATCAGGAATGCACTGACACCAGGCCCGTCTCGTAGGCGGTGATGACGAGTTGGGCGCGGTCGCGGGCGTTGAGCTTGGCGAGCAGACGGGTCATGTGCGTCTTGACGGTGGCTGTGCTGATGGTGAGGTGAGCGGCGATCTCGGTGTTTGGGAGGCCGCGGCCGACGAGGGCCAGTACCTCGCGTTCACGTTCGGTGACACCGTCGAGCGACCGCCGCTCCGCGGGCGGCTCGGCGCGGCACGTGTGATGTGCGATCAGGCGGCGGGTGACGCTCGGTGCGATCAAGGCGTCGCTGGCAGCGACGACGCGGATCGCCGCGAGGATGTCCTCCAGTGCCATGTCCTTGACGAGGAAGCCCGAGGCGCCGGCGCGAAGTGCGACGTAGACGTACTCATCGTCGTCGAATGTGGTCAGGACGACGATGCGTGCTGCGGTGGGCCCGGCGGTGATCAGGCGGGTGGCTGCGATGCCGTCCATGCCGGGCATGCGGATGTCCATCACCACGACGTCGGGCTGGGCGACTTCGCAGAGTCGGACCGCCTCGGCGCCGTTGCCGGCCTCTCCCACGACCTCGATGTCCGGGTTGGTGGCGGTGGCCATCCGCAGGGCGGCGCGCACCAGCGGTTGGTCGTCGGCGAGGAGGATGCGGAGGGTCATCGGGCCCCTGTCGGCAGGGGAAGGCGGGCGGTCACGCGGAAGCCTCCTTCGGGGCGGGGCGCGACGGAGAACTCGCCGTGCAGCAGGCTTACTCGTTCGCGCATTCCGATCAGGCCGTAGCCGGTGCCTGCAGCGGCGGCGCATCCGTGCCCGTCGTCGAGAACCTCGACGGACAGCTCTTCGGGGCGCTGGTCGATGGACACCTGGCACGAGTCGGTACCGGCATGGCGGACTACGTTGGTGATCGACTCCTGGACGATCCGGAAGGCCGAGAGGTCGATCTCCGGAGGGATTGGTCGCCGCTCGCCCAGCCACCGCACTTCGACCCGGACGCCGGCCGCGGCTGCCGCCGCGGCCAGCCGTTCGACATCCGCCAGGCCTGGTGCCGGCCCCAGTGGCGCGGACCGGAGTGGTCATCGGGTTCGGCCTGACGCAGCGCGCCGAGCATGCGGCGCAGCCCCGCCAGGGTTTCCCGGCCGGCGGCTTCGACGGCGGTCATCGCCTCGCTCGCGCTCGGCGGATCGATGTTGATCACCATGCGTGCCGCGCCTGCCTGAAGGGCGATGATGCCGATGTTGTGTGCGACCAGGTCGTGCAGCTCGCGCGCGATTCGTAGCCGCTCGGCGGTGACGGCCTGGGCCGCGGTCTGGGCGCGTGATGTGCGGGTGTGGTCGCGGGCCTGGCGTACGGTGTTGCCGATCAGCCAGGCGACCGCGACGGACATGGCGTCGGCCAGTTCCGCCGTGGCGCTGACCGACTCTGCCAGCAGCAGTCGCACGCTCGGGTGGCCAACAAGCGCGCCGAGCGCCGTGACTGCCGCAGCGAGCGAGGTCCCACGAGGACCGGCGGCGGCGAGGAAGCCCAGCGCCACGTCGGCCGTCAGGAACAGCAGCAGCGGGATCTGCTCCATGTTCAGCGCCATCGAGGCGCGCCGGCGGATCGGCGGGTACTCGCTCGGGATGAAGCAGCGGCTCGGCATCGCCACCGCCCTGCTCGGCGACCCGCCGGTGCTGCTCTTCGACGAGCCGCTCAACGGCCTCGACCCCGAGGGCGTGCTCTGGGTACGTGGCCTGTTCCGCCGCCTGGCCGCCGAAGGCCGCACGGTCCTGGTCTCCAGCCACCTGATGAGCGAGATGGAGAACACCGCCGACCAGCTGATCGTGATCGGCCGGGGCGAGCTGATCGCCGCCGAGAGCCTGACCGAGTTCGCCGCCCGTGGCACCGGCGCGAGCGTGACAGTACGGACGCACGAGCCCGACGCCCTGGCAGCACTGCTCACCGCGCACGACGCCCTGGTACGCCCGGACGGAGAGGGAACGCTCAACGTAGCCGGCCTGAACGCGGCCCGGATCGGCGAACTCGCCTTCCAACACCGCATCCCGCTGACTGAACTGACCACACGGAGTGCCTCCCTGGAGCAGGCGTTCATGGACCTGACCACCGATCACGTCGAATATCGCGCCGGAGAATCCCGATGACCACGCCCACGACGACCGTCCGAGCCACCGCGCCCGAGCCCCGCCCCCGATTCCGCGACCTGCTCGCCGCCGAATGGATCAAGCTGTGGTCGCTGCGCTCGATCCGGTGGACCTTCGCCCTCAGCGCGGCAGCCCTCATCCTGTTCAACACCAACGGGGTGCTCGCCGACTACCGCAACTGGCCCAGCTATTCGCCCCAGCTGCGGGCAAGCTATCCGGCGGCGGGTTATGAGGACATCTTCGTCCCCAGCGCGGCGATGGTCCTCATGCTCGTCACCGGCAGCATCGGCGCGATCACGTCGATCGGCCACCCCGGCGCACTGCGCGCAGTCCTGGCCTCCGCCCTGCTCGCACCGGTGTGTGCGCTGATCGGCGTGAGCATCGGCGCCATCCTGCGGCACACGGCGACCACCATGGTCACGACGGCAGCGCTGCTCCTACTGGTCCCCGCGTTCCTCGACGAGCGGCACCGCTGGACAGCCGCCATCGCGCACGCCATGCCCTACCTGGCCCGGCAGCGCCTGTGGCGGCTCGACGAACTCGGCTTCCCCCCCGGGCATCCACTACCCGTCGACGGCCACCGAGGCATGGATCGCACTCGCCGCCTGGCCCCTGGTCGCGGTCCCCGTCGCCACGCTCGTCGTACGCCGTCGCGACATGTGAGAGGAGCTCGGGTAGGGGCCTGTCATCGTCAGCGCCCGGGCTGGTGCACGAGGTCGGCTGGCTGGGACCAGGTGTTCAGCCTGGCCTGGTCATCAGCTCGCGGTTGGCCGCCCGTACGGCTTCGAGCTCCTGGTCGCGCTCGTCGAGCTGGGCGGTGAGATCTACAAGCTGCTGCTCCAGGGCCGTGATGCGGCGGTGTAGTTGGTCGATGTCTGCTGGGGCGCCGACTCCGACTTCGTGCCAGACCTGTTCGCCGAGCAACTCGGCGAGTTTGTGTTCCAGTTGTCGGATCTGGGCCGCCTGCCGTCCGGCCCGGTCGTTGGCGCTGGCCAGGTCGGCATGGGCGAGGCTCGGCTGACCAGCGGGCCTCCGTCCGTTCCTGGCGGTTCGCCGGCGGCTGCGTGGATCTGGGTGAGCAGGTCGCGGTGCTGGTAGAGGAAGGTGCGGTCCACCCCAAGGGTTTTCCGGCGAGGCCCGTCGAACAGCGGCTCCCGCGGCCCGGACCAGCACCACACGCCCACTGTCCCCCTCCGACCGAACCGACCGAACGGGGACACCCGCTGTGTCTGCTAAGGGAGTTGAACGGTGACCTCCGGCTCCTCCGGCGACGGTCCGTCGAACAGCGGCTCCCACCTCCCCTTCAACTGCTCGTCGAAGAAGGCACCGAGGTAGGTGCGGGTGATCGCCAGGCCGCGTGTCGGGTCGATCGCTCCGGGGGCGCTCGGCATGCCCACGGCCTGGGCGAGCAACGGGAGGTCGCTGAAGGTGCTGTGGTCGGCTCCGGCGACGGTGAGGCGGCGCTTCCAGCCGTCCAGGTCGGTCCAGGCGTCGTCCCAGGTGGTGTCCGTCTCGTCGTGCTGGGCGCCGAACAGCAGAAAGGGGCGCCCGCCGAGGCCGGTGGTCGGGGCTCGTCGCGGCCGGTGTGATCGGTCTGGTGATCACCGTGGCGCTCGCCCCGGAGACCAGGAACCACAGCCTGGAGGAGCTCTCGGACCCGCTGCTCGCGCAGCCCGTCCGCGAGAAGGCCGCAGTCTGACACCGGTGAAGAGAAGGACCCCAGCCGATGCGCGGCCGGGTTCCTCAGAAACCTGCGGACTCGCGGCAACCCTTTGCGGAATCGGTGGCAACTGGAAGACGGATCCGGTCAGTTCCGGTGCCGCGATCCGCTCTCCCCTGATGCACGCTTCGCAAGGAGAAATCCGACCCATGAGCAACTCCTCCCACAGCGGACGCCGAGGGCGTCACCGCCGTCGCCTGAGCGCCACCGCTCTGCTGGTCAGCGTGCCCCTCGCCACCGCCTCGTACTTCCTCTTCGTGCAGGAGGACTCGCAGGCGGCGGTGGTCGACGGCGGCGCCTACTACCGGCTGATGTCGGTGCGCAGCGGCAAGGTGCTGGACGTCAACGGCTTCTCCAGCGCCGACGGCACCCGCATCCAGCAGTGGACCGACCAGAGCACGGCCAACCAGCAGTGGCGCCTGAAGTCCACCGGGGACGGCTACTACGAGCTGGTGAACCGCAACAGCGGCAAGGTGCTGGGCATCGTGGGCGACTCGACGAACCAGGGCGCCGTCGCCGAGCAGCAGACGGACCGGTCCGCCCCCTCCCAGCAGTGGCGGATCGACGACGTGGGCGGGTCCGACGCCGTCACCTTCACCTCCCGCAAGAGCGGTCAGGTCCTGGACGTCACGGGCAACTCCACGGACCAGGGCAGGCAGATCATCCAGTGGCCCGCCTGGGGCGGTGCCAACCAGCAGTGGAAGCTGGTGAAGGTGCCTGGCACGGCGGTGCCCGGGGCCGCGACCGGCGGCTCGCAGGGCTCCGGCTCGTACGTGTGGCAGAACGCCCCGGTGGCGGGCGGCGGTTATGTCACCGGCCTGGTGTTCAACCAGAAGGAGAAGGGCCTGCTGTACGCGCGCACCGACATGGGTGGTGCGTACCGCTGGGACACCGGCGCCGAGCAGTGGATACCGCTCACCGACTGGGTCGGTCAGAAGGACTGGAACCTGCTGGGCATCGAGTCGCTGGCCACTGACCCGGTCGACCCGGACCGGCTCTACCTCGCGGCCGGCACCTACACGAACGACTGGGCCGGCAACGGTGCGATCCTGCGCTCCACCGACCGCGGCCGCACCTTCCAGCGCACCGACCTGCCGTTCAAGCTGGGCGGCAACGAGGACGGCCGCGGGGCGGGCGAGCGTCTGGTGATCGACCCGTCGAACCACGAGAACCTGCTGCTGGGAACCCGCAAGAACGGCCTGTGGCGCAGCACCGACCACGGTCAGACCTGGAACCAGGTCTCCTCGTTCCCGGTCAAGGACGGGGCGAGCTTCGGCACCGGCATCTCCTTTGTGACTTACGGCCCGGCCGGCAGCAACACGGTCTACGTCGGCGTCGCCGACAAGTCCACCAACCTGTACCGGTCCACCGACGGCGGCAACTCCTGGCAGGCCGTCTCCGGGCAGCCCACCGGCCAGATGCCGCAGCACGGCGTGCTCTCCGGTGACGGCTCGCTGTACCTGACGTACACCAACGCCCCCGGGCCCAACGGCGTGACGGCGGGTTCGGTGTGGAAGTACCACACCTCGGGTGGCGGGTGGAAGAACGTCTCGCCGTCCCAGGGCGGCTACGGGTTCGGCGGTCTGGCCGTCGACCCGCAGAAGCCGTCCACGGTGATGGTCACCACGCTGGACCGCTGGTGGCCGCAGGACGAGGTCTACCGCAGCACCGACGGCGGTGCGACCTGGACGACCCAGTCCGACAGGTCGGTGCGGGATCCCTCCGTCGCCCCGTACCTCGGTACCGGCATCGGGCACTGGATGACCGCGCTGAGCATCGACCCGTTCGACTCCGGGCACGTGATGTACGGCACCGGCAACGGCATCTGGGCCAGCAAGGACGCCAACGCGACCGACAACGGCGGCACCAGCCACTGGACCATCGGAGCCCGCGGGCTGGAGGAGACCGCACTGTACGACGCGGTCTCCCCGCCCGGCGCCGCCGCCCTCATCACCGCGATGGGCGACCAGGGCGGCTTCGTGTACGACGACCTGACGAAGGAGCCGACCGGGCGGCTGGTCAACCCGACGATCTACAACAGCACCTCGGTCGACTACGCCCAGTCCAACCCCTCCCTGGTGGTCCGGGTCGGCCGGGGCGGCGAGCAGGACGGCGCCCTGTCCACCGACGGCGGCCACACCTGGAACGGTTTCAAGGGCGAGCCGGTGCCCAGCGCGGACAGCGGCCACATCGCCATCGCGGCGGACGGCTCCAGCTTCGTGTGGACCGAGGCCGGCCAGGCCCCGTACCGGTCCACCGACCGGGGTGCGAGCTGGTCGAGGGTCAACGGTCTCGGCAACGGGGCCGTGGTGATCGCCGACCGGTCCTCGGCCAACACCTTCTACTCGCTGAACAACGGCACGCTCTACGCCAGCACCGACGGCGGCGCGAGCTTCGGTGCCCGCGCCACCAACCTGCCCTCCGGCAAGCTCACCGCCGTCCCCGGCGTCGCGGGCGACCTGTGGCTCGCCAGTGGCCAGGGCGTGCTGCACTCCACCGACGGCGGGCGCAGCTTCACCAAGCTCTCCTCTGTGCAGTCCGGCACCGCCATCGGCTTCGGCAAGGCCGCACCGGGCACCTCGTACCAGGCGCTGTACCTGATCGGCACGGTCAAGGACGTCGCAGGCGTCTTCCGCTCCACCGACCAGGGCGCCAGCTGGGTGCGGATCAACGACGACGCCCACCAGTGGGGCGGCTTCGCCGGACAGGGCATCATCACCGGTGACCCCGACACCTACGGCCGGGTGTACATCGGCACCAACGGACGCGGTCTCCAGTACGGCGACCCCTCCTGATCCCGAGCAGAACCACGCGGGGCCAGGCGCACCAGCCTGCGGCCCCGCAGGACTGACCGGACGGCCTTCGCCGCCGCCTGCTTCTGGCAGCGCGCACCAAGGGTGGTGCCGGTGAGGGAGCCCTTACCGGGCGCCCCTGCCGGCACATCGTGATCAGAGGGTCTCGGCTGCGGCGTTGCGGCAGCCGAGGTCCCAAAAGTAGAAGCAATGCCCGTGACCTGCGGGTTTCTACCATCGGTTCATCGCCAAGACGTCCCCGGAGAGGGCGTAGCGGCGGCAGGCGAGGCTCTCCGCGGTGGTGATGCCGATGTCGTTGGCGAGGCGGGCTGAGCGGGCGCCGTCGCGTTGCCAGTTCGCCGGGTTGGGACGGGATCTCCCCGCCCAGTCCTACCTAGAGCGGTGCCGTACCTGGCGGCCTGACCCGCGCCCCGGTTCGGGCGGTCCCACTGTCCGCTGGTGCCGCGAGGCCTCCTCGTGGCATGCGCACTGGGCCGGGGATTTCCGCGTGGACCGGTTCGGCGGTTCCCACGCGCAGGGCTGAGTCGTTCGATGTCTACGGCGATGGCTGTGAGCACGTGTTGCATGTGGGCTTTCGGCTGGCCGCGGTAGCGGTAGCGGTGCATGCCGTGTCCGGGGGGCTAACTCGTTGATGGTGCCCTCGATACCGGAGCGGACCGCGTAGCGGGGCTTCCACTCGGGTGTCTGCTGCTCTGTTCGGACGTGGACTTGCAGGTCGCGGAGTTCTCACGGGGGGGATGGTCGAGGGCCGGATCGTCGTCGGACAAGGCCCGGACGGCCGACCGGAGCCCGTCGTGCACGCCGAGGCATGCCGGGTCGATTGGCTTCGACCGCGGCGACCTGCTGCTGCTCTCCACGGATGGCGCGTCCGAGGCCCGGGACGCGGCGAGCCGGTTCCACCCGCTCGCCCAGCGCCTGGCCACGCTGCCGCACGGGGAGCCGGACGCCCTGCTGGACGAGCTGCTCCTGGACGTGCGGGCGCACGTCGGCTCCGGGCCGACGGACGACGCGGCCCTGCTAGCCGTCCGCCGGGAGCGGTGACTGGTTGACCTGTTACGCCGGCCGTTGGTGCCGGTACTCCTCCAGCGCCGGCGACGTCCTCATCGCGCGGAAGTCCGTGATGGTGTACTCGGCCAGCCCCGCCACCGAGTACGGGTCGCTCTTGGTGATGTCCTCGATCCGCGCCCGGTCGACACCGACCGCCACGATGACCGCGCCATCGCGGGGATCCTTGGGGCCCGATGCGATGAAGACACCGGATTCGTAGTTCGAGTCGAGCCAGGCGACGTGCTCGGGGTGGGCGGCTTCGATGCGATCGAGCGGCGCGACGTAGGTCAGGTCAAGAATGAACATGATCAACATCATAGCGCTGAGTAACCAACTGGTAGCGCAAAGTCAGTGGTGTCGATCGGGGCGTCGACCCGGACGCCATGCCCTGTGCGCTTGGCGGTCCGTCGACTCCCCGCCGCACGGGCGCCCCGGAAGCCGACAGTCCATTCAGGCCTACCGAGCAGCTCCTTCGAGTGGCGATCGGCCGCCACCGGCCGGAAATGGTGCTTTCGGCCGGGCGGGCTCCGCTGTGAGGTGTGCGGCTGCCGAGCGGGCCGTTCCAGGCCAAGACCCGCGACCTGCACCGCGCCCTGGAGCGCGACGGCCGCGCGCACCGACAGGACCGGATCGATGCTGTCCCACACGTGGGACATCGACATCATCCGGGGGCGCCGCCCCCGTACATCCCCGGTCCTACGGTGACCTGCGGTTACACCCGGGGTGGGACGACCGGCCCGGGCCGCCGCGCCTACCGTCGTCGACCATGAGCAGCGACCACGACGGGACCACCCGGCCCGACGACGCGCCCTTCGTCGTCGAGCTGTCCGGGGTGCACAAGGAGTTCGGCGACGCCAAGGCCCTCGACGGCGTTCACCTGCGGATCAGGGCGGGCGAGGCGGTCGCCGTGATGGGCCCCTCGGGGTGCGGCAAGTCCACCCTGCTGAACATGGTGGCCGGGCTGGACCGGCCCAGCTCCGGCACCGTCCGGGTGCAGGGGCAGGACCTCGGCGGGCTGAACGAGAACGGGCTGGCCCTGTTCCGCCGCCGCAACGTCGGCATGATCTTCCAGCTCCAGCACTCCGAATCACTGATCACCTGGGCCGCGATCACCGTGATGACGAGGCGCATCACCCAGCGGCAGTCCAAGCGGTCGGGACGGCCTGCCTCCCGCGAGGTCCAGCGGGACCGATCGTTCTCACGGTCACCGCCGCCACCCTGGCCCGGTCCCGCGCGGGGCGCCGTCCGACAGCCGCTCTCCCCTGTCCCCTAACCGCCCGTCAGCTTTCAGGTCGCTGTGCCCAGAACAGGACATGGCCGCTGTCGCCCTCGGGGACGAACTCCTCGTGCGATACGTGCAAGCCGGCTTGCAACAGCCAGGCCCGGTTCGTGTCCGCGTCCGCGTGACTCCACCACATCGCGGCTCCGCGACCGAGCCAGTTCTCGTCGGTCCCGGTCCAGGCTCGGTACCCGGCGGTGACCAGGAACCAGCCTCCCGGCCGCAGCCACATGCGATCCGTTTCAGCAGGGCCGGCTGTTCTTCGACAGGAATGTGGATCAGGGCGTACAAGCAGATCACAGCGTCGAAGGTTCCCGACGGGAACGCCAGGGTCGTGGCGTCCGCTCGAACGAAGGCGGCCTCCGGCACCAGTTCCCGAGCCCGCTGGACCTGGACGTCGCTGATGTCGACGCCAGTGACACGGTGCCCCGCTGCGGCGAGCGACCGGACCACGGGGACTCCGGTCCCGCACCCCACGTCCAGCACGGTGCCCACCTCCGGGAGACGCCCGAGCAACTCCTCGATCCACGATCCGTACTTCGTCTCGCTGTTGAACACTCGCTCGTAGTGCACGGACAGCAGGTCGTACCCACGCCGGACCAAGTCCTTCGGATCTTCAACATCCACAACGGCGCACCGTAGCGGTCACTGCTCGTGGAGCGACACCTTTTTTAGGAACAGGTACTGACACTCCGCCATCGAGGGAACTGCGGTTGCCGGAAAAGAATTTTGCGCGGGCGCGGCAACCTATCGCCTCGCGGCGGCAACCGAGGGGAAACCGGGCCCGCGCTCGGCGGGCCGCTGCTCCCTAAGGACGAGCCGTTGCCAGACCAGAACCGCCTCTCCCACCGCCGCCGGCCGGCGACCCGCCGGGTGCTTGCCATCGCCGGCGCCCTCGCCGTCGTGGGCGCCGCCGTTCCGCTGATCGCCCAGGCCGCCATGCCCCCGAAGGCCCGCACGCTCACGGTGGCCGCCGACGGCAGCGGCAAGTACCGCACCGTGCAGGCCGCGGTGGACGCCGCACGCCCCGGCGACCGGATCCGGATAGCCAAGGGCACCTACCGCGAGGTGGTCCACGTACCGGTGGACAAGACCGGAATGACCATCACCGGCGCCACCGGCAACCCCGCCGACGTGGTCATCAGCTACGGCAACTCCGCCGGCACCGCCAAGCCCGGCAGCGGCCAACTCGGCACCGAGGGCAGCGCCACGGCCACGTTCGCCGCCGCGGGACTGACGGTCGAGAACCTGACTGTCGTGAACTCCTTCGACCGGGCGGCCGCACACCCCGGCACCCCGACCCAGGCCGTCGCCATGGCCGCCGAAGGAGACCGCCAGGTCTTCCGCAACAACCGCATCATCGGCCACCAGGACACCCTGCTCACCTGGTCACCGAACGCCACCGCGCAGACCCGCCAGTACTTCGTGGACGACTACGTCGAGGGCGACGTCGACATGATCTTCGGCAACGCCACCGCCGTCCTCGACCACGCCACCATCCAGGCCGACGACGACGGCGCCCCCGCCGGAGGCCTCAACGGCTTCCTCACCGCCGCCAACACCGACGCCTCACACAAGTACGGCCTGCTGATCACCGACAGCACGGTGCGCTCCACCGCGAAGGACGACACCTACTACCTCGGCAGGCCTTGGCACCCGACCGACTCGTCCGTCGCCCAGGTCGTCATCCGCAACACGGTGCTCCCAGCCGCGATCAAGAGCACCACCCCCTGGACCGACATGAGCGGCTACGCCTGGCGCTCCGCGCGCCTGAGCTCGTACGACAACACCGGTCCGGGCGCCGGAGCGGGAGCCGGTACGGGCGGCGACAGGCCGCAGCTCAGCGCCGAGCAGGCCGCCGGCCTCACCGCCCGCGCCTACCTCGCCGGAAGCGACGGCTGGAACCCGGTCGGCCAGGCCCCCTCGACCGGCTCCGGCTCCCCGGTTCCCGCCGGTATGGCCACCGGCGACACCCGGCACGTCACCGAGCCGGTCCCGCCCACCACCACCTGCGCCGCCGTGCCCGCCACCCTGGCCATGAGCGCCCGGACCACGGACGCCTCGTCCGAGACCACCCCGCCCGACACCGCCCGGATCCAGAAGGCCCTGGACGGCTGCGCCCAGACCGGCCGGAACACCGTCGCCGTCCGCCTCCGATCCGGCGACGCCGCCCACAACGCCTTCCTCACCGGTCCCCTGACCATCCACCAGGGTGAGGTGCTGCTGCTGGACAGCGGTGTCACCCTGTACGGCTCGCGCAATCCCGCCGACTACCAGCAGTCCGGCAAGCCCAAGTGCGGCACCCTCGCCTCCTCCGGCGGCGGCTGCAGGCCGCTGGTCCACGTCGAGGGCGCCAACGCGGGCATCGAGGCGATCCGCACGGCCGACGGCAGCCAGGGCCGGATCGACGGCCGCGGCGACCAGACCATCTTGAACACGGGCACCAGCTGGTGGCAGCTCGCCACCGACGCCCAGAAGGCCGGGTCGAACCAGAACAACCCCCGCCTGATCCAGGCGGACGACTCCGACAACTTCACGCTCTACCACGTTGACCTGCTCAACTCGGCGAACTTCCACGTGGTCTACAACGGCGGCAACGGCTTCACGGCCTGGGGCGTGCGGATCAAGACCCCCGCCACCGCCCGCAACACCGACGGCATCGACCCGGCCGGCGCCACCAATGTCACCATCACCGACTCCTTCATCATGGACGGTGACGACGGCATCGCGATCAAGGGCGGCAACAAGGCCAGCAGCAACATCACCGTCAGCGGCAACCACTTCTACGGCACCCACGGCATCTCGATCGGCAGCGAGACCAGCAGCGGTGTGACCAACGTGCTCTTCCGCGACAACACCCTCACCGGCACCGACGCGCTCGGCAACACCAGCGGCTCCAGCGCCGGCATCCGGATCAAGAGCTCTCCCGCCAACGGCGGCAAGGTCACCGACGTCGGCTACCTGAACACCTGCCTCGACGCGGTGCGCGCCCCGCTCGTCTTCGACACCCACTACTCGGGCGGCAGCGGCCCCAACACCCCCTGGTTCACCGGCATCACCGTTGACGGCGTCACCGCCACTCACTCTCCCGGCGGCGCCAAGTCCACCCTCGTCGGACTCGACCCGGCCCACCCGCTCCAGGTGACCCTGGAACACCTCAACCTCGACGCCACCACGACAACCGCCGCCAACGCCCACATCAGCGCGGCCGACACCAACCTCCACCCGTCCGGCTCCGGCGTCACCGTGACGCCCACCGACAGCCCAGGCAGGGCCCCCACCTGCACCTTCCGCGCCTTCCCCGCCCTCTGATCCCCACGACGACAGGGCCATCCGCCGGGCCCGGCCGCGCAGGCGGCCGGGCCCGGGTGATCGGTGAGGGTCAGGCGTCGCTGTAGCCGGCGATCACGTCGAGCGTGGACTCCACCGAACCGAGCTGGGTGTTCAGGTGCTTGATCCAGCGACCCTTGGGCTGCAGGACGGCGTGCGGGGCGAGGACGCCGGCGATGAACCGGCGGATCTCGGTGAGTTTCTCGCGGATCACCGCGACCTCGTATACCTGGAGCTCGACGGGGTCGGAGTAGAACTTGTAGCCGCCCGCCCCGCTCCAGATCAGCGGCGGCCAGTTCCGCTCGGCGATGATGTCGCGCAGGCAGGCCAGACCCGCTCTGACCTGGCTCTTGCTGAGCGCCGAGGCCCGGACGAGCTGGCCGAAGGCCAGCCCAGCAGACAAGAGCCCGGAAAGCTACCGCGCCGGCCTTCACCTCCGCGCCTCAATAATCTGGATCGATGATCTCCTGCCGACCAC
Source organism: Kitasatospora sp. NPDC017646 (assembly GCF_044329365.1). Lineage (NCBI taxonomy): Bacteria > Bacillati > Actinomycetota > Actinomycetes > Kitasatosporales > Streptomycetaceae > Kitasatospora > Kitasatospora sp. NPDC017646. The sequence continues at coordinate 8,098 of NZ_JBIRJC010000055.1, read as the reverse complement.
TGGTTGATCACAACATCACACAGGCCCTAGTCCGCGCGCAGGGCCGTCATGGGCGAGACCGCCGCTGAACGCAGGGCCGGGATCACAGACGCGCCCAGCACGAGGGCCAGGGCCCCCACCAACGTCACCGTCAACTGTCCGTACGGGATCGTGGGGCTGGTGAGACCGGGCAGCGCACCGAGCATCATCCGGCCGTAGAGCGAGCCCAGCGTGACGCCGAGGACGGCCGCGTACAAGCCGAGCAGTCCGGCTTCCCAAGCCGTCACGGAGCGCAGGCGTGAGCCGCGCATACCCACTGCTCGCAGGACACCGTTCTCTCTTACGCGTTCCATCGAGGACAGGGTCAGGGTGATCGCCACGCCTACGAGCGATACCAGCACGGTGATGCCGACCAGCCCCAGTGCCGTGATCCGCAGCTGACTGATCAACTGTCGCAGAGAGGCCCGGTCTTCGCCCGGATAAGACAGGTGGAGCGAAGCGTTCAAAGGCAGCGCTCTGTCCAACGGAGCGCGCAGCGACAGCGGGTTGCCTCGGTGGACGGCGGTGATGTACAAGGACCGTACAGGGGCGAGAGGCGCCAGTTCGGCGAAGTCCTCCGGCAGGACGGCGACACCGCCCAGCATGTAGGCGTCGTCCGGATGGATCAGGGCCACTTCGGCGCTGGACTCCCCGCCGCCGGACACGCGCAGCGAGATCCGGTCGCCGGGACGGACCCCCAGCGACTGCGCCACGGACGTGGAGATGGCTGCCTGGCCACGCCGCAGGTCTCCGCCGTGGGAGTCACGTTGGCTGTCGGCGAGCAGTGCGGGGATCGCGGCAGGATCGAGGCCTCGGATCTCCGTCTCGTGGTGGCGGCCGTTGCCGCCGAGGGCGACGCCGTCCACCCGGGTGACGGGCACCACCGCGTCGGTCTCGGGCTGTGCCGCCACCGCCTTCACCACGGCAGGGGTGAGCGCCGACGGGCCGGTGCGCGACGCGTCGAGCACGACGTCGACCGGGTCGCGCTCCCGTAGCCGCCGGTCCGTGCCCTTCTCCACCGAAGCCAGTGTCACGAGCACCGCGGCGACCATGGTGAAGCCCAGGGTGAGGACCGTCGCGCAGGCCGCGGTCCGGCGCGCGGCACGGCCCAGGTTGCGCACCGCCAGAGCACCGTCCAGCCCCGCGACCGCCGCCACGGGCCGGTGAAGGGCGAGTGTCGCGCGGCGCAGCAGTGCCGGCCCGAGCGCGAGGAGGCAACCGAACAGAGCGACCGCGGAGGCGACTGAGCCGCCCGCCGCCACGGCCCCGCCCGCGCCGCCGAGCCCGGCGAGGGCGATGAGCAGGAGCGCGCAGCCCAGGCAGAGCGCTCCGATCAGCGCGCGCGTCCGGCCGATGCGGTCCGGTGCGTGGCGGGTGGCCGCCACGGACAGGGCGGCGACCGGTGCGACGCGCGCTGCGGCTCTCGCTGCCGGCACCGCCGCGACCAGGGCGGCCAGCACGGAAACGAGCACGCCTGTGGACAGTGAGGGTGCCGAGATCGCGGGGCCGGGCAGATCTGTGATTCCGGTGATCGCGAAGGCGCAGCAGATCGCCGCGACCGTTCCGACCGCACCGGCGATCAGCCCGGAACCCGCGGCCTGTAGCAGCACGGACCGCATCACCTGCCCCGGCCGGGCGCCCACGCAGCGCAGCAGGGCCAGCCGTGTCTGGTCCCGCACGAGCAGCACCCGATACGTCGTGGAGACGATCAGGGTTCCGGCGAGCAGGGCCACTACGACGAAGATCGTGAGCAGGGTGGACACGGTGGTGACCCACTTGGGTCTGCTCTCCGCGCGCAGTTTGGACGCGGTGCGTACGGAGAAGCCTCTGCCCAGCTCGGCCTGGACCGTGGACGCCACGTCGGCAGCGGGGCGGTCCGGGACGCGGAGCAGCGTCTGTTGCCAGCCGTCGGTGCCCAGCCACGAGCGGGCGTTGGTGGGCGTGGTGAGCACGGCGGTTCCCATGGCCGAGGGGGCCTGGACGACGCCCGAGACCTTCACGGTCACCGTTCGGGCAGGAGCGTCCTGGGAGGTCGCCGAGCCGACGCCGGCCTGCGGAACGAGTGTGATCCGGCTGCCGACTCCCATGCCTGGCAGGTCGGCCAGCATCCGGGTGAGCACGACCTCACCGGGCCCGTCCGGAAGCGTGCCCTGCAACGGGCGGATGACGGACTGCGGCCCCGTGAGCGCCGTGCCGATCAGCGGGTAGGGGTCACGGCCCGCGCCTTTCAGAAGCACGCTGCCGGTGGCCACGGGTTGGACCTCGGCCACTCCCGGTACGTTCTCGAGTTCCTCGACCCTCGTGTCGTCGAGTGGCTGGGTGCCGTCCGTGCCGACCACCACGGCCGTGCCCGCGGCGACCGGCGAGAGGTCGTCGGCCAACTGTTGCTTCAGGGTGTCGGTGAAGACGATCGAACCGGCCAGGAAGAAAGCCGTCACCATCAGTGTGCAGCCGGTGAGCAGCAGCCGTGACGGCCTGGCCGCGATCTGCCGTATCGCCGCCTTGGTCAGCCCCGATGCCCTCAACGCCCTCACCGCTTCCCCGGGTGCTGGAGCGCGTCGAGTACGGACTCGGGGGTGGGTCCGTCGACCCCGCCGCTGATGCGACCGTCTAGCAGCAGCACGACGCGGTCGGAATAGGAGGCCGCCACCGGGTCGTGCGTGACCATCACCACCGTCTGCCCGAACTCGCGGGTGGAGTAGCGCAGGAACTCCAAAACGTGCCGGCCGGAGCCGGCGTCTAGATTGCCGGTGGGCTCGTCCGCGAAGACGACTGCGGGACGGGCCGCCAGCGCGCGAGCGATGCCGATGCGCTGCTGCTGTCCGCCGGACAACTCCGAGGGGCGGCGCGAGAGTTGATCACCGATCTGAAGGGTGTTCACGAGCGTGTCCAGCCAGTCCTGGTCGGGGCGGCGGCCCGCTATGTCCAGCGGTAGCAGAATGTTCTCGGAGCCGTTCAACTCTGGCAGCAGGTGGTACTGCTGGAAGACGAAGCCGATGCGGTCGCGACGCAGGTCCGTGCGCTGTCGTTCGGACAGTGCGGTGATCTCGGTGTCCTCCAGGGTGATCGTGCCGGAGGACGGACGGTCCAGGCCGGCAAGGCAGTGCATCAGGGTGGACTTCCCGGATCCGGAAGGTCCCATGACGGCCAGGAAGCTTCCCTTGTCGATCTCCAGGTCGACTCCGCGCAGTGCTTGGACGCCGACCGCCGCGGTGGTGCCGGGCTTTTCCGCCCCGTACACCTTGGTGACGCCGGTCGCGCGGACCGCCGTGCGAGCGGCCACGCTCGTCGAAGTCATCGGATCAGCCCTTCAGGTGGATGGAGCACGACAGGGTGCCCTCGGCGTTGGGCTTGTTCTGCTCGTCCTTGAGCTTGCCGTCGACGTAGATACGGCAGACGGTGCCGGGTTTCGCGTTCTTGACGCCCAGATCGTTGAAGCCGAAGCCGACGTTCTGGGCCTTGTTCCAGGGCAGCTTCTGATTGAGCGCCGTCTTCCCGTTGGTGTCACCGGAGAAGGCGTAGCCGACGTCGGCGCTGCCGGGACCTGTCACCTCCAGCTTCACGTCCCAGCTGTGGCCGAACACACCGCAGCCGCTGAGCGACACGGCTGCCACAACCACGGATCCGGCCGCCAACAGGGACCTGACATGCGTACGGAACGCGGGGAACTTCACAGCAACTCCTGGTGACGGGAGGATCTTTTGCCTGGGCACGCACCATTGTGGGGAGCGGCCGACGGGTCGCGATGCCGTCGAAAGACGGTATTCGAGCTGGCGGCATCGGCCGAAAGTACGTATCGGCCTGCTCCGTTCCGAGGGCCGGCGAACGGGCGTCTAGACTCATCGCCATGCCCCGCTCTCTCCCGCGTCCCTCCTCCGGGACGGTCGCCGCATTGTGTCTGAGCGCGTTGCTCGTGCTGCTCGACGCATCCGTGGTGAGCTTCAGCTACGTCGGGCTGGCGGTGGTCGCCAGCGGGGTCATGGCGCTGGGCGCCGCCGCCGCGCAGTTGCGGCTGTACCGGTTCGGACGGCAGTGGACGGCAGGCGCGCTGTGCGTCGTCGTGGCGACCGTCTCGTTGCTGACCACGTCCCTGGTGAAGGGCACCGTGCTCCAGCGCACCCCCGGCTGGGCCGAACTCCTCGGGCTTCTGGTGCTGTCGTGCCTTTCCTGCCGGTATGGACGACCTGTGCCGCTCATGTTGTCGGTGGTCCCGCTCTTCGTGGCGGTCGTACGGATCGAGGGCCGCGCTCCAACACTGTCGGATCTGCCGGTGCTCAATGACATCAACGGCCTGTTCACCCTGCTGCCGGTGGGTTTCGTGCTGCTGGGCGGCTACCTGCGAGCCGAGGACGGCAGGCGCAGGGCCGCCACGGAGAACGTACGCCAGGCAGAACGCCTGGACCTCGCCCGGGACTTGCACGATCACGTGGCCCACTACGTCACGGCCATGGTCGTCCAGGCCCAGGCTGGTGAACCCACCGCGGAACGTGACCCGGCCACGGCACGCAAGCTGTTCGCCAACATCGAGCGGACCGGCCAGGAAGGGCTGGTGGCGATGAGCCGCATGGTCCGACTCCTGCGCAAAGTGGACGGAGCCGTGGCGGAGGCACCCGTCACCCCCGCCATGACGAGGATCGAGGAGCTCGTCCACCAGTTCAGCGGCACCGGCCAGCACGCCTGGCTGGACATAGCCGACGACGTGGACGGTACCGCCTGGTCGCCACAACTCGCCAAGTCCGTGGAACGACTGGTCCAGGAGGGCCTGACCAACATCCGCAAGCACGCCCGCACCGCGACCACCGTGCATGTCAAGCTGGGAACCGACGGAGACCGACTGGTCGTCCGCGTACGTGACAACGCGAGCGGTCAGCAACGCGGCCGGGTCTGGTTCCGCCCCAGCGGTTTCGGCATGGTCGGCCTGTCGGAGCGGGTGGTCGAGCTGGGCGGTGAGCTCAGCAGCGGACCCATGCCGGAGGGCGGCTGGGAGCTGGCTGCATCGATACCCATGAAGTGAGGGAGTGGGGACCCGTAGTGAGCGTCTCTGTGGTGATCGCCGACGATCAAGAGATGGTGCGGATGGGCTTCCGCCTCATCCTGGAGGGGCAAGACGACATCTCCGTGATCGGGGAGGCCTCCGACGGCGCGGAGGCGGTCGAGGCAGTTCACCGGCTGCGGCCGGACGTCTGCTTGATGGACATCCGCATGCCGAAACTGGACGGCCTGGAGGCGACCAGGCGCCTGCGCCAGGCACAGGGAGCCGCGACGGACGGTACAAAGATCGTCATCGTGACGACGTTCGACATGGACGAGTACGTCTACGGAGCGCTCCGCGCCGGTGCCAGTGGCTTCGTGGTCAAGAACTCCGGCCCCCGGCTGCTGATCGAAGCAGTGCATGCCGCTGTCAAAGGTGACTCCCTCATCTCGCCGTCCGTCACCGTTCGGCTCCTGGAACACCTGAGCAAACCGTCACGCGCTGAGACCGCGGCCGCCGCCGCACGACGGCTCACTCCCCAGGAACTCAAGGTCGTGAGCCGGGTCGCCCGGGGGCACACGAACAACGAGATCGCCGCACAGCTGACTCTCTCGCTCAGCACCATCAAGAGCCACCTCAGCCGGGTCCAGGACAAACTGCCGGCCCGCAACCGTGTGGAGATCGCAGCCTGGGCCTGGGAACACGGCGTCGTCCGCTGAAGCCACCGCGGTCCTGAGCCCGTAGGACCTTGTTGGTCGATGTGACCTCAGCTGTCTGCTGTGGTGCTCATGCCGCCAGTATGAGGGCGAGTTGTTCGTCGTGGGAGACGTGGGTGGTGCCGAGTGGAGTTCCGGTCCACCATGTCCTGAGAACGCATGGTCAACGATGTCCTGAGACCTCACACCGAGATGCGCCCCTGCTGCTGCACCCTGGCCGCCGTCCAGGCCGCTTGCCGAACTATGCCGGGGAAGTGCACTGGTGTGCTGGCCAGGGGCAGCCCGGGTGTTAACCCCGGGCTGCCCTCGATGTGGAGGGCTCTTGTGATCTCGCCGCGTCTTTCAGCCGGTGCTCCAGACGAGATGGTGGGTGAAGTAGTCGGTGAGCTTGTCGACGGCGGAGTCGATGTACTCGGGCTTGTCGTAGAGGTCGACGTGGCTGGCGCCCCTGATCCAGTGGATCTCCTTGGGGCCGGTGGCGCGCTGGTGGGCCTCGACGGCCATCCATGCGGTGACGGCTCGCTCGCCGATGACCTGCAGGATGGGGCGGGGGCTGATCAGCGGGACCGCGAAGAACGGGTCGTAGGCGGCGAGCCGGTCGATGCTCTCCCACGCCAGGAACTTCGCGGACCGCTCGTGCTTCGCGCGTGAGGTGCAGTAGTACTCGAAGCCCTCGACGCCGTGCTCGCCGCCCAGGGCGCGTGCCTGCTCGGCGGTCTGGGGGAACATCGTCATCGCCCCGGGGTCCTCGCCGCGGGCGGAGGCGGTACGGGCTCGGGCGGCCGCGTCCAGCAGGGTCCGGAAGACGGCCGGGTCCTGGCTGCCGTCGGCCCCCAGCCGGAACTGGCGGGAGGGGTCGGCGGTGCTGACGGCGGCCACGGCCCGGACGCGGCTGTCACCGCCTGCGGCGGCCAGCGCGTAGCTGCCGGAGGCGCAGATGCCGAGCAGGCCGATCCGGTCGGCATCGACCTCTTCGCAGGTGACCAGGTAGGACACCGCAGCCTTGAAGTCCTCCACCCGCTGTGCCGGGTCCTCCAGGCCGCGCGGCAGGCCGCCGGACTGGCCCTGGTAGGCCGCGTCGAAGGCGAGGGTGACGAAGCCGCGCTCCGCCAGCCGTCGCGCGTACGTGCCGGAGGTCTGCTCCTTCACCCCTGTTCCGGGGTGGCCGACCACCAGCGCGGGGAGCGGATTCCGGGTGGCGGTGTCGGGAACGTAGAGGTGTGCGGCGATTCTGATGCGGGCGCTGTCGAAGCGGACGTCGGACGTGGGCATTGGGCGGGATCTCCAGTCGGTTGGGGGGTGTCTGCTTCCCCTCGGTCGGCGAGGGCTGTCTGCGGTCACTGGGACCGGGGGTCTCGACGTCGTGCGTGTGCTGAGAGGGCCACGGCCGCACCCGGCTGCGGCCTTCCAGAAGGCTTGTTCACCCGCGGGAAGCCCGTCACCGGGCGGTCGGGCTTCCCGTCTCAGCGCTCTCGTTACGGGTGCTTTGCGATCGCCAGGTATCCCAGCGCCCTGGCGACAGTTGTCAAGTCAGTGCTCGGTTCTTGCGGCTGTCCGGTCCGGGCGCGTCCGTTGCCACTGTGCCCCTGGGCGCCGCAGCGGCACCTCAGTCATTTGTCCGTCAGCTGTCTTTTGGGACATGCCCCCTCTTCGCGACAGCCGTGGCCGGCAGGGAGGGTACCGGCCGTGCGGATCGCCGTCGGCGGCCCATTGGGTTGTTTCCATCCTGAATTCGCAGGTCATGGGCCTGGCGTGAGCTGGTGGTGAGGTACTCACGCTGATGGCTGGCGTGATCGTCTTGCGGAGATCGTCCGCCGTGTCGGGTCAGCGGCTGATCTCCGCGTTCGTCAGAACGAGCAGGGCCCGCAGCAACGCGGTGCCGTGCTCGGCGTTCATACGGAGCTTGGTGAGGACCCTCCAGCTCTTCAGATCGGCGAAGCCGTGCTCGTTCGCCGCCCGCTCGCGGCTGACCAGCCGGTTCGCCTGCTTCTCGGCGTCGGTCAGCGGCCGGCCTCGGGCCGCCTTGCGGCCGGTGACGATCACGGGGTCGTCGGGGTCGTCGTCCAGGCCGACGAACCCGAGGTCGGCCAGAGCTCCGAGGCCGGCTTCCCGCAGTCTGGTGGTGACCTTGTTATGCCGGGCGGTGGTGATCTCCGAGGACCGCCCTGGTCGTGCCGCCGAGATCCACAGCAGATTGCCCCGCTCGTCCGTCAGAGCGAGGAAGAGCAGGCCGTGCACCTTGTGCTTCCCGCTGTAGTTCGGCCGGTTCTCCTTCCCGGTGCGGCGGCGGGTGCGAACGAGGGTGCCGTCGATCAACACCACCTCGCCACCCGATCGGGTGACCTTCTTCAGCGCCCGCTCCAGGCGCGGGGCGCGGGCGGCGAGCAGGGCG
>NZ_JBIRJC010000054.1:0-37105 GCF_044329365.1 Kitasatospora sp. NPDC017646 | reverse complement strand
ATCCAACTTCGATCCACCCTCATTGAGGGATGCCTGGCCGGCACCGGCCTCTCACTCACCCCACCGACCCCGCCCTGAAAACCTCAGTAGCTGGCTCGGCGGGAACCCCGTCTGTGCGAATCAAGGCGGGGTGCCCGTGCGGGCGGCTTCGCAGGCCCTGCCGTCTCACTCACCCTCTTCGGCAGAGAAACCTTGATGAGTACAGCATTTGCCTATAGGTTATAGGTAGATGCAGACTAGTCATAGACATACTGAGAGTAGGTGATGGTTTTGACTCGGGCAGGACTGAGCCCGGAGCGGCTGACGCTCGCTGGTGCGGAACTCGCCGATGAGGCCGGTTTCGGCCAAGTGAGCCTGTCCGCGCTCGCCCGGCGTTTCGACGTGAAGCCGGCGAGCCTGTACGCGCATGTGAAGAACTCCCACGAGCTCAAGACCCGGATCGCGCTGTTCGCACTGGAGGAACTCGCCGACCGGGTCGCCGACGCCGTGGCCGGGCGCGCGGGCAAGGACGCCCTGACAGCCTTCGCGAACGCCTACCGGGACTACGCCCGGGCGCACCCCGGCCGGTACGAAGCAGCGCGGTACCGGCTCGACCCGCAGACTGCCGCGGCCAGCGCCGGCGTCCGACATGCACAGATGACACGGGCAATCCTGCGCGGCTACGACCTGGCTGAGCCGGCCCAGACGCACGCGGTCCGCATGCTGGGCAGCGTCTTCCACGGCTATGCCTCCCTGGAGGCGGCCGGCGCTTTCGACCACACGGACGTAGCCGCTCAGCAGTCCTGGACCTGGACCCTGGACTGCCTCGACACCGCATTGCGGAGCCGGTCCACCCCCTGACCGGCCGCCCCGACCAAGGATCAAAAGGCTTGAGGCAATGAGCACCGAACAGAACCTGATCACCACCCCCATCACGGCCGACTTCCTGCGCGGGCACCTCGACGTGGAAGAGACTGCCCACGGCCTGCTGCTGCACCGGCTGCCCGCCCGGGCGCGCCGCCAGATTCCCGACGCCCGACTGGCCGTGGCCGAGGCCCAGCCCTCCGGTGTTCGGCTGGTCTTCCGTACCAACGCCACTACCATCCGCCTGGACACTCTGCCCACCAAACGCGCCTACCTGGGCTTCCCGCCCCCGCCGGACGGCATCTACGACCTCCTGGTCGACGGCCGCCTCACCGCCCAGGCCACCGTGGACGGCGGGAACCTGCACACCATCACTGACATGCAGACCCAGACTGCGGAATTCACCCCGGGCCCCACCGGCACCGCCCACTTCACCGACCTCCCACTCGGCGAGAAGGACATGGAGATCTGGCTCCCGCACGCGGAGATCACCGAGGTCATCGCCCTGCGCACCGATGCCCCCGTCGAGCCTTCCCCGGACAAGGGGCGCCGGGTGTGGCTGCACCACGGCAGCTCCATCAGCCACGGATCCAACGCCGTCTTCCCCAGCACCATCTGGCCCGCCCTGGCCGCCTCCGCAGGCGATGTGGAGCTGATCAATCTCGGCTTCGGCGGCAGCGCACTGGTCGACCCGTTCGTCGCCCGCGCGATGCGCGACACCCCCGCAGATCTGATCAGCCTCAAGCTCGGCATCAACATCGTCAACAGCGACGCCATGCGCCTGCGCGCCTTCGCCCCCGCCATCCACGGCTTCCTCGACACCATCCGCGAGGGTCACCCCACAACCCCCCTGCTCCTGGTCTCCCCCATCCTGTGTCCGACCCACGAGAACACCCCCGGACCTCTCATGCCGGACCTCTCCAGTGGAACCCTGAAGTTCAAGGCCACCGGTGATCCGGCCGAGACCGCCGCCGGACGGCTGACGCTCACGATCGTCCGCGACGTCCTGGCCGACATCGTCAAGCAGCGGTCCGCCGAGGACCCCAACCTCCACTACCTGGACGGACTCGACCTCTACGGCGAGAACGACCACGACGAGTTCCCCCTGCCGGACGCGATCCACCCCAGTCCCGAAGGACACCGCCGCATCAGCGAGAACTTCGCCAAGCTCGTCTTCGCAAACAACGGCCCTTTCGCCACCACGACCGGCTGACCGGATGACCCGTGCCGGGCGTGTAACCGACAGCCCCACGGTGGCCCGCACTCAGGCGGCACGATCCTTCACCGGGTAGAGCTCGGCGTGCCGTACCCGGTCCTGCCACCAGGAGTCGGCAGGGGCCGAGATGCGGGCGGCCATCAGCTCACCGCCGGGTAGGGGCGGGTGGTGTCGGTCATCGTGCGAGGCCTCCGGGAGTCGGGTACGGGAAGCGGGGTCATCAGCCGGTGGTGGATGGGGCGACGGGCTCGTCGGCCGCGAGGTAGGCGTCGGTGACCTCGGCCAGGTACTGGGCGAGTTCGTCCGCCCGTGCCCGGTCCGTCGCCGGGTCCGCGGCCTGGCTGTGCGCGTTGGCGATGCCCGCGTCGAGGTCGGCGGCGTAGCGCACCAGCGCGTCGTACAGCCGGACGGTGGTGTCGAAGCGTGCCTTCCCACGTTCCGTGCAAGACCAGCAGATCAGGCTCGCGCCGCCTCCATGCCGGACACCGCCTGGCCAATAGACGGGCACCCGCCAGGCTATCCCGGACTCCGACCCGTGCGTCCGGTTTCGATGTCACTTAAATCAGTAACGGCACTTCACCAGCGGTCCACTTGCATTCGCCTTCCTGATCCCCACCTGACGCCTGACAGGCGCCTTTTCCACATCGCTCACCACGATCGCGTCACCGCTCTCGCAGCATGTGGCAGTTTGAAGCCTCCCCCCCCCGCAGGGCGACTTCGAAGGGCCAAACCTTCATCTCTTGCACAGCATTGCTTCCAGAACCTCCTACATGCAGTTCCTTTCACGTTCGTGGCACACGGGTTGTCGGATTTACCAGCCGCCCGGAAAGGGCTTATGACCTGCGGAAACGCGCGGAGACCGCTGGAAGCGGCGGGGTACCTACGATGGTAGCTACGGGCGTATCTGCGGTGGTGGCTACGGGTGTACCCACGGTGGTGCCTACATGGAACCGGCGCGACGCCGGGGAGCGCCGTGGGCCGGCTGGTCGACGCGGACGGCTTCGCCGGTTGAGCGCAGGAAGTCGGCCGGGCCGACTTCCTGCGCTGCGCGTGCCACGGGGTGGGTTACCGCTGCGAAACGCGCCGGCGGCTGAGCCGCGTGGCCGCCGCGCCAGCCGCCAGGAACGCGGCGGAGAGACCGAGCAGGACGGGCGTCTTCGGGGCGCCCGTCTCGGCAAGCTCCCCGTGGTGGGGCTTGCCATGGTGCTTCTCGCCCTCACCGGAGGGGCCGGGCTTCATCTCGTGCCTGCCATGGTGCGCAGGCTTGTGCTCCGGCCGTGCCTCGACCTCCTCCGCCACGAACTTGATCTTGTTCAGGTTGACGGCGGTGCTCTTGGAGCTGTTGTCGTTGTTGTTGGTGACACTGTTCTGCACGAGGACGGTCACGTCGACGTCCTGGGACTGATCCTGCTGGTGGTGCGCGGAGTTCTGGTCCTGCCCATGGTGCTGGTTCTGAGCCTGCTCCTGGCCACCGTGCTCGTCGGGCTTGCCGTGCTGGCAAGGCTTGCAGTGCTCGCCGTGCTCGCACTTCTCGTCATGCTTGCAGTGCTCGTTGTGCTTGCCGTGCTCGCCCTGTTCGCCGTGTTCGGCAAGGATGCCGGGAACGCCGTGCTTGCCGTGTTCGAAGGGCATGCTGGGAACCTCGGGCAGGCAGAAGTGCATGCCGAGGCCTTGGCTGGCGAGGTGCCCGCGGTGCTCGTGCCCGGGCTCGTGGAGGCAGTCCTTGCTGCCGTTCGTTCCCATGGGAAGCGTCGACGGCGCCTGCCCCGTCAGCCGCTCGCCCTCGGTGCCCTGCTCGCCGGCCTGGGCTGTCTCATCCGACAGCGCGGCGCCGGGCTCCTGCCCGTCGACCAGGGCGTCCTCGGGCTCGGTGTCAACGTCGGTCCGGTGGAACGGGCGGACGGCCTGCGTCGGCCGGACAGCACCACTGCTGGTGATGGTCCTGGCGCCGTCCGCCGAGGTGCTGCTCCCCTCGGCCAGGCGCAGAAGGCTGTCGACCCATTCGCCCGGGGCCTCCGTCGAGGTGGAGGCCGCGCTGTGGTCGGCGACGGGCGAGGCGTAGGCCGTACCGCTGGCGCCCCACACCAGGGCGGCCGATGTCAGCCCTGACAGGACCAGGGTGGTGATTCGAGATCGCATGACGCTCCTTGATCCGCAAAACGGATCTTCTGGATACGCTCCCCTACCACCTGATCGCGGCGAGCGCCGCCACGGATTCACCACTCCGGCCCAACGAATTACCGAGCGTGGACGAACGTCGTCTGCGCAAGCCGCCCCGCGGTCCGCGCCGCCGCGCCCGGGCTGCGCCCGGGTCCTGACGGCCCGCCGTGACGAGCCGGGGTCGTCGGCGGGGCACGGCTCAAAGCCGATCCGCTCAGCCACCGCCAACGGATCGAGGCGGCCGTCCAGCAGATCCCGCAGGCAGTACCGGGCCAGCGCCCGGGCGCGGCCCTCAACGGTGGCGGGCAGCCGCAGCGCCGCTGGCGGCGGCCTTGACCGACTGGGAGTGGATGACCGCCGCGGTCGGCTCGGGGTCCCGGCCTTCCGCGGTGCGGACGGCGGCGCGCATCCGGTCGTGGAACTCGGTCAGCAGGCCGGTGTCGCGCCAGCGGGTGAAGAAGGCGTGGACCCGCTTGTACGGCTGGAAGTCGGCGGGCATTGCGGCCCGTTTGACGCCGTTGTCGACGAGGTAGCGGATCGCGTCGAGCAGTTGGCGGTGGCAGTAGCCCTCCGGCCGCCCGCCCCGGCCGCCCATCCACGCCGGCACCGGCAGCAGGTCTCGCACCGCCGCCCACTCGGCGTCGGTCATGTCGCTGTCGTAGCGTCGAACACGATCGCCATGGTCGCCCGCGTTGCCGTACCGGTGCGCGAAGCAGTCACACCTTGGGGGTACGAAGTTGCCGCCGACCGCGGCGACGGCGTACAAAAGCGGCAACAGGGCCTCCTCGCTGCTTTCGGTCTCGACAACCTCCAAGCTGCACAGGGGCCCTGTCTTCATGCGGCGACAACGTCGAGATCACCCGAATCGGGAACCCGCGAACACTCGCACTAATCACAAGCCCCGTGTGGGGTTTGCGGATCGCTTCTCAAGTCGCCAACTGAAGCGCTCTGAAGTTCCACCCTGATCTTGGACACGGGTTCTTGCGCTGCGGGGGTGAAGTCGTGCTGCAGCCTGGCTCGGGCTTCGAGGGGTGTGAGGTGTCCGAACTCAGGGTGCTTGCGGAGCCTGGTGCGGTTGTATTCGACTTCGATGAAGTGGAATACGTCGGCTCGGGCGGCCTCGCGGCTCTCCCAGACGGTGGTACCGATGTCCGCCTTCAGTAAGCCGAAGAAGCTCTCGGCTGCGGCGTTATCGCAGCATATGCCGGTTCGTCCCATGCTCTGCCGCAGATTCAATTTCCCTATTTCCCTGCGGAATTCGCCACTCGTATACTCACTTCCGCGGTCGGTGTGCATGATGCAGCCGCTCTGCAGGCCGCCGCGGCCGGCGGCCATCTTCAGGGCGTCGGCCACCGGCAGCTCGGCGCGGTGGTGGTCGGCCATCGCGTAGCCGACCACCTCGCGGGTTGCCAGGTCGATGACGGTGGCCAGGTACCACCAGCCCTCAATCGTCGGCAGATACGTGATGTCGCCGACGAGTTTCGTTCCGGGCCGCGTCGCGGTGAAATCGCGGCCCCCAGGTCCGGGGCCGGGGCGGCCTTTGAGCAAGCGGTACACGGCTGAGTTCAAGCGGGACGCGATCGCGCTGGTACGGTCCTCGCCGCATCGGAACGTCACCGAGATCGCCCGGGAGCTGGGGGTCAGCCCCGAGAGCCTGCGGGGCTGGGTCAAGCAGGCGAAGATCGACGAAGGGGACGGCTCCACGGGCGCGCTCACGACGGCCGAGCGGGGGGAGCTCGTGCGACTGCGCAAGATCACGCACCAGGTCGTAAGCCCCTGCTGCCGCCGTCTCCGGCCCCGAGGGGCAGGCGCTGCGGGACCGGATGCTGTCGGAGTCGTAGGCCCAGCTGGAGGCCGACCGGGTGCTGGCCGAGGTCGAACTGCGGGAGGACGTGGCCGGGCTGGCCGGGGAGCTCGCGCGGCGGGTCATCGGCGGGCCGGTCGCCGCGCACGATGCCAAGGCGGGCGGGCGCGCCTGAGGTCCCGCGCTATCGTACTTCCCCAGTACTTCCCCACCAGCGGTTCGGGCTCTGGTCGGTGGCTGTGCCACCGACCAGAGCCCGAACTGTTCGCGGTCAGCTTTCGGTCAAGGCGAGGGCGGGGGTACGCGGGGCCGAGGTGGGGGCCGTGGTGGCGCGGGAGAGGCGGACGGTGAGGGCGATCATGGCCAGGACGGCGGCGAGCGCGAGCCAGGTGGCGGCGGCCGCGGCGGTGGCGTGGGTGTGGTGGTCGAGGACCGCGAAGTAGGTGCCGCCGATGGTGGCGACGCCGGCGACGGCGGCGAACTGCTGGGTGGTGGAGAGGGTGCCGGAGGCGGTGCCGGCGCGCTCGGGGGTGATGCCGGCCATCGGGGCGCCGATCAGGGACGGGAGGACGAGGCCGTTGCCGATGCCCATCAGGCCCATGGTGGTCAGCAACCAGGGGAGGGCGTGCCGCTCGCCGTCGGTCTGCAGGGCGAGCGCGGTCAGTAGCAGGCTCAGGGCGGTGATCGCCCCGCCGACTACGGGGACGCGGAGCCCGTAGCGGGGGATCAGGCGCTTGCCGGTCAGCGAGGCGACCATGGCGAGGACGGCCATGGGGGTGAAGACCAGGCCGGAGCGCAGCGGGCTGTAGCCGAAGCCGGTCTGCACGGTGAGGCTGATGACGAAGACGAAGCCGGCGAAGAAGGCCATGAAGGCGGCGTTGACGGCCAGCCCGGTCCGGAAGACCCGGCCGCGGAGCAGCTTCGGGTCGAGCAGCGGCTGCCCGCCGCGGTCGGCGAGGCGGCGCTCCCAGCGCAGCGCGGCCAGGAAGGCGGGGACGGCGGCGGCGAGCATCGCCCAGGTCCAGAGCGGCCAGCCGGCCTCCCGGCCGAGGACGAGCGGGACGAGCGCCAGGGCCAGCGAGCCGGAGATCGCGAGCACGCCGATGCCGTCCAGGGCGGGGCGGCGGCCGGTGGTTGTGCGCGGCAGGACGGCGGCGGCGGCGGTGAGGACGATCAGCCCGACCGGCAGGTTGACCAGGAAGACGGCGCGCCAGCCAAGGCCCAGGAGGTCGCCGTCGAGCAGGACGCCGCCCAGCAGCTGGCCGCAGACGCCGCTGAGTCCGCCGGTGACGCCGAACCAGGCCAGGGCGCGCGGCCGGCCCTCGGCGGGGACGGCGGTAGTGATCAGGGCGAGCACCTGGGGCACCATGGCGGCGGCGGTGAGGCCCTGGCCCAGCCGGGCGAGCACCAGCTGGGTGGGGGACTGGGCGAGTCCGCACAGGACGGAGGCCAGCGTGAAGGCGACCACCCCGAACAGGAACATCCGGCGGTGGCCGAGGATGTCGCCGAGTCGGCCGCCGAGGACGAGCCCGGTGGCGTAGCTGAACACATAGCCGGCGACGGCCAGTTCCAGCGCGGCCTGGCCGGCGCTGAGGTCGGTGCGGATGGCGGGCAGGGCGACGTTTACGACGTTGCCGTCGAAGCCGTACATGAAGAAGGCCGCCAGGACGACGGGCAAGAGGGGTAGGCGGAACGGGCGGGGCAGGATGGACATCGGGTGCGGCCTCCGGTGAGGACAGTTATTGGTGGAAGTGCCAAAAACTCGGGCGGAAAAAGCGCCGGGGGTTGCCCGGCGGGAAATTCTCAGACGCGCCTTAGGGGCGCAGGTCATCGATGACGGCGTCGATGGTCGCGTGCAGTGACTCGGCCTCGAAGCCGGCCTTGGCCTGCAGTAGCAGTCCGTGGAAGGCGGCCATCACCTGGCGGGCCAGCACGCCGGCCGGGCGGTCCGAGCGGATCTCGCCGCGGAGCCGGCCGTCCTCGACCGCCGCTGTCAGCCTGGCCTCCAGCGGGACGAATGCCTGGCGCGCCAGCCCAGCCAACTCCGGCTCGCGCAGTGCCAGTTCGGTGATGGTGTTGACTGCGAGGCAGCCGCGGTGGTCGGTCGCAGTCTGATCCACCCCGGTGCGCAGCAACTGCCGGACGCGCTCCAGCGGCGGCTGGTCGTCCGACATGGTGCGGTTGCCGGCCGCGCCGCCCTCCCGGTAGCGGCGCAGTGCTAGCTCGAACAGCTGCCGCTTGCCGCCGAAGGCGTTGTACAGGCTGCCGCGCAGCATGCCGGTGCTCTCGGCCAGGTCGTCGGTCGAGGTCGCGGTGTACCCCTTGCTCCAGAACGTTTCCATCGCCGCGCCGATCGCGGCCTCGGTGTCGAACTTCCTCGGGCGTGCCATGGTGAGGATCGTGCCTGTTCTTGTCAGTCTTGTCAAAAACAACGTCAGATCCCGCCTCCTGTACCCGCACCGCCGGCCGTCTTGATCGTGCGCGTGATGACAGATTTCTCCTGCAACGGGACAGCTGAGCGCAACGGGGCTTGGACCGACCGCCGCCACCGGCCGAGGACGGGCGGACGGCGAACCAGGCCCGCGAGCTCCTCCTCGACCGCGACCCCGAGCACGCCGTCCCGCCGCGAACGATCAGCCTCGGCAACCGCCGATCCGCGCTGGCCGAGATCGAGTTCGCTCGTTGCACGCGCCCGGCCGCGATCGAGGAGGTGACCCAGAGCTCGGTGCCCGCAGTGAAACCCTGCTCGCCGTCGTGTGGACGAGTTGCGGGAGGAGGCCGACCGTATCCAGGCCGAGCTGACCGTGGCCGAGCGGGACTGGAACGAGTGGGTCATCGCCCGCTCGCGGGTCGGAGAGGTGCTGGCCCTGTCGGTGGTGATGTCGCCGGCCTCGACGTCTCCGAGGACCTGTGGGATCCCGGTGACCAGCCGGTGCGGCCCGAGCCTGCGGCGTCGCGCAGCTGTCGGCGATGGAGGGCGACGACCAGAAGGTCCGCTCGGGCCAGAAGGTGCCGGTCCGGCTGAAGGTGCGGGCCACCGATAAGGACCGCAAACCGGTCAAGGGCGCCAGCATCGAGTTCTCCACCCCAGGACCCGGCCTGAAGTTCCCCGACGGCAGTGACGACGCCACCGCCGTCACCGACCAGGACGGCTACGCCGCCGCCCCCGGCGCTGCGTGGTGTGGGGCGACCGGCTGGTCAAACGGCACGCCGAGCGCCGCCGCAGCGAATGGGACCAGGTTGACCTGGGGCCGGATCCGGCGGACACCGTGAGCCGCGCGGCGCTGCTGCTGTCCGCCGCGCTGCTGGACGCCGCCACCACCGAGGGGCTAGGCGAGCCGGCCGACGGCACGGCGCTGCTGGACCTGCCCCTGACCGCCGTCTCCGCACTGCTCAGGGGCACCTACGACGAAACGATCACCGAGATGCTCGACCGGACCCGTCCGGCCCTCGCCGTCACCGAACCGCTGCTGGACGAGCTGCGCGAACTGTGGGGCCCGCGCGCCGGTGTCGAAGAGATCCACCAGCGCGGCCGCGTGCAGCGCCTCGCGTTCACGATCGCGGTCGGCCACCAGGTCGCCGGGCAGCGCCGGAACGTCGACCCGGTCGAGGACCTGGCGCGCCGTGAGCTCGTGCGGCTGCGGGACCGCCTGGACGACCTCGCCCCCTGGGTCCAGGAACAGCGCGCCGCTGCCTGGGCCGAGGAGATCGCCGCGCAGCTCGGGGGCGACGCCCTGTAGACCAGCCCCGTAGGCAGGTGACGGCGGGCCGCCCCGCATGGGGCGGCCCGCCGCTGTCATCGAGCCGCCCGGACGGGCCCCGGGACGGCGGATTCGCCCGCAAGGTGTCGGTGCCCCCTGGGATGCTGGCCACCATGGATGACGAGGCACTGCTGCGGGGCCGGATCTACCGAGCCGACCACGACGACCCCGATCCCGGACCCCAGCCGGGGCACGAGTACCGCGAGCTTGTCGGCGGCCCCCTCGACGGCCTCCTCCTGGACGTCACCGGTTGGACTGCCGAGCAGCTCGCCGACGGCGCCGCGCTGGCCACAGAGATCGGCAGGTGCGGCGCCGGCGGCCGCGCCCACTACGACCCGCGCCCGGCAGATCCGTCCCGCTGGGACTGGGCAGGCGACACGCGGTCGTGTTCACCCCGATCGCCGCCCACATGACGTTCAACCGCACCGCCGTCGCCGCTTCCGACGAACCGATCGCGCTGCGCATCCTGCCGCACTCCGGCCGCGCCTCTGTCAGCATCGACGGCCAGTTGCGGGGAATCATCGACCCGGGCGACTGGATCGGCGTCTACCGCGCCCCGCAACGCGTGCGGCTCATCCGCCTCCAGCCCACCGACTTCTACGGTCGGCTGCGGGACCGCTTCCGACTCACCGACGCACCCGCCACCGCGACCGACCCGGAGTCCGCACCGTTCTTCCGTCCCGACTCCGCCGTACCCCCGGACCTCGCGGGCCTGCGGCTGCCGCCGCCCACCGCGGCCCGCTGGACGTCTCCCGGCCGCGCGGGCCGAACTCCCGACCGCCGCGGCCGAAGCCCCGCGGGCAGGTGCGCGGCTTCCAGGCGTCCGTGGCCCGAGGCGCGTCCGTCCGGGTGATGTTCTCGTCGGTCGGGTTCGGCTTCACCGGGACGGGTGCGCCGCTGGTGGTTCGCTGTCCGGCGGGCGCTGGTCGACCGGTTCTGACCATGGCCGCACGGAAGAGCCGGCGATCGCCGGCTCTTCCGTGCGGCAGGGAACCGGTGGACCGCGCTTCCACGGTGGGTCTGGGTCGGAGGTGGCGGTGGTCGGGGCTCGGCGTGGTGGTGGAACGGGTGGGCGAAGTCGGTGGCGGCGAGCCGCCGATCCGCTGCGGCGCCTCACCCGGGCCGGCGGCAGCACCTGGCGCGGCGCGGTCCGGGCCGTTGAACGATCCCGTGCCGCGGTGGGTGCCCGACTGTCGGCGTTCGCCCGTGGCCTCGGGCAGGCGCCCGCACCACCCGGACCGTTCCGCCCGGGGTTCTGGCGCAGTCCGATCCGGGGACCCTGGCTGACGTCGGTGTTCGGGCTGGTGCTGCTCGTCGGGCTCCCGGTCCTCTTCGTGACCGGAGCCCTGTCCTACGCCGCGTACAACCCGGACCTCGGCCTGCTCAACGACCAGACCCCGGACAAGGGCGTGCTGGGCTTCTACCTCTTCGACTGGCCCACCCACCCGTCCTGGCTGTACCGGCTCACCCAGGGCGTGCACGTGACGCTCGGCGTGACCCTGGTGCCGGTGGTGCTGGCCAAGCTGTGGTCGGTGATCCCGAAGCTCTTCGAGTGGCCGCCCCTGCGCAGCGCCGCCCACGCGCTGGAGCGGCTGTCGCTGCTGATGCTGGTCGGCGGGGTCGTCTTCGAATTCGTGACCGGGATCCTCAACATCCAGCTCCACTACGTCTTCCCGGGGTCCTTCTACGTCCTCCACCTCTACGGCGCGTGGGTGTTCATCGCGGCGTTCGCCGTCCACGTGGCCCTCAAGCTGGCAACGATGGTCCGCGCCCTGAAGTCGCGTTCGCTGCTGGGGGAGTTGCGCACCGGCCTCGCCGACACCAGGCCCGAGCCGCCCGACGCCGACGGCCTGGTGGCGGTCGCCCCCGACGCCCCGACGATCGCCCGGCGCGGCGCACTCGCGCTGGTGGGCGCAGGGTGCCTGGTCCTGTTCGCGGTCACCGTGGGGCAGAGCATCGGCGGCCGGCTCCGGACCACCGCACTGCTGGCACCCCACAACCGCGAACCGGGGGAGGGTCCGAACGGCTTCCAGATCAACAAGACGGCCGCCTCCGTCGGCGTCTCGTCGGCGATGGTCGGTCCGCACTGGCGGCTGGAGCTGTACGGCGCCGGGCCGGCGCAGTCGCTCTCCCGTGAGCAACTGCTCGCGATGTCGCAGCAGTCGGCCTGGCTGCCGATCGCCTGCGTGGAGGGCTGGTCCACCGCGGACCAGCACTGGAGCGGGCTCCGGCTTGCCGACCTCGCCGCCATGGCCGGTCTGCCCGAGGCGTCGAGCGTGCTGGTGGAGTCGGTCCAACCGCCCGGGCCCTACAGCTCCGTGGTGCTGCGCGGCAATCAGATCCGCGACCTCCGCTCCCTCCTCGCCCTCAGGGTCAACGGAGCCGACCTCTCCCTCGACCACGGCTATCCCGCCCGGATCATCGTCCCCGCCAACCCCGGTGTGAACAACACCAAATGGGTCCGCCGACTCACCTTCAGGACGTGACCATGGCCCGACTTGCCCGACTTGCCCGCCTCACCCGCTGGTACGGCGCCGGCCCGATGCACCTGCTCGTTCTCCTCGCGTCCCTCGCGCTCACCGGGTACGCCGTCGAGCGACTCGTGGCCGACCGGCCTCTCGCGGTGGCGATCTGGTTCGTCGGCGCGGCCGTCGCCCACGACCTGATCCTGCTGCCGCTGTACTCACTCGCCGACCTCTCGGCCCGGGCCGTGCTCCGCCACCGCCGGGAACGGGCTGCCACGGTGGAGTGGATCAACCACCTCCGGGTACCGGCCTTCCTCTCCGGTCTCCTGCTGCTCGTCTGGTTCCCGCTCATCCTCGATCTGTCCGAGCCCTACCCGGGAGCCACCGGGCTGTCGGCGGACGTCTACCTCGGCCGATGGCTCGCGATCACCGGGATCCTGTTCGGCGCGGCAGCCGTCGGCCTGGCACTCAGGCTGCGCGCCGCCCGTCGAACCGGGCGACGCGAGCCGCGATGAGCGGCACCCGCAGTGGCACCCCACTGAAGCAACGGAAGCACTGCGGCGACCCGGAATACCGCTGACCGGACGCCGGCCGCCGGCCGGGAGAGCGGGCCTCCGCGCGTGCACGGCGTCCGCGAATCGTAAGGCTGTGATTCACGGAGTCCGCCGTGGCCGGCTCCTACAGTGGCCGGTACGTTCTTCCTCTGAGAGGTGGTAGAGATGACGGCGCATCAGGAAGAGCCGCGGGCCGAGGTGGGTGTGATCGGCGGTTCGGGGCTGTACGCGCTGCTGGACGAGGTGACCGAGGTGCGGGTCGATACGCCGTACGGTCCGCCCAGTGACGCGCTGTTCGTGGGGGAGGCGGCGGGGCGGCGGGTTGCCTTCCTGCCCCGGCACGGGCGCGGCCACAGGCTGCCGCCGCACCGGATCGACTACCGGGCCAACCTGTGGGCGCTGCGCTCGCTGGGGGTGCGGCAGGTGCTCGCGCCGTGCGCGGTGGGCGGGCTGCGGGCGGAGTACGGCCCTGGCACGCTGCTGGTGCCGGACCAGTTCGTGGACCGGACCTCGGGGCGGGTGCAGACCTTCTACGACGGGCTGCCGCTGCCGGACGGTTCGGTGCCCGAGGTGGTGCACGTGTCGATGGCCGACCCGTACTGCCCGGCCGGGCGGCGGGCCACGCTGGAGGCGGCGCGTGGGGCGGCCTGGGAGCCGGTGGACGGCGGGACGCTCGTGGTGATCGAGGGCCCGCGCTTCTCCACCCGGGCCGAGTCCCGCTGGTTCACCGCCAACGGCTGGTCGGTGGTCGGCATGACCGGGCACCCCGAGGCGGTGCTGGCGCGTGAACTCGGGATCTGCTACACCTCGGTGGCACTCGTGACCGACCACGACGCCGGTGTGGAGGCCGGCGAGGGCGTCACCCAGGCCGAGGTGCTCAAGGTCTTCGCGGGGAGCGTCGACCGGCTGCGCACGGTGCTGTTCAAGGCCATCGGGATGCTGCCCACCGACCGCGCGTGCGTCTGCTCGCGCGCCCTGGACGGCCTCACGACCGGCCTTCCCGAAGTCCCCGGAGACTGACCGCTCCGGACCGGTGACGCCACCACCGCGCGGTGCTTACCGATTCCGAACGGCGGCCCCGCCGGTGCCGACGGCGGGCAGGTACCGGTGGCAGGGTGGGCGCGTGCTCACCCGTACTTCCCTGACCTGCGCCCTCGCGGTCGCCGCCCTCGCGGCGGCCCTCGCACTGACAGTGACCAGCGGCGGGACGCTCGCCGACCGGTCGCCGCTCTACGACTGGTACGCGCTCGACGCCGCGCTCTTCGTCCTCGCGCTGCTCCTGCTGCGGAAGGTGAGCCGCCGCCACGTGGTGCCGCTGGTGCTGACCGGGAGTGTCCTGGTCGCCGCGGCCGGGCTGCTGGCGCCGCCGCGTACCAGCGACGACGCCTACCGGTACGTGTGGGACGGGCGGGTCCAGGCGGCCGGGCTCTCCCCGTACGCGTACACCCCGGACGACCCGGCGCTGGTCCGGCTGCGCGACGCGGGCCTGTTCCCGGTGGGGGACGGCTGTGCGACCTGGGACGAGCGGCGGACGGCGGCCGGGGACTGCACCCGCATCAACCGGCCGGCCGTGCACACCGTCTACCCGCCGGTCGCGGAGGCCTGGTTCCTCGCCGCGCACCCCTTCGGTGGCGGGGTGCGCGGCGTGCAGGCCGCCGGTGCGCTGCTGGCGGTCGTCACCACCGGTGTGCTGCTGGCGGTCGGGCGGGGCAGCGGGCGGGCGGCGCTGTGGGGGTGGTGTCCGGGCGTGACGGTGTGGGCGGTCAACGACGCGCACGTGGACACCCTCGGCGCGCTCCTCATGGTGGCCGGGTTGGGCTGTGCGGCCCGCCGCCGGGCCGGTGCCGGGGGTGCCCTGCTCGGGGCGGCGGTCGCGACCAAGCTGCTGCCGGCTCTCGCCCTGCCCGGTGCGGTGTCCGGGCTGCTGGCCCGGCGGCCGACGAAGGGCGACCTGCTGGTGCTGGCGGTGGCCCTCGGGACGTTCGTGCTGGCCTACCTGCCGTACGTCGCCGTCTCCGGTGCCGGCGTCCTGGGCTACCTGCCCGGGTACCTGCGGGAGGAGGGGTACGAGCAGGGGCACCTCGACCGGTTCGGGCTGCTGCGGGTGGTGGTGCCGGACCGGTGGGCCGCGTGGGCGGCCGCCCTGGCGCTGGGCGCCGTGGTGCTGTGGGTGCTGCGGCGCGGTGATCCCCACCGTCCGTGGCGGGGCGCGCTCCTGGTGACGGGGAGCGCCCTGCTGCTGGTCGCGCCGAGCTACCCCTGGTACGGACTGCTGGTGGTGGCCCTGGTGGCGCTCGACGGGCGGTGGGAGTGGCTGGCGGTCCCGGCGGCCGGACAGGCGCTCTACCTGGTGGGCGGGCCGGAGGCGCAGCGCACCGCCTACGCGCTCGCCCTGGCCTGCGTCCTGGTGGTGCCGGCGCTGCGCAGGCTCGTGAGCGCCGCGCCGGTCCGCACGGCGCGCGGTGCGGCGCCGGAGATGACGAAACCCTGACGGAACACCTCCGTCACTGGCCGAGGCCCGGGCCGACCTGGTCGAATCGGAGCCGTGGACAGAAAAGCGGAACACCCCGAGGGCACGCCCGTGGGCCGGCGGGTCGTGCTCGGGTTGCTCGGGCTAGGCGCTGTGGGCGTCGCGGCCGGACCGTACCTGCAGCGGGCCGAGTCGTCGTTGGCGCAACGGGACCCGAGCGGCCTGAGCGGGCTGCTGCCGGGCAACAACGGCTTCCGGTACTACTCGGTGGTGACGTCCGTCCCCGAGCGGGACGCGACGAACTACACCCTCACCGTGGACGGACTGGTGGAGCGCCCCGCCAGCCACCGGCTTTCCGACCTGCAGGCGATGCCGCAGCGGCGGCTGGTCAAGGACGTCCAGTGCGTGACCGGCTGGCGGGTGCCGGACACCCCGTTCGAGGGGGTGCCGCTGGCCCACCTCCTCGACGCCGCCGGGGTCAAGCCGGGAGCCAAGGCCGTACGCTTCAGCTGCTTCGACGGCGCGTACACCGAGAGCCTCACCCTGGACCAGGCCCGGCGGGACGACGTGCTGGTCGCACTGCGCATGCAGGACAAGCCGATCACCCACGACCACGGCGGGCCGGTGCGGCTGTACGTCGCGCCGATGTACTTCTACAAGTCCGCGAAGTGGCTCTCGGGCATCACCGTCACCGACGCGGTCCAGCCCGGGTACTGGGAGGGCAACGGTTATGACGTCGACGCCTGGGTCGGCCGGTCGAACGGGCGGGACGATGCGCCGACGAGCTGAACTGATCCTCCGCTTCACCCACGCCGAACGCTGGGTGCACCGTACGACCGCCGCGCTGACGGGCGTCTGCCTGGCCACGGCCGCCTGCCTCTACCTCGCGCCGCTCGCCGAACTGGTCGGCAACCGGCCGCTGGTCGTCACCGTGCACGTGTGGTGCGGCCTGGCGCTGCCCGTGCCGCTGCTGCTCGGACTCGCCTCCCGGGCGGTGCGGGCGGACGTCACCCGGCTGAGCCGGTTCACCCCGGCGGACTGGCGGTGGCTGCGGGCCGTGCGCGCCCGAGCGGCGCACCGGCCGGCCGGGAAGTTCAACGCCGGGCAGAAGCTCTACGCGCAGTGGACCCTCGGCTCGATGCTGGTGATCGTCGGCACCGGGCTGCTGATGTGGCTCACCCACCTCGCCCCGCCGTCCTGGCGGACCGGCGCGACCTTCGTGCACGACTGGCTGGCGGCCGCCATCGCCGTCGTGGTCGCCGGGCACATCCGGATGGCCTGGCGGGACCGGGAGGCCCGGCTCGGGATGCGGACCGGCCTGGTGGAACGGCACTGGGCCGAGCGCGAGCACCCGCAGTGGCAGGCCACCGACGCCGAGCGGTAGGCGAGCGGCACCGTGCTGGCGCCCCTGGACCGTGCCGCCCGTCATCGGCCGCGTCCAGGGGCGCTCGCCCTTTGCGAGGCGCGGTTCACCCCTTGCGTAGCGCGAGGAAGTGGCGGCCGTGCGAGGTCCAGCGCTCCGCCTCGACGAGGCCCGTGGTGCGGGCCCGTCGCAGGGTGGCGGCCGCGCCGAGACGGGCCCAGGGGAACGGCGGGCCCAGGCGGCCGTCCGGGCCTTCCACCCGGACGACGGCGCGTTCGTCCACCTCCTCCGGCTCCACCTCCACCAGCAACAGCCCGTTCGGTGCGATGAGTTCGGCGCCCCGGCGGAGCAGGGCGTCGGGGTCGCCGCCGATGCCGAGGTTGCCGTCGGCGAGCAGCGCGGCGCCCCAGCGGCCCTCGGCGGGCAGGCGGTCGAACACCGATCGGCAGAGCGCCGGACCGCCGAGGTGCCGGGTGCGCGCCACGGCGGCGCCGGTGATGTCGACGCCGAGCGTCGGGACGCCGAGGGCCAGCAGAGCGGCGACCAGGCGGCCGGGCCCACAGCCCAGGTCCACCACCGGCGCGTTCACCCGCAGGCAGCGCCGCAGCAGGCTGTGGTCGCTCGCGGCGGCGGGCGCGCACCAGCGTTCGACATCGAGGGGGATGCGCGCCCCGTCCTCCTGGCGCAGCCACAGCGGGCCGCGCCCGGCGCGGACGGCCTCGGCGAACGGATCGTCCACCCACGCGGTGGCCGGGGCGGTCATCCGGCCGTCCCCGGTGCGGCGTCGATCGAGCGCAGGCACGCGGCGAACGCGGTCTGCGGTGCCTCGGCGGCGACCCGGCGCGCGTCGAGGATGGTGTCCACGTCGGTGGCCCGGTCGAGGTGGTGGACCGTCAGCCCGTCGGCGATGAGGCGGTCGAGCAGGGCACGCCCGGTGTCGGGCGTGGACATCGGTACGCCCAGCAGGAGCCGCCGGGCGAGTCGCCCGGTGGGGTGCGCCAGCCCGAGGGCCCAGAACCCGCCGTCGGTCGCGGGACCGTACCAGGCGTCCACGCCCGGGCGGCGGGCGGCCGACAGCGGCTCGGCCAGCGCGGCCGCGTCCAGCTGCGGGGTGTCCATGCCGACCAGCAGAGCGGGTGCCCGCGGGGCCACCCGGGCGGCGTGCGCGAAGGCGGCGGCCAGGCGTTCGTCGAGCCCGCCCGCGCACTGCGGCACCACCTCCCATCCCGGTGGCAGCCACCCACCCGGTTCGCCGTCCAGCACCAGCAGCCGCCGCCCGGCGGGCATCCGGCTCAGGGTGGCGAGGGTGTCCGCGATCGCGGCTCCCGCCAGTGTCGCCGCCTGCTCGGGGGTGCAGGGCGGGGTGAGGCGGGTCTTCACCCGCCCGGGCACCGGAGACTTCGCGATGACCAGCAGGGTGGGCGGCGCTGCGGCCAGGACGGCCCGCATGTCCCGTACGGCCTGCCGGGTGCCGCGCAGCGTCCCGGTCACCTTGGAGCGGCCGGTGCGGGGCAGGTAGTCGACGGCGGTCTCGGCGATCCGCAGCCCGGCCGCCGAGGCGGCGAGCACCATCTCCAGCGGATAGCCGGAGCGGCGGTCTCCCAGTCCGAGCGCGAGCAGCCGCTCCCGGTGCGCGGCGCGCATCGGCCCCAGGTCGTGCAGCGGCGCGCCGGTCCGGGCGCGCAGGCGGCGGGCCAGGAGGGCGTTGGCGAGCCGGGCGTGCGCCGGCCAAGCGCCGGCCCCCGCGGCGCGGCGCCGGCCGAGCACGAGGTCCGCCGCGCCCGCCGCGACCGGAGCGGCGACCCGCGGCAGTTGGGCCGGGTCGAGCGAGCCGTCGCAGTCCATGAAGCAGACCAGTTCGGCGGTCGCGGCGAGGAGTCCGGCATGGCAGGCGGCACCGAAACCGCGTCGGTTCTCCGTGACGACGGTTGCGCCCAGGGCGCGAGCCAGTTCCGCGGAGCCGTCCCGCGAACCGTTGTCCACGACGATCGCCCGCCAACCGGCGGGCACGCGTCCGAGCACCCAGGGGAGGGCCTCGGCCTCATCGAGGCAGGGCAGGACGACATCAGCGACAAGGGGAGGGATCACGTCGGCCACGCTAACCGCGGTCGGGCCCGTCGAAGCCGAACCGCGCCCTTACGGAAGTGCGACGTCCGGGCACCGCTGGCCCGTTCGGGGGATCTTACGGAACCCGGACGTCGGACCCGGCGTGGCGCTCGGCGCTCGCCGGGGCTCGTATCCTCGGCGGGGTGAACGAGAGCCCCGCCACCCCAGGACCGCCGTGCCCCGGCCGCATTCTGGTGATCGACGACGACCCGACCGTGGCCGAGGTCGTCGCCGGCTACCTCACCCGGGCGGGCCACCGGGTCGACCGCGCTGCCGACGGCGACGGGGGCCTTGCCCTGGCCCGAGCCCATCGCCCGGACCTGCTGGTCCTGGACCTCATGCTCCCCGGCATCGACGGCCTGGAGATCCTGCGCAGGTTGCGCGCCTCCGAGGACGGCGCCGGGCTGCCGGTCGTCCTGCTCACGGCCAAGGGCGACGAGGCCGACCGCATCCTCGGCCTGGAACTGGGCGCGGACGACTACGTCACCAAGCCCTTCAGCCCGCGGGAACTCGTCCTGCGGGTCCAGTCCGTGCTGCGCCGCTCACGGGCCGCCGCTCCCGCGTCCCCCGTCGGCGGCCCGGTGGTCTCCGGAGACATGGCGCTCGACCCGCAGGCCCGCCGTGTCCACCGCGGTGGGCGTGAACTGCTGCTCACCCTCCGGGAGTTCGACCTCCTGGCGTTCCTCCTCCGGCACCCGCAGACGGTGTTCTCCCGCCAGGAGCTGATGGAACGCGTGTGGGGCTGGGACTTCGGGGACCTGTCCACCGTCACCGTCCACGTCCGCCGACTGCGCGAGAAGATCGAGGACGACCCGGCCGCGCCGGTGCTGATCACCACCGTCTGGGGCGTCGGCTACCGCTACGACCCGGCGGCCGGGCAGGCGGGCGGCCCGGCAGCGGACCAGCAGCGCGGCCCGGCAGCGGTGCGGGAGGGTGGCCCGGCGTGAAGGACCTGCTGCTGATCGCCCTGTTCGCCGCGCTCGGAGCCGGCGGGGCCGGTCTGCTCGGCTGGGCGGCCGTCCGGCTGCTGCGCCGGCGCTCGCTCGCGCTGGCGCTGTTCTGCGTCGCCGCCGTCACCGTGCTGGCGGTCACCTCCGGGACCTTCGCCGTCGCCCAGGCGATGTTCCTGTCCCGGCACGACCTCGGGGTGGTGATCACGGTGCTGGCGATGGCCTCGGTGGTGTCGCTGGCGACCGCCGCGCTGCTCGGCCGCCAGGTCGTGGCCGGGGGCAGGGCGCTGACCGCGGCCGCCCGGACCGTGGGCAGCGACGCCGGGTTCACCGCGCCGGAGCCCCCGCTCGGCCTGGAACTGGCCCAGCTCAGCGAGGAACTCGCCGCCACCAGCGCCCGACTGGCCGAGTCGAGGGCCCGCGCGCAGGCCCTGGACACCTCCCGCCGGGAGCTGATCGCCTGGATCTCGCACGACCTGCGCACCCCGCTGGCAGGGCTGCGCGCCATGGCCGAGGCGCTGGAGGACGGCGTCGCGAAGCATCCGCAGCGGTACCTGCAGCGGATGCGGACCGAGGTCGAGCGGCTGACCGGGATGGTGGACGACCTCTTCGAGCTCTCGCGCATCCAGGCGGGGGCGTTGGCCCTGTCGCTGTCCCGGGTGTCCGTCTACGACCTCGTCGACGACGCGCTCGCCGGGGCCCATGCCCTGGCGCGGAAGCGCGGTGTCCGCCTGGAGGGCCGGCAGGTCGCCGCCGAGCCCGTCGAGGTGGACAGTGGCGAGATCACCCGGGTGCTCGGAAACCTCCTGGTCAACGCGATCCGCTCGACCCCCGAGGACGGCGTGGTCGCGGTCTCCGCTCGCCGGGAGGCCGACGAGGTGGTGCTGTCGGTCACCGACGGCTGCGGCGGCATCCCGGAGCAGGACCTGCCCCGGGTGTTCGAGACGGGGTGGCGCGGCAGTGCCGCCCGCACCCCCAGGCCGGCCGACCAGGGGAATCCGCGGCAGCGGAGCGAGGGCGGGGGCAGCGGTGCCGGGCTCGGGCTCGCCATCGTCCGCGGCATCGTCGAGGCGCACGCCGGGCGCGCCCGGGTCCGCAACGTCGCCGGGGGCTGCTGCTTCGAGATCGTCCTTCCCGCCGCGCGAACCTGAGGTCACGCGCGCAGTGGCGCCGCCGCGAACTCCGCCATTCCCTCGGTGAACGGGACCCGGGCACGCCAGTCGAGCTCCTCGCGGAGACGGGAGGAGTCCGCGGTGATGTGCCGGACGTCGCCGAGCCGGTACTCGCCGGTCACCACCGGGGCCGGACCGCCGTGGGCGGCGGCCAGCGCCCGGGCCATCTCCCCGATCGTGTGCACCTCGCCGCTGCCCACGTTGTAGGCCCGGGCGCCGCCCAGCGGCCGATCTCCGACCGCCGTGAGCGCGGCCAGGTTGGCGGCGGCGACGTCCTCGACGTGGACGAAGTCCCGCCGCTGGCCGCCGTCCTCGAACACCCGGGGCGCCTCGCCCCGGGCCAGGGCGGAGCGGAACAGCGAGGCCACTCCGGCGTACGGTGTGTCGCGCGGGATCCCCGGCCCGTAGACGTTGTGGTAGCGCAGCGTCAGAACGCGGCCTCCGCAGGCTCGGGCCCAGGCGCTCGCCAGGTGCTCCTGGGCCAGCTTGGTGGCCGCGTACACGTTGCGCGGATCGGTCGGAGCGTCCTCCGTCACCAGCTCGGGGTGCAGTGGTGCGCCGCACCGCGGGCACGGCGGCTCGAACCGGCCGCCGTCCAGCTCGTCCGGGCGGCGCGGACCGGGCGAGACGTCTCCGTGCACCGGGCACCGGTACCGGCCCTCGCCGTAGACCACCATCGACCCGGCGAGCACGAGGTTCCGTACCCCGGACTGCGCCATCGCGGCAAGCAGGACGGCGGTGCCCAGGTCGTTGCAGCCCGCGTAGGCGGGCGCGTCGTTGAGATCCAGCCCCAGGCCCACCATCGCGGCCTGGTGGCAGACCGCGTCCACCCCGGCCAGTACCTGCCCGACCGCCGCCGCGTCCCGCACGTCCCCGTGCCGGAACTCCACCCCGGCCGGCAGTGCCAGCGCCGCCCCCGAAGGGTGTACGGCGGTCAGCAGCGCGTCCAGGACGCGCACCTCGTGACCGGCCGCCACCAGCGCCCGCACGACCGTCGAACCGATGAACCCGGCGCCGCCGGTGACCAGAATCCTCATGCCCGCCGACGCTACCGGCCGCGGACCGCGCAGCCACCGAAGGCGGCCGCCGCGTCATCCATCGGTAAGAAGCAGCAGCCGGCCATCGGCTCGGTCCTCTCGCCCGATCGAGCCGATCCCTCGAAATTGGGGCTCTCCTGCCTGATGTGTGGGTCAGGCTGTCGTGGGTTGTCGTCCTGGGAGAGTAGGGCGGGGGCCTGCGAGGGTGAGCATGACCAGGGCGATGACGGCGTCGGCGGACTGGAAACCGAAACCGCGCCGGATGATCAGGCGGGTCTTGGTGTTGGTGCTCTCGATCAGTCCGTTGGACAGGCCGGTGATCAGCGCGGAGCGGATACTGAACTTGATGTTCAGGCCGGCCTGGGTGAGGCAGCCGTCGATCAGGATTGGGTTCCGCTGCCATTGGGCGGTTCTAGCCCAGAAGCGGATGAGACGGACAGTCCAGTCGGCGATCGAGGGCGGAGCACTCTCCTCCTATCGGGCGTAGCGTCACGAAAATCGGAAGAGAGGCTGCGGGAACGGTACGAATCGACTGGCCGCCACGGGAAGGGGGCTTCGGTTCCCGCCGCCGCGGCCCCGCCGCGGCGGCGGATATGCCGATGGAGGGCCTTCGGACACCAGAGGGGGGAATCGTGCGCCGCGGACGACTGGAGCATCGGGATCCGGGATAGACGAACAGGTCCTGACTCCGCCGTGGCCGCGCGGCGGCCCGGGGCCCGCATGCGGACGGGACCCGGAACGTGACGTGGAAAGCGAGCCCGATGTCCTGTCCGTCCTCGCCGGCGGCGCCGGCCTCTTCGCCCGGCTGGCCCTGGCCTGCGCCCGCTGCGGGGCCCCTGTGCACGATCGAGGGGGTGGACCTCGATGTGCCGGGAGCGGTCGGCCGGGTGCTCGACGAACACTTCGACCGGTGGGTCGTACGGGCTGCTGCCGCCGACGAGACGTTCGCCGCTGACATTGCCCGCCGGGTGGCGGAGTTCACCCGGCGCGGTGGCAAGCGGACCCGGGCGCAGTTCTTGTGGTGGGCGATGCGCGCCTGCGGCTCCGGGGACGTGCCGGGCGACGCGGCGCTGACCGCTGCCGCCGCGGTGGAGCTGTTGCAGACCTGCGCGCTCGTTCAGGACGACGTCATGGACGGCTCCGTCAGACGCCGTGGAGGACAGGCACTCCACGCGGACGTGGCCGCTCAGTACGCGCCTGGTGCCGGTGTCCGGCCGGCGGGGGACCTGGGGGCGTGCGCGGGCATCCTGGCCGGGGACCTCGCTCTCGTATGGGCCGACGACCTCGCCATCGCCGCGCTGGCGCAGGTGCGCCCGCAGCGGCGCGAACAGGTGCAGGACATCTGGTCGGAGCTCCGCCTGGAGCTGGTGGCTGGTCAGTACCTGGACTTTCACGGCCAGGTGACCCGCTCCCGTTCGCCAGGGCGAGCGATGCGAATCGCGTGCCTGAAGAGCGCGATGTACTCGGTGGAACGACCCATCCACCTAGGTGCCGCGCTGGCCGGTGCCGGCCCGCAGCAGGTAGGGGCCCTGCGCCGGGCTGGCCGTTGCGCGGGTATCGCCTTCCAACTCAGGGACGACCTCGACGGGGTCTTCGGAGACCCGGTGGACACCGGCAAGCCCTGCGGTGATGATGTGCGGGCGGGGAAGCCTACGTTCCTGGTCGCGGTGGCCCATGCCCTGGCCGTCGCACGCCGCGACGGTGCGTCCTTGGAGGTGCTGCGCCGGTGCCTGGGCGATGCGGACCTGGACGACGGTGATCTGGCGGAGGTCCGGCGGGTGCTGGTCGCCACCGGGGCCCGGGCGGCGGTCCAGGCCCGGATCGAGCGCTTGTCCGAGCGCAGCCTGGAGCACCTGGAGCGGGCCCGGCCGCAAGCTCCGGGCGCCGAACGGCTGGCGGCCCTGCTGAGGGCGGCGGCGGGGTTGACGCGTGGTCCGCTCCGCGGTGAAGAGGACGGCGCATGAGCCGCGCGGTGCCGGCGGCCGATCATGTCGTCGTCGTGGGAGCCGGCCTGGCCGGGCTGTCGGCGGCCTGCCATCTGATCGGGGCGGGACGGCGCGTCACCGTGGTCGAGCGGGACGATGCGCCCGGCGGGCGGGCCGGTCGCATCCGGCGCGGCGGCTACCTCTTCGATACCGGCCCTACCGTGCTGACCATGCCGCACCTAGCCGACGAGGCGTTCCGGGCCGTCGGCACCTCGCTGCGCGAGCACGTCGAACTGCTGCCGCTGCACCCCGCCTACCGGGCCCGCTTCGCGGACGGCAGTGCGTTGGACGTACATACGGACGCGCAGGCGATGGAGGCCGAGGTGGAGCGCTTCGCCGGGCCCGGGGAGGCTGCGGGCTACCGGGAGCTGCGCCACTGGCTCACCAGGCTCTACCACGCGCAGATGCGGCGCTTCATCGACAGCAACTTCGACTCGCCATGGCAGTTGCTCAACCCGGACCTGGCCCGTCTGGCGGCGCTGGGCGGGTTCGGCCGACTCGCCCCGAGGATCGGGCGCCACTTGGGCGACGAGCGGCTGCGCCGGGTCTTCTCCTTCCAGTCCCTCTACGCCGGGGTGGCGCCGGCCCGGGCGCTGGCCGCGTACGCGGTCATCGCCTACATGGACACCGTGGCCGGGGTGTGGTTTCCCCGCGGCGGCATGCACGCCCTCCCCCGGGCGATGGCCGGGGCCGTCGCGGCGGCGGGTGCCGAGTTCCGATACGGGAGCACGGTCGTGCGTCTGGAGCGGTCGGGTCGGCGGGTGACGGCCGTCGTCACGGACCGCGAGCGCATTCCGTGCGACGCGGTCGTGCTCACGCCTGACCTGCCCGTCACCTACCGGCTGTTGGGGCGGGCGCCCCGCCGGTGGGTGCCGTTGCGGTTCTCGCCGTCGGCGGTGGTCCTGCACCTGGGCACCGACCGCACCTGGCCCCAGCTGGCGCACCACACCCTGTGGTTCGGCCACGCCTGGGAGCGGACCTTCGAGGAACTGACGCGGGCCGGAGTGCTGATGACGGACCCTTCGCTGCTGGTCACCCGTGCGACCGCCACCGATCCG
Organism: Kitasatospora sp. NPDC017646; assembly: GCF_044329365.1. Classification (NCBI taxonomy): domain Bacteria; kingdom Bacillati; phylum Actinomycetota; class Actinomycetes; order Kitasatosporales; family Streptomycetaceae; genus Kitasatospora; species Kitasatospora sp. NPDC017646. The sequence goes on along the minus strand of NZ_JBIRJC010000054.1, from coordinate 12,161 downwards.
TCGCTCGCTCCGGCCGGCCGGCACACCCACTACGTCCTGGCGCCTGCACCCAACACCGTCATCGGCCCCGATGCGGCGGCGTGGGACGACCTGGCGCCGGGCTATCGCCGCCACCTGCTCGACACCCTGGAGCAGCGCGGGCTCACCGGAATCGGAGGGGCCGTCGAAGAGGAGTTGCTGGTGACCCCAGCCGACTGGGCGGCCCTGGGGCATGCGGCGGGCACGCCCTTCTCCGCAGCCCACACGTTCACCCAGACCGGTCCGTTCCGGCCGCGCAACCTGGTGCGGGGGCTGGAGAACGCGGTGGTGGCCGGCTGCGGCACCACCCCCGGCGTCGGCGTTCCCACCGTGTTGATCAGCGGGAAGCTTGCCGCCGCCCGCATCACCGGAACGCCGCGCCCGGCACGCCCGGGCCGCCGCGTTCCGGGGGCCGCCAGGCCGGTTGGCGGCAGTGCGGCTCCGGGCCCACCGGGCCCGCTCCCCTCCTCGTCCGAAAGGAGCCGCGCATGACGGACCGTGAGCTGGACGCCGCGGGCATCACGGCGCCGGCCCTGCGCGCGGCGTACGCCGCCTGTCGCGATCTCAACGCCCGGCACGGGCGCACGTACTTCCTGGCCGCCCGGCTGCTACCGGTGGAGCGCCGGTGCGCGGTCCACGCCCTGTACGGCTTCGCGCGCTGGGCGGACGACATCGTCGACGGGCTGGACCGGCGCGAGACGCCTGCCGAACGGGACCGGCTGCTGGGGCTGCTGGAGCAGGACCTGGGGGTGGGCCTGCGGGGCGGCGGCGCCGACCAGCCGGTGGTGCGGGCGGTCGCGGACACGGCCGACCGGTACGGCATCGACAGGCGGTTGTTCACCGACTTCCTGGCCTCGATGCGCGCCGACCTCACCGTCACCGACTATCCGACCTACCAGGACCTCTACCGCTACATGCACGGTTCGGCGGCGGTGATCGGCCTGCAGATGCTGCCCGTCCTCGGGACGGTCACGGGCCGGGCCGAGGCCGAGCCGTACGCAGCGGCCCTCGGGGTGGCGTTCCAGCTGACCAACTTCCTGCGTGACGTGGGTGAGGACCTGGACCGCGGCCGGGTCTACCTGCCCGGTGACCTGCTCGCGGCCCACGGGGTGGACCGGCCGCTGCTGGAGTGGAGCCGCCGCACCGGCCGTGACGACGCACGCATCCGGGCCGCCCTGGTCGCCGCCGCCGGGCTGACCCGCGGTGTCTACCGGGACGCGGAGCCGGGCATCGCGATGCTGGAGCCCCAGGTCCGGCCCTGTATCCGCACCGCCTTCGTGCTCTACGGCGGCATTTTGGACGCGATCGCCGGTGACGGGTACGCGGTGCTGCACCGGCGTTCGGCGGTGCCGCTGCGGCGGCGGGCGGCGGTCGCGGCGGCGGGGCTGGCGCGTGTTCTGGCCGCCCGGGCGTCGACCACCGCGGGCAGTTCCTCCCCCACCGCGCCGCGCCGCGGTTCGGCGGCCCCGGACGGCCGGAGGGCAGCGCGGTGAACGCGTCGTCAGAACGTCGTTGGACCTCGCCGCTGCGGCTGCGCCGGGGCCCGGCCTGGGCGCGGCAGGAGCCGTCGTGGCGAGCGGCGAAGCCCGCGCTGATCACCGCCGCCCTGGCACGGGCGACGGCCCGGCCGTTCGGGAACTGGTACGTCGTCGGCCCGGCCCGGAGCATCGCCGCCCGCGGTCGGCCGTGCGGGCGCCTGGTCGGTGGGACGGAGGTGGTGCTGTGGCGGGACGGCTGCGGGACGCTACGGGCCGGATCGGGGATCTGCCCGCACCTGGGCGCACCGCTGAAGGACGGCCGCGTGGTGTGCGGCACGCTGGTGTGCCACTGGCACGGTCTGTCCATGGACGGCGTCGGGTCCACCGGGTGGGAGCGCTACCCGGTGTACGAGGACGGGGTCCTCGCCTGGGTGCGGCTGGACGCCGTCGGCGGCGAGAAGCCGACGCGGCGGCCGGCGGTGCCGCGGCGCCCCGCCCTGGAGGGCGCCGTCACGGCGGTGTACACCGGGCTGGGGCGGTGCGAGCCGGAGGACGTGGTGGCCAACCGGCTGGACCCGTGGCACGGCTCCTGGCTGCACCCTTACGCGTTCGCGGACCTCAGGGTGGTGGAGGTGCCGGACGTCGCAGGGGACGGGGACGACGGGTTCGTCGTCGACGTGTCGTTCCGGGTGGCGGGACGGCTGGTCGTGCCGGTGCGTGCGGTATTCACCGCGCCCGGGCCCCGCACCGTCGTGATGCGCATCGCCCGGGGCGAGGGGGCCGGGTCGGTGGTGGAGACCCATGCCACCGCGCTCACCGCCCCCTCCTGCCCCGCCCCGCGTACGGCGGTCGTTGAGGCGGTGGTCGCCGTGTCCGGGCGGCGCGGCTTCGCCGTGGCCCGGGCGCTCGCTGCGGTCCTGAGGCCGGTGGTGCGCCGTACGGCCGGCCGGCTGTGGCGCGACGACCTGGCCTACTCGGAGCGCCGCTGGGCCCTGCGCAGCACCGGCCGCTTCCCCGGCTGAGCGCCCGGAGCGCCGGTCGGCCCGCGACCGCTCGGCCCGGTGACCGGTCGGCCGGTGACCGTTCAGCCGGCCGCCCGGCGGGCCAGGGCGCGCAGCGGGCGGCAGCGGCCCGCACGGGGGACGGACCACAGGGTCTGGCCAGCCACACCCCAGCGCGCGAGCAGGGCGTTGGCGGCCTGGAAGCCGGTGGTGGCGGCGCGTTCCATCAGGGCGACGGGAAGGTCGGTGCGGACCAGGTCCCCGGCGAGGACGACGGCGGGGTGCGGGGTGGTGATGTCGGGGCGGCGGGGCCATCCGCCGACCGGAAACACCGGGCAGTCGCCGCGCCATTCGTGGCGCACGTCCACGCGACGGGCGCCGCGGGCCTCCGGGTAGACCTCGTGCAGCAGGGCCGTCATGCGCTCCTGGACCGCTTCGCGGTCGGCGTCCTCGTCCACGGCGTAGGCGTGCAGTTCGACCACCGACCCGCCGGTGCGGGCAGCCCACCGCGCCGCTTCCCCCTCCCAGCGGTCGAGGACGCTGACGTTGTCCAGTCCGTCGTAGCCGCTGGTGCCGAGGAAGCCGGGCCGGTGGGCGGCGAGCGGGCGGTCCAGCCAGAGCCGGGAGACCAGGAAGGGTGGCGCGCTGCGCAGGTCGGCGATGCCGGCGCGCCACCGCCGGTCGCCCAGGTGCTCCGAGGCGGCGACCAGGCGCTGCAGGCCGTCGGTGTCCAGGGCCAGGACGACGGCCTGGTGGCGCTCGGCTCCCCGGGACGGGGTCACCACCTCGACGTCACCGCCGGGCAGCGGCCGGACCTGGTCGACGGGGGACGCGATGCGCAGATCGGCGCCGAGGCCGGTCAGGTAGTCGGCGAGGGGCTGCCACAGAGCCTGCGGGTAGGGCTCGGTGGGGACGTCGAACAGCAGTCCTTCGGAGGATCCGAGGAAGTAGATGTGGAACATCAGCAGCAGTTCGGCGGCGGACAGGTGGCGAGGGTCGGTGAAGAAGCTGCGGGAGAAGACCTCGAAGGCGAGGTGGTGGGCGGCGTGGGGGAAGTTGATGCTCTCCAGGAAGTCGTGGGCGCTCGTGCCGTCGTACCGTTCGAACACCTCCGGGACGCGGACGTCGAGCAGCGGCAGGGCCGCCCGTGCGTTGAGGGCGGCCAGGTCGCGCAGGCCGAAGGTGGGGCTGAGCAGGACGAATCCGGCTGCGCTCAGCGGAGGGGTGCGCGGTACCCGGGCGAAACTGTCGGTCAGACCGCAGCGGTGGCGCAGCGGGTAGTCGGGCAGGGCGGCCAGTCGGGTGAGCCCCGGATCGGTGCGCCGCAGCAGGCCGCGCAGGTTGTAGTACTGGCGGAAGAAGGCGTGGAAGCCGCGGCTCATGGTCGCCGTCGAGCCGTCGGCGAGGCGGGTGGACCAGCCGGCGACCCGTCCGCCCAGGACGGGCTCCCGTTCGTGGAGGGTCACCGCGATCCCGCGTTCGGCGAGCACGGTCGCGGCTGCCAGCCCGGCGATGCCGCCGCCGACGACGGCGACCCGGGGCGGTTCGGCTCCGGGGAAGCGGGCGTGGCCCGGTGCGGCCGGCACCGTTTCGGCCCGGCGGTCGCGGCCGCGCCGGGCGGCCGGCGTCGTGTTCCTCACGCGTGCGCCTCCGGGTGGGCGGGGCCCGGGCGCGCCGGGGCGGCGCCGTGCGGGGCGGCGGCCGGGCGGGGGCGGGTAGCGAGGAAGGTGTGGACGATGCCGGTCTGCCAGCCGGCCACCGGCAGGGTGCGCACCGGTGCGAATCCCGCCCGGACCAGGCGGGCGGCGAAGTGCGGGGCGGTGTCGAAGTCCAGGACGCTGCGGCGTAGGTGGCGGTACAGGGTGCGGTCGCCGGTGAGTGCCCCGGCGGGCTCGATGACTGTTCGGCAGACGGCGTTCCACAGCATCCGGTGCGCCGTCGAGCCGCTGAGGCTGTACTCGTGGACGGCCAGGCGGCCGCCCGGTCTTAGCAGGGTGTGCACACCGGAGAGAACAGCGTCGGGGTCGGTGGTGTTGCGGAACAGGTATGCGGCGAAGACCGCGTCGTAGTGCTGTCCGGGGCGACGGGCGGTGTGGTCGGTGGATGTGGTGGCGGTGCCCAGCAGGTGTTCGGCGGTGCTGCGAAGGAAGGTCGTGTTATGCGGCCAGGGCTTCGCGGCCGCCTGTGCCAGCATGCCGGCGGAGGCGTCGACGGCGGTGATCCGGGCGTGCGGCGCGGCTTCGAGCAGCGCCCGGGTCGAGGCGCCGGTGCCGCAGCCGAGGTCCAGCACGTGCAGGCCGGCACCGCCGTCGGGCAGGCGCAGTCGGCGGGCCGAGCGGCGCAGGGCGGCGAGGTGGCCGGGGTTGAGGGCGGTCAGCAGGTCGTAGGCCGGCGCGGCGTGGTCGAAGGCACGGGTGAGGTCGCGGTCGCGCAGGAGCGACGTCAACGGTTCTCCTCAAAGGCGTCGGGGGCTGCTTCGGGTCCGGTGCCGGGCAGGGCGCGGCGGGGCAGCAGGGGCAGTTCGGCGGCGCAGCGCAGCATCGGGCCGACGGGGCAGCGCAAGCCGATGCGCAGTTCCTCGGCGGGGGTGCTCCTGCCGTCGAGGAATCGCAGGACCTGGACGGCGGGGGTGCGACGGAACAGGTCGGTGAAGAAGCGGGGGCCGTCGATCCGGCCGGTGTCCAGGGCGCGCAGCAGGACGGCGTCCATCGCCAGGGACCGTCGGCGGTGGGGCGCGGGTGCGGGTGCGTTCCGGTGGGGCGCCAGAGGTCGGCTGAGGGCGGAGGCGATAGCCCGGCTCTGGCGCTGGATGGCGGAGAAGGTGTAGCCGGTGGCGGGGCGGGTGGCGCCGCCTGCGGCGCCGATACGCACGTGTGTGGGCCCGGCACGGCGGGGGAAACGGGCGTCCGTCATGGGGATGACACCCTGTTCGACGTCCTCCACGGTGAATGCGCCCAGGCCCAGGATGCGGTGGGCGTAGTCGTGCAGCGCGTGCTCGTATTCGGCGGTTGTCATGGGGCGCCGGGAGAACTGGGTGTACTCGACGAGGGCGCGGTCGGGGGCCAGCGGCAGGACGTAGCCGAAGGCGAGGCCGCGGTCGGGCTGCGGGAGGCGGAAGTCCATCAGGTGGGCCGTGCCGGGGTCGAAACGCGGGCGGGCGGTGTGCACGAACCAGCCGCGGAAGTGCTGGAGGAGGGTGGTCCGGGCCAGCGGAGGCCGGACGGGGGGTCTGGAGTCGAACACGTACCGGGCGTCGAGGGTGAGTGGCCGGCCTGCGGGGTCGGTGGCGACCACGCGGGCACCGGGGCGTCCGTCCGGCCTGGTTTGCACCCGGTGTACGGTGGCCCGCAGGATCCTGGCCTCGGGGTGGGCGCTGAGGCGGCCGCGGACCAGTTCCTCGAACGCTGTGGAGCGCAGCATCCGGTAGCGCAGTGGGGCGGGCTCCACTTCAACGGCGTTCCCGTCCGGGCCGGTGATCCGCAGCCGGGACCACTGGGCGGCGATTGCTTCGTCGTACTCCCCCGGTCCGTCGTCCCAGAAGCACCAAGTCCGCGGCGGCGGGCGCAGCCGGCCCTCAGGGGTCTCGACGACCACCAGGTCGAGCCACGCGCCGGCCCGGCGCCCTTCACATCCGTGTCCGACCAGCCAGTTGGCGAGGCTGAGTCCGGCGGCTCCTCCCCCGATGACCACCAGGCGAAGGGGCTCGTCTCCGGTGGTCCTGCTGAACCTCAACTTGCCTCCACCTTCCGGCTGGACGGAGTCTTCCGGCTGTCGGCGCCCGGACCGTCCGGCAGGTCGGTCGCCGGGCGTGCCGGGCAAGCATCGTCCCAGGCACGCGGCGGTGTCGACGGCGTTGTGGTGTTCCGGGCGTGTCACCTGCGGCGGATCCTTGCCCGTCCACGTCCGCCTGCACCAGGCCGGGGCATGCAGAAGGGCATCGCGCCAGGCCCGTGAGCGGTAGCAGGAGCCATTGTCGGTCCGCATGCACGGGACGGTGATCCCAGGCCGGGCGAAGAACTCCCGGGCGCGGGTCCAGAACGCGGTGGCGGTCTCCTTACGCTCGTCGCGGGCAGGATCTCGCTGCACCTTGCGCAGACTGGCCATCGCCCCCAAAGACACGGCGCCGGCCTGAGCCTGTACGCGGTCCTCCGCGAACTCCAGGCCCTCCTGGCCACCTGGACCGGCGCCTGCTCCATATGCGGCCAACCCGCCCCGGAACCCGAACCACACCACCACACCTAACAAAGCCCTACTAGTAGTTGCGGTACAGGAAATCCCGGTGAGATTGATCTTGCCGGGGTTCGCCTACTCCGCAGGGCGCTTCGAGCTGGCGGGGGACGGCGTCGGCGCGCAACTCCCGTAGGTCGGGGATGTGCCGGCCCGGCGTGGGCTACCGCCTTGGCCACTCCTGGTGAAACGGGACGGCGGCAAGCCGAAGGCGCGGGCGAAAGCGACGGTGAAAGCGGCTGGGGAGGCGTAACCGAGGCGGCCGGAGACCTCGGTGACGGACGCGGTGCGCAACAGCGGGACCGCCGCGAGCAGGCGGGCACGGGCCCGCCAGACGGCGGGGCTGACGCCTGTCTCCGCGCGGAAGCGCCGGGTGAAAGCCCGTTCGCTCTGGGCCGTCCGCCCCGCCCAGACCGCGTTGGTGATGGCGACGTCCGGTGCGGCCAGGTACTCCCGGCACAGTTCCGCCAGGTCGGTGGAGGGCGGAAGCGCGACGTGGAAGGGGAGCGGGGTGCGCGCGGCGATCTCGTGCAGCAGGAGCGCGGCGATGCACCCCTCCCGCCCCGACAGGCTGTAGTCGGCCTCGAACTCGGTTGCACTCAGCAGGAGTTCACGCAGCAGTGGTGGCACGTCCACGACCGTGCAGGTGGCGGGCCACCAGGGAATGGTGTCCGGCTCGATGTAAAGGCTCCGGGTGCTCACCCCCAGCATCCGGACCCGGTGCTGGGTGGCGGCCGGAATCAGGACGGCACGCTCGGGCGGGACGGTCCAGGTGCCCGCAACGGTGTCGACGACCATGACCCCGGTGGCGCCGTAGAGGAACTGTGCGCGGCGGTGCTCGTGCCAGTCCAGCAGGTGGCCCGGCGGGTAGTCGGTGCCGATCGGCAGGACGGCCCGTTTCACGTGGTCGACTGCGCCCAAAAAGACGTTCCTCACCTCACCACCGTACTGGCTGAGACACGAAGGAACAGTGCCGATCTTCGCATGCGAGAAGGGCGACGGCCCTGGTGGGATGGTCCCGTGGACGTTGTGATGTTGATCGGGATCGGACTCCTCACCGGGGTGACGACGGTGTTGTTCGGGTTCGGCGGCGGGTTCGCCGCGGTCCCGGTAGTGGTGTGGGCGGACGCCGCGCTCGGCGCGGACGCAATGCGGGTGGCGACGGCCACCTCGGCCCTGGTGATGGTGGTGAACGCGGCGTTCGCGACCGCCGTCACACCCCGGCAGGTGCTCGGCGCCCTCCGGGGCAGCACCGGGCTGCTTCTCCCGCTGGCGGCCGGCGCCTCGGTCGGTGCGCTCGCCACCCGCCTCGCCCCACCGGCGCTGGTCCTCTGGTTGTTCGTCGCGTACGTGGCCATCACCATCGTCGACCTGCTGCTGCGGCCCGGCTTCCTGCGCCCCCGCACACACATCGGGGAGCCGGCGGGCGGACGGCGTCCGCTGCCGGCTGTTCTCGGCGCACCTATCGGCGCGGTCGCGGCCTTCCTCGGCGTAGGAGGCAGCGTCATGACCGTCCCCGCGATGCGGCGCGCCGGGCACACGATGCACGTGGCGAGCGCGCTAGCCAACCCCCTCACCTTGGCCATCGCGCTCCCGGCCACCGCGGTCTCGCTCAGCGGCGCCGGGCTCCCGACCTCCGCCGATGCACACGTTCGCCTGGTGGGCCTCGTCGACCCCAGTGCCGCCGCAGCCCTGCTTGTCGGTGCCCTGCCGGTCATCGGAGTGCTGCGTCGGCGCCCACCGCGCATCCCCGACCAGATCTACGCCTGGGCGTACGTCGGGCTGCTCACCGTGGTGGTGGCGGCGATGTTGCTGTCGGACCTCTCACGGTGACGGCGTGACCGGTACGGGACACGGGCCAGTCACCAAGACGGTGGCCGGCGCGGCGCTGCCATGGCACCGCCAGTGAGTGACGGGAGAATTGCGTCCGCCTCAGCCGGAACAGCCGTCGGCCGGAGGATTAAGGACGGGCTCTCACCCTGCGCACCGGTGCGCGCACCGACGATGCGCCCCGCACCGCGATGCGCACAGACGGCGCGCCAGGTTAGGTCGGCCGGTGCGGACCCCTTGACGAGATGCGCCGCACCGCAGATGCACCCGGTGTCGAGTGGAGAATCAACCCTTCTCGGGGTTCGCGATCGGCGACGTTCTTCCTGGGTCACGTTCGCTACCACCCGCATGTCGGACGGCACCTTGGTGAGGACGTGTTCGATGTTCACAAGGCACCACAGCACCCATGTTCAGTCCGTGTGGTTGCCGGAAGGTCGAGCTCAAGAGCTCGGGCTGGGGGCGTCCGCTGCACATGAGGCGGGGCGATCGTCCCGGCGGGAGGGGGCCGCGACGCCACCGGTCGTTCCCGTGGTCAGCGGGCGGTGCGCCGGCGTCGGAGACGCGCCAGCCTCGGTAGGGCGGCGAGCAGCAGCAGGCTGTAGTACTGCAGGACGGGTACGGCTAGCGCGATGGCGAAGGCGATGACCAGGGCGAGGACGTTGAGATAGCTCTCGGTGTACAAGTCCTCGGTCCTCCGGCGGTCCGCCTGGCCATCTTCCTCGAGGAGTGCCGGGGTGGTTTTCAGGATCCTCAGCATCGCGAACCGGCAGACCATGCTGGCCAGGAGGGTCGAGTAGTAGAACGCCCCCACGAATCGGTCGCGGCCGAAGGCGCCGAGCATCTCCGTCGGTAGAGGAAGTACGACGACGGAGAGCAGCCACCCCATGTTCCATACCATCAGGGAGCGGGTGAGCTTCGTGACCGATGAGAAGGTCCGGTGGTGCTCCCGCCAGATGTTCGCGATGACCGCGAAGCTGAGCAGGAAGCTCCAGATCTGGTCGAGGTGACCGGTGATCACCTCGCTGGCGTGCTCGTGGGCGGACGCGGCTTCTGGGACGAGGTCCACCAGCGGCAGGATCAGCAGGGTGATGGAGATCGCGGTCACCGCGTCGGTGAAAAGCACCAGACGCTCCCCCGGGACACCCCCCTCGATCCTGTCCGGCGCCGGAACCGACGGCTCTGCCGGGTCGGCCCCTCCCCTCTCGGTCTCGTCGATGACGCCACTGACACCCATGCGTTTGCACCTCTCGCTTGTCATGCTCACAACACCTGCTGTCGCGACCGGACTCTGCTGGTCGTGGACGTTCCAACGAACAGCGCGCACGCTACCCATGGCCACAGCAGGAAGTTGACGGGTTCCCAGCCGCTGGTCCCCTGCGCACGGGGCGGTCTTGTCGCGGCGCGGCAGGAGCCAGCGCTATGGAGGAGGTGCCGGACGTCCTCCCCCGGTAAAAGGGACTGCCGACGCGTTGCCACTACGAGCAGCGTGGCCATACATGCGTGGGCCGCCCGACAAAGACCGCCCCGACCCTCGCCCCAGCCGCTACACTCTCCACGCCCAAGCCGTTGACCAGCACTGATGGATAAGTCCGGATGAAGTACTAGACGAGTGGCTTGCGTTCGGGCCACCACCGCTGGACGGCCTCGACGGTTGTCGATGGGCTCACGTTGAAGCAGAGCTTCGCACCGGGTGCCAGTTCGTGGGTGGTGTCGACCAGGGCCTCGAAGAGCGGGGTCAGCGCCGGGTCCAGCCGGACGCCGGCGCCGATCATCACGATGTCGTAGTCCTTCCGGGACAGCGCGGCGCGGTAGACCGCCTCGGCCGTGCGGCCGTAGTCGAGCAGGCAGACGTCGACGGTGAAGCCGAGTTCCTCCAGCCGGGCCCGCCCGGCGGCCACGCCTGCCCGGACCGCTTCGGCGTCGATCTCGGGGAACGCCGCCCGCGACGAGGGCGCGTCGTCTACCAGCGCGGGATCAAGTCCGACGGTGAGCATGGACGGGGACATGCCGCGATACCTCCTGTGCCTTTGTCTTCCGGTTTCCGGACTGAGGGTAGGCATCAGGGCAGCCGCGCGGGCATCCCACACTTCTGGGGTATCGTTCGGCCGGTGAGTTCCCCAGTGGCCCGGCGCGAGACCGTGCGTGATATCGAGGCGATCTGCCGTCTCGACCTCGGCTCCCGGGAGCTGCGACGCCGGATCGCCGAGCGGCTGACGCGGCTTGTCCCGGCCGACTCCTACTGTTTCGGCACGATCGACCCCACAACGTTGTTGATCACCGACGACGTGAGTGCCGGGCTCACACCGGCCGCGGCTGCAGCCGCCGCGCACAACGAGTACCTGGTGGACGACGTACTGAAGTTCGCGACGCTCGCCCGCTCCGAGGTGCCCGCAGGCACGCTCGGTGCGGCCACCGGCGGTGACCCGGAGTCCAGCCACCGGTACCGTGCTGTGCTCCCGATGATCGACGCGCGGCACGAGTTGCGGGCGAGCTTCGTGGTGGACCGCCGGTGCTGGGGCGCCATCGCCCTGTTCGGCGGCGGTGGGCGGCCCGATTTCACCCCGGCCGACGTCGACGTTCTGCGGCGGCTGTCCGCCCCGGTGGCCGCGGCCCTGCGCCGGGCCGTCCACCGGGCGCCCACCGACTCCGCTCCCGGCCCGGCCGAGGCGGGTGTGCTCCTGCTCGATCAGGACCTGCGGCTGCTCTCGGAGAATCCGGCCGCGAAACTCTGGCGGGACGAACTGGCCTGGTCCGGGGCGGAGCTGCCCATCGCGGTCCTGGAGGCCGCCGCACGGGGGAGAGGCACGGCGCTGCCGGCCTACGGGCGGATCCGTGGCCGGTCGGGCCGGTGGCTCTCGGTCCACGCCTCGCCGCTGAGCGGTGGCGAGTACCCGGCGCCCCTCGCCGTGACGATGCACCCGGCGCCGGCCGCCGACGTGGCCGAGGTGCTGCTGCTCGCGTACGGGCTCACGCCGCGCGAGCGGGACGTCCTGGCGAGGGTCGTCGCCGGCCTGCCCTCGCGGGCCATCGCCATGGAACTGCATATCACCGCAGCCACCGTGCAGGACCACCTGAAGAGCGTCTTCGCGAAGACCGGTGTCCGCAGCCGCCGCGAACTGGTAGCGACCATGCTGGACCTATGAGCCAACGGTTCCACGGTTCCGCTTGCCACGACCCAACTCGTGTGAATCCTTTGCGCCGCCCGCCGGCTCTTGCTGATCATTTCAGGATGAGGTTCTGAGGTCGTCTCAAGCAGATGATGCTGCAGGTGAGTTGGAGTAGTGCGAGGTGTAGGTCGGCGCGTATCTCGTAGCGGATGCGGAGTCGTTTGAACAGGTGGAGCCAGGCGGTTGGGTCGGCCGCGCGGCGAGGTGCCTGACTGAGCAGGTCCCTTTCCGCGCGGCCTCCCGCCGAACCGGACATGACGGTTTCCCTGTCATCCGGCTCTCCAGTGATCACGGCGTGTGTGATCCGGCCGTTCGTGCCTCGTGAATGCGGTCATGGCAGGCAGTGCAGGCCACCAGGGTCTTGCGCCGCCGGTCGAGCATGACGCGCGCCCAGTCGGACGGCGGCCATCCGGCACGAGCGGGATCGGCAAGGGCCCGGA
>NZ_JBIRJC010000053.1:15345-37244 GCF_044329365.1 Kitasatospora sp. NPDC017646 | reverse complement strand
GTTGACTTTTGGCACGCTGTTGAGTTCTCAAGGAACGGACGCTTCCTTCGGACCGCCTTCCAGCGGGCCCTCCGGGCGCTTCGTTCTTTCGTGTTTCCAGCTTATCAGATGTTTTCCGCTCCGTTTTCCGGGGCTTCGTCATCCAACTCGCCGGTGTCTTCTGCGGCTTGACGCCCCGTCCGACGTTCCAGACTCTAGCCGACCCCCGCTCCGAAAAGCGAATCCGGCCGTAATCCCGATAAACAGGCACACCGAAGCGGCGCCTGGTGTTTCTCGTGGATTGGCCGCCCCGGGACCGTCCGCGCAGAACTGCGTGTCCGGTGCTCCCTGCCGAGCGACTGGGAGACAGTACCCCTACTCGGCGCTCGAAACAAACGCCCTGCCCGGGGCTGCCGCGGAGGAGGACCGACGGCCCAGGGCAGGCCGACGGGCCTACCGGAAGAGGCGGTCGCCGCTGTTGGCCATGCGGTGGGTGTTGCTGTGGTGGTTCACCCAGTCACGGACGAGGTTGATCGCGTTGGCACACTGCCAGCTGTCGTCGTACTCCCGCACGCCGGTGAAGGCGCCGTATCCCGCGATGATGCCGTCCACCTGGGCGTCGCCCAGCAGCTTGTCGACGTACCAGGGGTCGTTGTAGGTGGTCGTCCAGGACAGCGTGGCCGCGAGCTGTCCGGAGGCCCGGTCCGCAGCACCCTTCTTCAGCTCCGTGCAGGTGTTCCAGGTGGCCTCGGTGCAGTTGCCGAAGCCCTTGGTGATGTCGCTGTCGCCGTAGTCCATCGCCCGGTGGCCGGCGGGGATGCCGGAGCCGGACCGGTTGAAGGCGTTCCGGACCTGGTCGCGGGTGCCGGTGGTGGTCATGCCCTCCAGCCGGCCGAGCTTGCCCTCCAGGCTCTTCCAGCCCCGGCCGCCCACGTCGGGGGTGTTGCCGCCGTGGTACTCGAAGAAGCCGTAGATCACCTGGATCCCGGCGGCCGTCAGCCGCTGCGCCTTGTCGTGCAGCCCGGCGACGCTGCAGGTGCGGTTGGGTTCCTCTCCGCAGTAGTTCGGGTCCTTGATGTCCAGCCAGACCAGCGACAGCCTGCGTCCCGCGTTGGCGTTGGAGAGGATGCGGTCGATCATGTTGTCGAAGCTGGGGCCCCTCCGGTTGTCACCGGCGGAGGAACAGTCGTGGTAGGCGCGCCACTCGTTCGGGTTCCACCAGGAGCAGACATCGATCTCGATGCCGTTGGCGCCGTGCTTGAGGGCTGCGTCCACGCCGTCCAGGGTGTCGACCCGGTGGGCGATGGCATAGATCGGGTGGCGCTGGTCGGCGGCCGCGGCCGGGGAGGTCCCCAGCGTGGTGCCGCCGACGATCCCGCACACCGCCGCCGCGAGGGCCGGCAACACCCGCACGCCGTTCTTGAGGTGAGTGGTCAAGAGAGACACTCCTTCATGTCGGTGCTCTGAAGTGAACATGACCGATCTCGCCAACTGTACGTCGTCGAACGGTAGATGGGCACTTTTTCACGGGCTCACGTTCTGGCAGGCCAGTTGACGTGCTGTCTTGTCCCGCTTCTGGGGGCGCCGGCCCCGCACCGGCACGACCATGGGTGAGGGCCACCGACAGGACTGACCAAGCAACCCGGTGAACCTTCCCGGTCCCAGCACTAGGCTCGGCGGTACGAGATCGATCACGGGGGGGCGTGATGGCCGACAAGGCATCGAAGAAGAAGAGGACGCGCTGGCTGGGACGGCCGGCGTGGCGAGCGCGCAACGGGCGTCACGCGCCGGCCGCCGCTGCCGTCCAGCCCGGCGACATCGTGCTGTTGAGCCGCTTCCTGGACTCGGAGCCGTCGTTCCTGGAGACGGACGACCCGGTCGAGTTGGGGCACGTGGTGGCGGCTTCGGTGGCGGCGGACCGCCCGGCGCGGGAGGTGGCGGCGCGCTTGGTGGAGTTGGGGTACCAGGTGCCGGACGTGCCGCCGGAGGACGTGAACCCGGGGGACGAGGTACTGGTGAGCCTGCACTTCACCGGTTGGCCGGCCTGGCTGCCAGCGGAGAAGATGGTGCCGGTGGACTTCGTGCTCCGCGCTGCGGCGGTGACGCGGCGCACCCCGGCGGACGTCACCGCACGCCTGGCCGCCGTGGGCTACCAGGTCCCCGATTCGCCACCCGCCACCGCCGTCAACCCCGAGGACATCGTCCTGCTCAGCCGCTTCCTGGACGGCGAACCGTCCTGGCTGGAAGCCGAGGACCCGGTCGAGTTGGGGCACGTGGTGGCGGCTTCGGTGGCGGCGGACCGCCCGGCGCGGGAGGTGGCGGCGCGCTTGGTGGAGTTGGGGTACCAGGTGCCGGACGTGCCGCCGGAGGACGTGAACCCGGGGGACGAGGTACTGGTGAGCCTGCACTTCACCGGTTGGCCGGCCTGGCTGCCAGCGGAGAAGATGGTGCCGGTGGACTTCGTGCTCCGCGCTGCGGCGGTGACGCGGCGCACCCCGGCGGACGTCACCGCACGCCTGGCCGCCGTGGGCTACCAGGTCCCCGATTCGCCACCCGCCACCGCCGTCAACCCCGAGGACATCGTCCTGCTCAGCCGCTTCCTGGACGGCGAACCGTCCTGGCTGGAAGCCGAGGACCCGGTACCCGCCTCCCACGTCAGGAAGGCCGCGACCGCCACCGGCCTGAGCCGCGGTGAGGTCGCGGCCCGCCTGACCGCGCTCGGGCTGACCACGGCCTGAGGACGGTCCGGGGAGCCGCAGGTCGCCCACGGGGATGAAGCACTCCCCATGCGACGGTGCACGCCCCGGGCTCCACCACGAGGAAAGGGTGCTGAACGAGGTGAAGCCACGGAGCTCTGCCCAACGGACAGTCAGCGCCGCCCCAGTTGGGCGGTGATGGCCGGATCGGTGATCGCCGTGTCATCGGCCAGCAGGACCGCCTTGCTGAGGATGACCGCCAGCATCCGGTCGCCCTCGAACGGCAGATACGGGCCGTCCGGCGAACCCGCCCGCCCGTCGGCCGGGCCGTCCGGGGCCGGCACGATGCACAGGTAGCGGTCGTCGGGCGCCATCAGGACGTTGCCCGAGCCCAGGTGGATGCGGTACGTGTGCAGTTCGCCGCGGACCTCCAGGAAGCGCCCCTCCACCGTGCAGCGCCCACCGACCGCCAGCCGGGGCAGCAGCCGGGCCAGCAGCTCGCCGCGCTCGCGGGCGCTCTGCGACAACTCGCCGAAGCCGTACTCCCGCCAGTAGTCGCGGTAGCGCCCCTCCGGCCCGCCGTCCGACCAGGTCGGGTCGTTGCCGACGCTGCACACGCCCACGAACAGGTCCACGTCGCGCAGCACCTCGCTCAGCACCAGTGGCGGCACCTCCGTGAGCGGCACCGGCTCGGGTGTCCCGACGCCAGGAATCCTGAGCGGGCTGAACTGGCCGCTGCCCGCGTGGGTGAGGTTCTCCGGCGCGTCGATCGGGTAGAAGCGCACCTGGTCGGTGCCCAGGTGATCGAAGGTCTCTCCCCAGTCCGCGTCCGTGCCGTGCACCCAGAACTCGGCGCGCAGGCCCCACTCGGGCAGCAGGCGCTTCGGAGCGGTCACGGAGTTGTCCACCGCCAACTGCAGCTGGCTGTGCCAGCCCCGTGCGCCCGCCAGCGCGTGGAACGGGTGCTGGCGCAGCACGTGTGCGGCGAAGCGGTTGGAGTAGACCCGGGTGCGCTCCTCCGCCGGGGTGAGCAGGTACACCTCCCGGTGCGCCTGCTTGAAGGGCTGGACGACTCGGTGGCGTTCCAGCAGGGCGCGCCAGGCGAGCACCTCCTCGGTCGGGTGGCCGACCGGGTGCCACAGTTCGACCGGCGCGTCGGCGGCGGGCGCGGGCTCGTCGCCGGTCAGGGTGCGCAGGGCGCCGTCCAGCCAGGCGCAGGCCGTGCCGTCGACGGTCCAGATCAGCCGACGGGCCACGGTGCCGACCAGCGGGTGGTCCACGATGCGCTCCCGCCAGGCGCCGTACCGCCAGCTGCGCCGGGCCAGGAACTGCCGGTCCAGCCGCTCGGACTGGGCGGTCAGCATCTTCTCCAGATCCTTGACCTCTGCCTTGAACTCCTTGAGCCCGTCGGCGTGTTCGCGGCGCACCGAGGCGGGCGGGGACTTCACCGGACGGCCGGCCTCGTTGTACCAGGTCTGCCGCACCCGGGTGCCTTCCACCAGTAGCTCCACCCGGGCGTCACCGAAGCACTCGACGCGTCGGCCCGGCTCCGTCATTCCGTAGCTGGGGACGGCGAGTTCCTCGATCTCGGCCCGGCCGAGGCCGAGCGCCGCGGCCCGGTCCCGGAGCGCCTTGTCGAGTTCCTTGACGGTGCCCTTGTAGGTCACCCGGGTGGTGAGGACGGCCAGTTGGGCGAGCCCCTCCTCGCCGTCCAGGCGGGCGAGGCCGTGCACGGCGGCGTTGGCCACCTTGGGCGCCTGGGGGCCGATGCCGGGCACCTTGCGCAGCGCGGACTCCACCAGTCGCCCCAGCACCCGGGCGCTGTCGGGATGGGCCGGGGCCAGGGGCAGCAGCAGGGCGATTCCGCGCAGCGCGTCCAGGTTGTACGGATCGAGCTGGCCGGCACCCGCGCCGTCCGGGTCCGCGACCAGTTCGAGAGTGCGCGGGCGGCCGACCAGCGAGAGCCACTCGGTGATCCGCTCGCGGGCCCGTTCCGGACCGACCGCGTCGATCAGCACCCGCCCGGTCCGCTCCCAACGGGCGGTGGGCTTGGCGGACTTGACCTCGAAGGCGTGCTTGAGCAGGGCCGCCCAGGGGCCGCCCTCGCCCCCGGCCGGATCGCGCCGGGAACCGAGCTGGGCGTCAAGAAGCTCGGCGTCGAGTTCGGCGACGTCGGTGAGGACCCGGTCGGCCCAGGCCTCGCCGGGGTTGAGCAGCGGCTCGGTGAGCGCCGCCGCGAGGTCGACGACGGCGCTGTGGTGGGGCCGGATCGACAGGGCGCTGCGACGGACGCCGGCGACCACCGCGGCGTCGACCGGCCGGCCCGCGGCGATCTCCTCGCCGATCAGCGCCTCCGCCTCGTGGAGCTCGGCGATGAGCCACTGGCGGCCCATCAGGTGCAGGCGGTCCTCGCGGAGCTCACGGGCCGGCCCCGGCGGAAAGCCCCGGGACACCGTGGCGGCCAGGTGGATCAGCGCGGTGCGTTCCCGCCTGATCCTCTCGGTCTCCACGGGCCGCCAGAGCATCAGCGTCCACTGCACCAGGCCCGCCACCAGCGCGGCCCGGGTGTTCGGGTGCAGTTCGAGCAGCCGCACGCGGACGGGCTGCGCCCGCTCGTCGGACCAGTCGCCGCCGATGGCGGCGTCGACCTCCGACAGCGCCCCCACGATCCCGTCCACGTGGCCGGTGTCGAGCGCGTCGAGCAGCCGGGCCGCCGCGGAGTCGAAGGGATCGGTCGTCGTCGTCATCATCAGCCACCCACCAGCGGAACGAGTTTCAGGAAGCACACCTCGGTGTCGGCGCGCAGGTCCAGCTCGGCGTCCAGGTCCTCGATCTGCCGGTCACCGACGAGCACCAGGAAGCCGTTGCGGCCGAAAGCCTCGACGGCGTCGAGGAACTGCCGCTCGGGGTCGACCGCGCGATCCGCCTCCGGCCACCGGTGGTCCCCGTTCAGGGTCCGCTCGGCCTGGGTCGGCTGGACCGGGCCGTGGAACGCCCCAGGGCGGCCGGCGTCGTGTTCGGCCACCTCCCGGTTCACCCGGCGGCGGATCAGCTCGCGCAGCGTCAGCCGCTCCTCCGCGACGGCGAGCCGCCACGCGTCCCGCCGCACCCCCGATGTCGTCTCGTCGACGAAGATCACTGTCGCCATGCCGCAGACCCTAGCCATCGGCACCGACAGCGCGCCGTGCGGGACGGGCCCGCGGCCTCGGACCGGTCTCCGTGCGCACCCTGTTCCCCGGCCCGCCCGGCTGCCGTACGGTGACCGGATGACCACGATGGTGTCTTCCCGGTACGACGCCGTGATCGTCGGCGGCGGGCACAACGGACTGGTGGCCGCGGCCTACCTCGCGCGGGCCGGTCGGCGGGTGCTGGTCCTCGAACGGCTGCCCACGGTCGGCGGGGCCGCCGTCTCCACCCGGGCGTTCCCGGGCGTGGACGCCCGGCTGTCACGCTACTCGTATCTCGTCAGCCTGCTGCCGCGGAAGGTGGTCCGGGACCTCGAACTGCGGCTGGAACTGCGCAGGCGCCGGATCACCTCCTACACCCCCACCGCGCGGGACGGGAAGCCCACCGGACTGCTGGTGGACGCGGCCGACCCCGACCGCACCCGGGAGTCGTTCCGGGCCCTGACCGGCGGCGACCGGGAGTGGCAGGCCTGGCAGCGCTTCTACGGGATGACCGGGGAACTCGCCCGGCGGGTGTTCCCGACGCTCACCGAGCCGCTCCCCTCACGCGCCGAGCTGCGCCGACGGATCGGCGACGACGCGGCCTGGACCGCCCTGTTCGAGCGTCCGCTCGGCGAGACCGTCGAACGGACCTTCGCGGACGACCTGGTGCGCGGGGTGGTCCTGACGGACGCGCTGATCGGCACCTTCACCCACGCCCACGACCCCGGACTCCGGCAGAACCGCTGCTTCCTGTACCACGTGATCGGCAACGGTACCGGCGACTGGGACGTCCCGGTCGGCGGGATGGGCGCGGTGACGGACGCGCTGGCCGGGGCGGCGCTGGCGGCCGGCGCGGAGATCCGGACCGGCTGCGAGGTCACCGCCGTCGCCACCGACGGCCACGGCGACGCCGAGGTGACGTACCGACACCGGGACGGCGGGACCACGGTGGCGGCGCCCAAGGTCCTGGTGAACGCCGCGCCTGCCACCCTGGCCCGGTTGCTGGGCGAGGATCCGGGGCCCGCACCGGAGGGCTCCCAGCTGAAGGTCAACATGGTGCTGCGCCGCCTGCCGCGGCTGCGGGACGCCGCCGCCGACCCGCGCGAGGCCTTCGCCGGAACCTTCCACATCGCCGAGGGCTACCGCCAGCTGGAGACCGCGTACACCGAGGCGCTGGCCGGCCGGATGCCCACGGCGCCGCCGTCCGAGATCTACTGCCACACGCTCACCGACCCGTCGATCCTTGGTCCGGAAGCCGCCCGGCAGGGGCTCCAGACCCTGACCCTGTTCGGCCTCCACATGCCCGCCCGGCTGTTCGGTGGCTCGGGCGGCTCGGGCGACTCCCGCGACTCCGCGGCCAAGGACCGCGCCCTCGCCGCGAGCCTGGCGCAGCTGGACGCGGTTCTCGCCGAGCCGATCGCCGACTGCCTGGCCACGGACGCCGACGGACGGCCCTGCATCGAGGCCCGGACGCCGCCGGAGCTGGAACGGGAGATCGGCCTCCCGGGCGGCCACATCTTCCACCGGGACCTCGCCTTCCCGTACGCCGACGAGGACCCGCCGGACGCCGCCGCCCGCTGGGGCGTGGCCACGGCCCACCCGAACGTCCTGCTGTGCGGGGCGGGCGCCGTTCGCGGCGGCGGCGTCAGCGGCATCCCGGGGCACAACGCGGCGCAGGCCGTCCTGGCGGATCGACCCCGGTGACGGAAGGCTGTCCCGGCACCGGTCGGCGCCGGGGCGGCCTGGGCGGGCGCGGCCGTCAGGCGCGGGCGAGCACCCAGCCGCCGAGGCCGTCGCAGGCGCCGGCGTTGTAGCTGGTGGACCGGAAGCCGGGCGGCACGGGCGAGCCCGGGCAGGTCCACAAGCCCACGCGGGCGGTGTTGTGGCGCCAGGCTCCGGCACCGTCGCAGCCGGCCGCCATGTGTCCGGTGATCACGTAGCCCGCCACCACCGGCGAGCCCGAGCAGGTCCAGATCCCGTCGTGCGGCAGGCTGTGCTGCCAGGCCCCGATGCCGCCGCAGCCGGCCCGCAGGTGGTTGCTGATGACGTAGCCGGGCACGACGGGCGAGCCGGAGCAGGTCCAGATGCCGTCGTGGACGAGGTTGTGGCGCCACGCACCGATCCCCCGGCAGCCGGAGGTCAGGTGGTCCGTTATCACGTAGCCGGCCACCACCGGGGAGCCGGAACAGGTCCACATCCCGTCCTTGGCCGGCTGTTGGTACCAGGAGCCGTAGCCGCCACAGCCCGTGCTGTCGTGGTCCGTGATGACGTTCCCGGCGTCGACGGGCTGCCCGGAGCAGGCCCACCTGCCCGCGAAGCCCCACGCGGGCTTGGCCTCCGCCACGGACATGCCGGAGACCGTACCGCCCAGGGCGACGGCCGCGACCAGGGCGACCGCCGCCGCGACGGCCCCGGCTCCGCGGCCGACGACCAGCGCCGTCGCGCGCTTCCACAGCTGACGAAGGATCATGTTGGCTGTTCTCCTGCCGGGTTGGGGACGATGGGCGCCCCGCCGAACCGGTCTGCCCGGCGGCGAAACGAGAGTCACCCTAGGTGGTGGAGCCGTGAAAGTTCAGCGGAGGATCCAAGAATTCCGCTCGCGGGGCCCACCTTGTCCGAAAGCCGACCCGGCGGGCGGCCGCGCCTCGACGCCGGAGCCGCGGACGGAGGTGGCCCGCCGGCCCCCGACGTCGCACCTGACGGGACTTTCAGCACACGGAGCGATCTTGTACCGACCCCCGGGTAAGGTGGTCGACCGTGGCCAGTCGTAAAACGTCGATCATGGAAGCAGCTGCGCGGGTGATCGCGCGGCGCGGAGTGCGCGGGCTGCGGGTGGAGGAGCTCGCCGCCGAGGCGGGGGTGTCCACCGCGCTGATCTACTACCACTTCAAGGACCGTACGGGGATCCTCCGGCAGACGCTGGAGTTCATCAACGACCGGGCCGAGCGCTACACGACCGAGCGCGCCGCCGACGCGCCGCCGCTGACGGCCCGCGAGGAGCTGGAGCAGACGCTGTTGCTGGAGCTCCAGGAGACCGTCGAGGTCCGGGAGAACAGCACCGCCTGGGGTGAGCTGCGGGCGAGCGCGGTGTTCGACGACACCCTGCGCGAGGACCTGGCGCGGGCCACCCGGATCTGGGTGCAGGAGATCGCCGAGCTGCTCGGCGCGGTGCAGCCGATGTCCTCGGCGGTCGCACTGGCCGGTGCGGCGGAGCGGCTGACCGCGCTGCTGGAGGGACTGAGCACGCGCTGGCTCAGCGGCAGCCTGCCGCTGACGCACGCCCGCACCCTCATGACCGACGCGATCGACGCGGAGGTGTCCCGGCTCGGTTCCTGAGCCGGGCGCCAGGGGCCGCATCGTCACACTCGGCGTACGCACGACTTCCAAAGAGTCACGGCACGGCGCTTGGTTTGACTGATTTTTCAGTCAGTGTCAGCCTGAACCCGCAGGGCAGGGTGATGTCGCCGTCTCTCCCCGTGGTGCGTCCGTGCGTCGCGGCGCGAAGAGTGGACCCGGCGGCCCCGCGTGCCCTCCCGGCGCCGCCGCACGATCTGGAGACGCTCATGAGCCACTACCGCGACCACCGTTCCGCCGAGGCTTTCCCCCGGGTGCCCGCGGACGACGTCCCGCACGCGCGGACCTGGATGTCCTGGCCCTCCCGCCGGGGCGTCTGGGGGCTGCGCCTGGGCGGAGTCCAGGAGGACATCGCACTGATTGCCCGCACCATCGCCCAGTTCGAGCCGGTGGTCATGTGCGCCCCCGACGACTGGACCGCGGACAAGGCCCGGGCCCGGTGCGGCCCCGCCGTGGAGGTGATCACCGCCATCCCCACCGACGACCTGTGGATGCGCGACATCGCGCCGGTGTTCCGCCGGGACGGCTACGGCGGCCTGGAGGCCGTCGTCCTCAACTTCAACGGCTGGGGCAACAAGCAGGTCCACTACGACGACGCCCGGGCCGCCGAGCGCCTCGCCGCCCACCGGGGCCTGCGCCACTCGTTCGCGGACTTCGTCGGCGAGGGCGGCGCGATCGAGACCGACGGCGACGGCACCGTGATGGCCACGGAGAGCAGCCTGGTCAACAAGAACCGCAACCGCGGCATGAGCCGGGACGAGGTCGAGGACGCGGTCCTGGAGGCCTACGGCGCGGACAGGATGATCTGGCTGCCCGGGATCAGGGGCCGGGACATCACCGACGACCACGTCGACGTCACCTCCCGGTTCGTCCGTCCCGGCGTGGTGATGGTGCAGCTGCCGCCGGCCGACCGCGACGACGAGTGGGCGCGGGACGCCCGCGAGCAGTTCGCCATCCTGTCCTCCGCGACCGACGCCCGGGGCCGCCGCCTTCAGGTCGTCGTGGTGCACGGGCCGGACACCGTCCGCTCGCGCAGCTCCGAGTTCGTCGACTCCTACCTCAACTTCCACCTCGTCAACGGCGGAGTCGTCACCGCCCAGTTCGGCGACCCCCACAAGGACGCCGCCGCACGCGACACCCTCGCCGCGGCCTTCCCCGGCCGCGCGGTGGTGCAGCTCGACGTCGACCGGCTGATGACCGGGGGCGGCGGCATCCACTGCTCGACCATGCACGAGCCGCTGCCGTGACCGCGCGCGCCGCCCGCCCTCCGCCCGACCACCGGGGCCCGCCGCACCCCTCTGTCCCGCCGCACCGACCATCACCGGAGTACCCGCATGACCAACGCTTTGTCCCGCCGCGCCGTGATCCGCTCGCTCGCCGGCGTCGGTGCCGGAGTCGGTGCCCTCACCCTCGGCCTCACCGCCTGCGACCGCACCGGCGCCGAGGACGCGGAGGGCGCCGCGACGCCGTCCCAGCCGGGCCGCGCGCCCGGCGCCCCCGGTACGCCCGGTGCCCCCGGTACGCCGGGCGCCCGACGCTTCGGCGCCGAGTGGGAGAAGCATTTGCGCACCGTGATGTCCTGGCCCGCCTCCGAGAGCGTCTGGGGCGACCAGCTGCCCGACGTCCGCCGGGACGTGGCCGGCCTGGCCCAGGCGATCTCGGCCCGTGAGCCGGTCGTCCTGATGGCCCGCCCCGAGCAGGCGGACGCCGCCCGGAAGGCGTGCGGCTCGGCGGTCGAGGTGGTGCCGATAGCCGTCGACGACCTGTGGGCCCGGGACACCGTGCCGGTGTTCGTCGAGGAGGGCGGCAAGGTCAAGGGCGTCGACTTCAACTTCAACGGCTGGGGCGGCAAGCAGCAGCGCGGCAACGACTCCGAGGTCGCCCGGTCGGTGCTGGCCGAGTACGGCGTGGAGCGGGTCGAGACCCGGCTGGTCGGTGAGGGCGGCTCCTTCGAGAGCGACGGCCAGGGCACTCTGATGGTCACCGAGAGCTCGGTCGTCAACGACAACCGCAACCCGGGGATGAGCCGGGACCAGGTCGAGGCGGAGCTCAAGAGGGTGCTCGGCGTGACCAAGGTGATCTGGCTGGCGGGCGTCAAGGGCAAGGACATCACCGACGCCCACGTCGACTGCCTGGCCCGCTTCGTCGCCCCCGGCGTGGTCCTGCTCGACCAGGCCTTCCCCGGCGGCCCGGCGGACGTCTGGTCCCGCGCGGCCGACCAGGCCCGGTCCGTCCTGTCGCAGGCCACCGACGCGACCGGCAGGAGGCTCCAGGTGATCGAGCTCCAGCAGCCCGACCCGGACAAGATCACCGGTCGGGGTGACGCCTTCGTCTCCTCGTACATGAACTTCTACATCGGCAACAAGGGCGTCTACCTGCCGAAGTTCGGCGACTCCCGGGCCGACGGCCACGCCCAGGAGGTGTTCAAGGACCGGTTCCCGGACCGCGAGATCGTCCCCCTGCAGATCGACACGATCGCCTCCGGCGGCGGCGGCATCCACTGCTCCACCCACGACCAGCCCGCCGGCTGAGCCCGCCGCCCCGCACCGAGGGAGAACGAAGACCCCGTGCAGCCGACCCCCACCGAACGCGACCGGCTGCTGATCTTCACCGCCCACCTCGCCCGAGCCCGCCGGGCCCGCGGCCTGCGGCTGAACGTCCCGGTAGCCACCGCACTGGTCTCCGTCTGTGAGGCCGCCCGCGACGGCCTGTGCCTCGCCGCTGGCCTCGGCGAGATCCTCGTCGAGGCCAGCGGGGCCTGGTCACCCTCGACGGCGACCCACTGCCCCGATCTCGCCGAGGAGGTCCCGCTGAACCGCCTGTGCTTCCTGTGACCCCTCCCCTCCGGACAGTGCCCTAGCTAGTGTCCTGAGTCTTAGAAAAGCTATAGAAGTATGCTTGGCTCATGGCGCGCATGGGTCGGCCGACGGTCGAAGTCGTCTTGACGGATGATGAGCGTGAGACGTTGCTGCGCTGGTCGCGGCGGGCGACGTCCGCGCAGGCCCTGGCACTGCGCTGCCGGATCGTCCTCGCGTGTGCTGACGGGCTGTCGAACACCGCGGTTGGCGCGGACCTCGGCATCCATCCGACCACGGTGGCCACGTGGCGCAAGCGGTTCGCGGCCAACCGGCTGGAGCGCCTGGCCGACGAGAAGCGGCCGGGGCCGGCCCGTACGGTAACCGACGAGCGCGTCGAGGACGTGATCGTGCGGACCTTGGAGACGACGCCGAAGGGCGCCACGCACTGGTCCACCCGCGAGATGGCGAAGCAGAGTGGGCTGAGCCAGTCGACGGTCTCGCGGATCTGGCGAACCTTCGGCCTCAGGCCGCACCAGGTCGACACCTTCAAGCTGAGCAAGGACCCGCAGTTCATTGAGAAGGTCCGCGACGTGGTGGGCCTGTACCTCGATCCGCCCGAGCGCGCCATAGTGCTCTGCGTCGACGAAAAGTCGCAGATCCAGGCGTTGGACCGCTCGGCCCCAGTGCTGCCGATGATGCCTGGCATGCCCGAACGCCGGACTCACGACTACCTGCGCGGCGGCGTCACCACCTTGTTCGCGGCGCTCAACACCGCAACCGGCGAGGTCATCGGCTCCCTGCACCGCCGCCACCGCGCCGCCGAGTTCAAGAAATTCCTCGCCAAGCTCGACAAGGAAGTCCCCGCCGAGCTCGACGTCCACCTCATCTGTGACGACTACGCCACCCACAAGACCCCCGCCATCCAGAAGTGGCTGCTCGCACACCCGCGTTTCCACATGCACTTCACGCCGACCAGCTCGTCATGGCTCAACCAGGTCGAGCGCTGGTTCGGCCTGCTGACGGACAAGCAGATACGGCGCGGTGTCCACAAGAACGTCCAGTCACTGGAGAAGGACATCCGCGACTGGATTGCCCATTGGAACGAAGATCCCAGGCCATTCACCTGGACCAAGTCCGCCGACGAGATCTTCGAACGCCTCGCCGGCTACCTGAACCGCCTACCAAACCCCAAACCCTAGTTATGCGGCGCTCCTAGGACTCAGGACACTAGGTGCGTTTGAAGAACTCCACCTCGGCCAGGGCGATGGTGCGGCCGGGGCCGGTTCCGGCCGCCTCGCGGACGGTGAGCTTCACCTGGACGACGTCACTGATCCCGGTCGCCACGGTCTGCGGGCCCGGCTGGTCGTTGAGGGTGATCTGCTTCCGGTGCAGCTCCCCGTCCGAGGCGGTGACCTCCAGGGACAGGACCAGCGGACGGGCCTGCTGCCGGAAGTGCTCCGGATCGGCGGAGTCGCCGGTGTGGATGATCAGGTCGACCAGCCGGAACGGGGTGCGGAAGGTGAAGCTGACGGAGTCCCCGATCGCGGGCGCTCCCCAGTAGGTGTTGCTGAGGCCGTCGGCGGCGGCGGTCGCCGGATGGCCCTCGACGGAGGCGCTCGCCGAGGTCAGCGACGGGGTGATCGGGGCGGTGCTGCCGACCTTGTCCAGCACGTCCTGGAAGGCGCTCTGGCCGAGCGGGTACAGCAGGATCCCGGCCACCACCAGCGCGGCCAGCACGATCAGCGCGATGGCGCGGCGCAGCGCGTTGCCCGAACCACCGATCCGCACCCGGCGGCGGAACGGCCAACGGGTGCGCCACCAGGGCAGTTTCGGCGGGGGTGCGGTGACGGTCAG
The DNA here is from genome assembly GCF_044329365.1 of Kitasatospora sp. NPDC017646. Taxonomy (NCBI): domain Bacteria; kingdom Bacillati; phylum Actinomycetota; class Actinomycetes; order Kitasatosporales; family Streptomycetaceae; genus Kitasatospora; species Kitasatospora sp. NPDC017646. The sequence continues at coordinate 23,396 of NZ_JBIRJC010000053.1, read as the reverse complement.
CGGCGCCGCGCAGCGGCGGCAGAACCGGCGCTCGGGCAGGTTGGAGGTGCCGCACCGGGGACAGGGCGGCCCCTCCTGGGCCCCGTCTGCCGCGGACGCCCGGACGACGGGGCGTGGTGCGACGGGCTTGGCGGGTTGGACGGCCACCGGGTCGGCCTGTGGTTCGGGGGCGGGGGCCGGTTCGGGGGTCCGCGGTGGCGCCGGAGCGGGGTCGGGAACCGGGGTCGGGGCCGGGGTGGGGACAAGGGTCGGTTCGGGGGCCGGTGGGACCGGGGGCTTTTCGGCGGGACCGGTCGGCGGCGCGGGGTCCGGGACGGACGGCTGGTTCCGCCTGCTGCGCGCGGTGACCCGTCGGGAAACGTTTCGCCAGGTGGACTCGGTACGCGCGGTCTCGGATGAGGAGGGCGCGGCGGGCTCGGCCCGGGCGGCGGGCGCGGCTTGAGCAGCGGACTCGGTCTCCGCCACGGCGCCCGTCGGCGCCGGTTCCGGTTCGGTCCGCGGGGACGCTGTCTGCGCGGTCGCTGCGGGCGCAGCAGTCGCAGCGGGCGCGGCGGTCGTCCGCGACCACCCGAGGTACGCGCCGCAGTTGCCGCAGAAGTCGTCCCCTTCCCCGTTGGCCGTCCCGCAGTCGGGGCACACCGGCATCCGTCAGCCCTCCGCTCGTTCGGGTGGACCGGGCAGGATCTCGACCCGGCAGGTCAGGTGGACCGGGCAGCCCGCCCTGACGACGGCCAGCACCTGGTCCTCGTCCAGCCCCGCGCCGTGCAGCGGCCAGACCCGGATCAGCACCTCACCGCCCGGCGCGGGCAGCGGTGCACCGCCTGGGGCGGTCGTCCAGGAGACCCCGCCGCCGTCCGTGATCTCGACGCCCGCGCCCAGCACCAGACGCAGCCGCTCGGCGAGTCCGCGCCGGGTGCCGCGCCACCGGTGCAGTTCCACCGCACGCCCGACCACCGCACGGCGCACCTCCTCCGGCCAGGCCGGGTCGACGTCCACCGCGAGCCAGGAGGCCAGCCAGTCCAGGAAGTCGACCGGCGCGAGGCGGGGCCGGAAGTAGGCCGGCAGGTTGTCCAGGGTGGCGAACACGGGGGCGAGGACGGTGTCCAGGCCGGCCGTGAAGCGCTGGGCCAGGTCGTCGTCGGCGAACAGCGCGGGCAGCAGCTCGCCGATCGGGTGCGGACTGGGCAGCCCCGGTACGGCTCCACGACTCATGCGCCCACGCACCCCGCGATCACGGGCTCGCTCCGCTCGTTCATGACGTCCCGTCCTCGGCGAGGGCGGTGACCACGATCTGGTGCTGGTGCGAGAAGACCAGGGCGTCCTGCGGGACGTCGACCCGCTCGGCGGGCGCGCCCCGGCGGCCGGTGATCGGGTCGGCCGGGAACAGTCGCAGTTCCTCGACGCCCGCGACGGCGGCCACCCGCTGGAGCACGGCGAACACCTCCCCGTACTGCACGGCCCGGCCGAACGGCCAGCCCGAGCCGTCGGCGCCGCCGCGCAGCGGGTTGAGGTAGCGGTAGAGCGCGTCGAGGGTCGCCTCACGGACCCGATCGGGGTCCGAGGCACGGGTGGTGAGCCGGGCTACCACCGTGACGCCCTGGTAGGTAGGGGGCTGGACGAGGATCCGGGTGCCGATCAGCCGTCGCTCGTCCAGGGCGGTCGCCACGGCGGCCAACACCTTCTCGTCGGGGATGAGTTGCTCGAACCGCAGCCGCTCGCCGTCGTCCGCGACCGCGTCGGGCACCACCAGCACCCGCACCGCCCCGGCCCCGCCGTCGTCGGCGGGCACGCAGCTGACCCGGGCGGCGGAGGGCGCGGCCTGCCGGGCGATCAGCTCGAAGTCCCCGGCGGTGACGGCGCGTTCCTGCAACCGCAGCTGGTGCGGGGCGCGCAGCTTGGCGTTCTCCACCGTCTCCCCGTCGACCCCGCCCCTGGCCGCCTCGCGGTTGTCCACCCGGGCGATGTACGGGACGGAGCTGCGCAGCACCGTGACGGTACTGCGGGCGACGTTGCCCGCCGTCCCGCCGCCGGTGCGGTAGCGCGGGACGCGCAGCCGGGCGCCCTTGGGCGGCACCGCGCCGAAGGCGCGCAGGCTGCCGTCGGGTTCCCGCACTGCGGGCGGGAAGTGGAACTCGCCGGTGGTGGCGTCGAGCACGACGTGCCGGTCGGTGGGCGAGGAGTCGCCGAAGTGCTCGACGACCGTCCACGGCTGCCATCCGTCGCCGGCCGCGACCTCGACCACCGGCGGCCCGCCGTCCAGCAGGACCGGCGGCCGGGCGAGCCGGAAGCGCTGGCCCGCGACGCCCTCGGAGGTGCCGAGCGGCGCGTCGGTGACGGTCTGGGCGTGGACGGCGGTCGCGGTGCCGCCGACGGTGAAGACCTCGGCCCGGCGGACGGTCGGGGATTCGGAGTAGAAGGGCTGGCCCGGGCGCGGCTCGGTGACCCGGCAGCGCAGCCAGCCGGCCCGGCGGCCGGCCACCACGGAAGCGGTGTGTCCGGCGGGCACGAACACCACCACCTCGCCGGGCCGGTTGAGGCCGCCGGTGGTGTCGCCGCCGGTCTCGCACTCGATCCAGCGCGCTCCGTCCCACACCTCCCATGCCAGCGGCGGCTGGCGCGGATCGACGCCGACTCCCTCCACCCGGCTGTCCAGCCGGACGGCCAGGATGCAGCGCGGCACCACGGCCGGCAGGGCGAACAGCATCGCGTCGCCGACCGCCGGACGCGGCTGGAAGCACGGCACGTCCGCGCCCTCGGCCAGCCTGGCGGTGGCGTCGGACTGCTCGCCCGCGGCGGAGACCGTGACCAGCCGCTCCAGCGAGCTGGGCACGATCGGCAGGTCCTCGGCGGTGGCGAAGACCACCGCGTCGTCGGTCTCGGTCCGCAGGGTGGAGACCTCGGTGCCGGCCCGCAGAAGGACCGTCTCGGGCTGCGGGGCGGAGAGCCAGAAGTCGACCTCGGCCCGGGCCGCGGCGGGCGGGAAGAGCCGGATGCCCAGCAGGTCGAGGAAGGCGGAGTAGTTCTTCTCCGGCACCCGGTTCAGCCGGTAGAGGAGCTGGTCCACCAGGTAGGCGAAGGTCTCGATGAGGGTGACGCCCGGGTCGGAGACGTTGTGGTCGGTCCACTCCGGCGCGCGCTGCTGGACGTAGCGCTTGGCTTCGTCGACGAGTTGCTGGAAGCGGCGGTCGTCCAGGTTCGGGGAGGGCAGTGCCATCAGCGCACGCCCCCGTTCGTCGCCGCCGCAGACTGCGCCGTCGGGGACTCCACCGTCGGGGACTGCGCCGATGACGACTCCGGCGACTCCGGGATGGTGTAGAAGGGGAAGACCAGGTTGCGGCGGTCGTTGGTGGCCCGCACGGTGTAGTGGACGTCGATGTAGAGCGTGCCCTCGTCGACGCGGTCGAAGGCGATCACCACGTCGTCGACCCCGATCCGCGGCTCCCAGCGTTCCAGCGCGATCCGCACCTCACGGGCGATCCGACCGGCGGTGGTGCTGTCGCCCGGGGCGAAGACGTACTCGTGGATGCCGCAGCCGAACTCCGGGCGCATCGGCCGTTCGCCGGGGGCGGTGCCGAGGATCAGCCGGATGGCCTCCGCGATCTCCCGGTCCCGCTCCACCATGCCGATGCCGCCGGTGGCGTTCACCCGTAGCGGGAAGGCCCAGCCCCGGCCGATGAAGTTGCTGCTCACGCCGGGCCCCCGATCAGCACGTTGAACGCCCCGCCGAGGATGGTGGCGCCGCAGGTGGTCTTGTCGCCCGCGCGGGCCGCGGGAAAGCCGCCGATCAGCGTCACTCCCCTGGTCACCGTGCCGAGTTCGGGCTCCACCAGGTTGGCGGGACCCATCTCCACGTGCGGGACGCAGGCGTGCAGGCTGCCGACCACCGCGGCGGGCCGGCCGCCGATCAGCACGGTCTCCACCGCGAGGGCGCCCGGGGGCGGGGTGGTGAGGGCGCCGCCGTGATCGGTGGGGTCGCCGCTCCGGGCTGCGGGGGGCATGTACGGTCTCCGTTCCTTCTGCTGGCTCTGATTGACGTTCGGTCAGTTGATGTGCACGAAAGCCCCCTTGATCACCGCCTGGGCACCGCCGTCCACGGTGGCCCCCGTGGTGCCACGGATCGTCACCGATCCACCGCGCACGTTGACCTCCCCGGTGCCCGCGTCGAGGGTGATGCCGGAGGAGGAGAGGCGCACCGTGCTCGTGCCCGCGCCGACCGCGCCGTGCACGGTCAGGACGATCTCCCCCTGCTGCTGGTCCAGCCGGACCTCCAACTTCCCGTCCCCGCTGGCCAGCCGGACCCCGGAGCTGCCGCCCGGCACGTCCAGCAGTTCCAGCCGGTGGCCCGAACGGGAGACCACGGAACGACGGTTCACCTTCCCGGCGGTCGCGTCGACCAGCGGAACGTCGTGCGGCGAGGGCCGGTCCACGCCGTTGTAGAGGCCGCCCAGCACGTACGGGCTGTCCAGGTCCCCCTGCTCGAAGCCGACCAGCACCTCGTCGTTGACCTCGGGACTGACCACGCCGCCGCCGCCGTGGCCGCCCCACTGGACGGTGCGCACCCAGTCGGAGACGTAACTGTCGTCCAGCCAGGGGAACCTCAGCTTCACCCAGCCGCGCTGCCCGTCCCCCGGCTCCCGGACGTCGGTGACCACGGCGACGGCCAGGCCCGGCATCCGGGGCCCGCGCGGCGGCGCGTTGCCCCCGGTCGTGAGTCCGGCCAGCGAGCGGTCCGGCGCCGCACTGACCACCACGGTGGTCCGGTAGCCGCGGAACGGTTCGAGGAGGTGGCGTACTCCGGTCGCGGTGTAGCGGCCGGAGAAGGCGGCACCGACGTTCCCGAGGGCCACCGCGGTGCCCGCCCGCAGCCGCGGATTGCCCTCGGCGACCACCTCCAGCTCGCCGAAACCCGCGGCCACCGAGGCGGCCAGCGACCGCGCCACGGCGGTGGTCTCCGCCTGGGTGCGGTACGGGGTGTCGGCGACGGTGAGGCGCGCCGGGCCGGGGAAGGCGGAGGCCGCCGCCGAGGGGCTCATCCCCGGCAGCACGGACGTCGAGGTCACCGACGGCTCGGCGGCCACCAGGGCGCTCTTGGTGGTGACGTTCCAGCCGCGCGCCTCGACCGTGTCCGCGCCGGCCGCCCCGGTCAGCACCCCGCGCAGCTCCAGCAGGTTGCGGCCGTACTCCAGCACCAGCGGGTTCTGCGGCGCGGGCGTGGTGGGGGCCGGCGCCGCGGACGCGGGCTGCGGCCGGACGAACTCCAGCTTCCCGTCGTCGTCCACCCGCACCTGCGCGCCGCTCTCCAGCGCCAGGAACTGGAGGAACTCCCAGTCCGGGACGTTCGCCTGGGAGAGCTGCTGGTGCACGACCGGGAAGGAGTCCACCCGCCCGCAGGCCAGGCCCGCGCCCGCGGCGACCTCCCGGACGATGTCGGCGGTCGTCATGTTGCGGAAGGCCTTCACCCGGCGCCCGCGCATCAGCCGGTGGGTCACCGCCGAGGCCCGCAGCACGGTGTACGAGCCGGTGGTGTCCACCTCCAGCTCCAGCGCCGTCACCTCGCCGGTGAACAGCCGCACCTGGGTGTGCCCCTGCACGGTGACCACGGAAACCCGCAGCTCGGTGCCGATGGTGATGCCCGTCGTGGAGAGGAAGGTGTGGTCCGCGTCCCGGAAGCTCAGCACCGCCGTGTCGGGCAGGCCCACGCTCTCCTCGATGTCGCAGGACACCAGCTGGGCGGCCCAGACCGGCGGCAGCGGCCCGGGCGCCTCGACGACGGGATCCGCGGCGAACGGCCGGCCACCCCGGGCCTCGGGCGTGGTCATCGCCGCCCTCCCCGGGTCAGTTCGTCGATCCCCGGCACGATCAGCTCGGCCCCGGGGACCAGCGCCAGCGGATCGTCGATGTCATTGGCCTCCGCGATGGTGCGCCAGGCCGTCGCGTCCCCGTACGCGCGCCAGGCGAGCAGCGGCAGGCTGTCGCCCGCGATGACCCGGTGGGTGCTGCGGGCCTCCGGCGAGCCGGAGGTCGGGTTCTGCCCCGCCGGGTCGACGCTGGCCTCGTCGATGGAGAGGGAACACACCGCGCGCAGCGGGTTGCCGTCCACGTCGAAGAGCGTGTAGTTGACCGAGAGACCGGTCAGCACCCCGTTGAACGAGGTCGTCGTCAGGGTGCCCCAGTCCAGCCGGATCCACGGACTGGCCGGAGTCTTGCGCGCCAGGCTGGTCGGGGTGGGCACGCAGGCCGTCATCAGCTGCTCCACCGCCCGCTCCACGGAGTTGTCGTGGGTCGCGGTCGAGTCCAGGAACACGTCGAGCGACAGCGAGCGCGGACCGCTGCCGACGAACTCCGGCAACGCCGACTGGCCCGCCATCCGGGACGGCGTGCGCCGCCACTCGGTGGTCTTGCGCAGCACCAGGGTCGCCGGGTTGAACTGCAACGGCAGCCGCGCGATCGCGCCGCCGGGCTGGGCGCCGACCGTGGACGGGGGCTCCATGATGGTCAGTTGGGCCCGGGTGACGCTCGCGGGGACCGCCGGGGACATCCTGCTGCTCCTTAATGTGGGTGGGGCGGAGAATCGGTGCGAACCGGGATCAGGACGGGCGCAGACCCGCGTGGGCGATCTCCAGACTCTCCACCGCCGCCTGGGAGTTGGCGGGGTCGAAGGACGGGCCGTCCCAGCGCACCGGGACGATCCCCAGCACCTGCCAGCCGATGATCCGGCTGAGGTCCGGCCGCAGCGCCACGATCTCGCCGTCCTTCGGCTCCACCTTCCGGACGATCTCGCCCAGCCACCGCGCGATCTTGGCGCTGTCCGCGGTGACCGCGCGGGTCAGCGTGATGTTCGACCAGGTGATGCGGCCCGGCAGCTGCCAGGAGAAGCCGTTGTTGCCGCCCTCCGCGTACTGCTCGATCTCGACCTGGGCGCCGAGGCCGGAGCAGGTGGTGAACTCGCCCAGGTCGTTGCCGCCGATGGTCAGGCTGAAGAACACGCTGCTCGCGAAGATGTTGTCGGTCATCGGTCCCCGTTCCCTGCCCGCCGCTTGCTCGGTGCTTCTGGTCGCTTCTGTGTGGTCACCCCGCGCTCAGCGGCGCAGGTCGTACGGTCGTCCGGCACGCTCCCTGCCCCGGCGCAGTTCGGTGCGCAGCAGCCGCCCGACCGGCTCGACCAGGCGCCTTGCCAGCTCGTCGAGGTCGGCGGGCCCCGCGCCGCCGGGAGCCTCGGCGGGCTCGGCCGGTGAGGAGGCCTTCGGCGAGGACGTCTTCGACGGGGCGGCCTGTACGGTGCTCGGCTGCCGCGCAGGGACGGCGGTCAACGGCACCCCGGACAGGCCCGCCTGCTCGGCCACCCGTTGCAACAACCGTGCCGTACCGGGCGCGGACGGCGCCGGCGGTGCGGACGGTACGGGCGATGCGGACGGTACGGGCGGGGTGCTGGCGGGGCTCGCGGGCGGCAGGGCCCGCGACACGACCGGCGAAGGGCCTGTCGGCGGCTGCGGTGGCAGCGGCGGTGACGGCAGCGGCCGGGACACGGTCGGCAGCCGCTGAACCGACTGGGCCGCCGCCGGGGGCGCGGGCCGTACCACGGGCGCGGGCGGGACGCTCGCCGTGCGGCCGGACGGCAGGGTGCGCGGCACCGCCGGCGAAGGCCGTGCCGGCAGTTCCGGTGACGGCGACCGCTGAACCGACGGGGGCGCGAGCCGGACCACGCGCGTGGGCACCGCCGAACCGGGTTGGGGGCGGCCGCTCGGTGGGGCTGTCATCGGGAAGGCGTCGAACGGCGTCGGACTCCCCTGCACCACAGGACGACCGACCCGCACACGCCGGGAACGCGAACGCTGCACGGCAGCCACGACTCCACGAACCAGCCCCGGGCCGGACGAGCCCCCCACCGGCACCACGGCGGCAGCCGGGGCACCGGACGACACCGAACTCCCCCGCACCACAGAACGATCGACCCCCACACGCCGGGAACGCGAACGCTGCACGGCAGCCACGACTCCACGAACCAGCCCCGGGCCGGACGAGCCCCCCACCGGCACCACGGCGGCAGCCGG
>NZ_JBIRJC010000053.1:0-15247 GCF_044329365.1 Kitasatospora sp. NPDC017646 | reverse complement strand
GGGGCACCGGACGGCACCGGACTCCCCCGCACCACAGAACGGTCGGCAGCCGTCCGACCGGTGCCGCGTTCGACTGCACGGGAGGCACGTGGGCGTTGCACGGTACCTGCGGCCCCCGGGCCGGGTGAGTCGTCCGCCGCCCCTGCGGCTGCCGACCCGCCGAGCCGCGCCGAACTCCCCTGCGGACCCGGGTGCCCGCCGGTCGTGCGGTTCTCCCCCGCGCTCGATGTGCGGCGTGGCCCCCGGCGCTGCGGAGCAGCGGCGCTCCCGTCCCTTCGGCCATCGCCGGGATTCCCCGCCGACGCCTCGGCCGGTTCTCCATCCGCGCGGGACGCGAGCGCGTTGGGCCAGACCGCCGGGACCACGGGCGGCGAGGCTGCCGGGCGGGAGGCCGTGGGAGCGGTGGTGCTGCCCGCGAAGGGTGCCGTCGGCGTGGCGAGGGCGACCGGGATCGGGCGGTCACCGATCAACCCGCGCCTCCTTCCCGTGAGTTCGACGGCTCGCTGAACGCCCAGGCCGCCTGCGGCCGGACGCGCGGGAGCCGCCACCGGGACCTTCGGGCCGCCGCCATTCCCGACCGGCTCCGGCAGGCGAGCTTCCCGCCCAGGCCCGTTGACGGGCTGCGGCGCGTCAGGGCCGCTCTGCTCCGCACGCGGCACGGAGGTCGGGTCCACCGGACCAGAGCCCCGCGGGACGGCGCGCTGCACCCGTGCCTCTTCGCCGACCGGCGGCGCGCTGCGCTCCGCCGAGTTGCCGGGGTTCCGGCCCGCGGTGCCGCCCGCCATCGGGCCCATGACACGCCGGACCGGTCGGCGCCCGTCGACCGTCGGAGCAGTGCTGCCCGGCGCTGCCGCCGTCGGCGGCAGTGCGTCGAGCGGCGCGCCCAGGCCCCCGCGTGTGCGGACAGGGGCAGGCGACGACGGGGTTCGCGGGACGGCATCAGCGGCCTGGGACGACGTGCGCTGAACGGGCAGGCCGCCGACCGGCCGACGCTCGGGGTGGGGAGTCCGCGGCTCCCGTGGGCGGTCAGGCCCACCTGCCTCGGGACCGGCGGATTCCGCAGCGGGACGGACGACGGGCATGGCCGGCGCGCCCGGTGCTCCCTCCGTGGCCTGGATGCCGACGGCGGCCACGGGTGAGGCGCTCGCGGGCAGCGCGGTCAGGGGCGCGCCGAGGACCGGACGGGCAGGCGCGTCAGTGCCGGCCGCCGGGGCCCGCTGAACCACCCCTTCGGCCGACCCGCTCCGCGCGGGCGCGGCAGCCTCGCCGCTGACGAACGGGCGCGCCCTGCCGGCCGGTTCGATCGTCACGGCCGCAGGCGGCGGCGAGTCGGTCCCCCGGCTCGGTGACTCGGTGACGACATCATTCGCCCTGCCCGGCCCCGGGACGGCCGCCACCTGGCGCACGGACAACAACGGTGGGCGTCGTGCCACGATCAGCGGACCGCTGACGGGACGCGGCCGCACGGAGTGCGGCTGGGCCCGGCGCACCACGTCGCTCCGGCGCGAGGACGCCGCGCCCGCGTCCGGCGTCGCGGTGCCCGGCGCCTGCGCGCTGCCCTCCGGCGCGGCAGTCCCCGCCGAAGCGGGCGCCGGCGCGCCGGACCGTGGAACAGCGGGCCTCGGCACGTCGGACGTCAACGGCGCAGGCCGCGACGGGCCTTGCCCCACAGCACCCGGTGTCGCCGCACCGCCCTCGACCCGGGCTCGCCCAGCGCGCACCGGCAACCGCCTTACCCGGACGGTCCGCTGGACCGGCAGCGCCTGCCGCCGTTCCCCCGCCCCTTCCGGGCCCGCCGCCTCGTTCTCCCCCACCGCGCCGCCACCGCCGGCCGGCAGGACCAGCTCCTCCCCGCCCCCGACGGCCGTAGCCGGGCCACCCGGCGCCGCCACCGCCCGCAGGATGCCCACCGGCGCCGACGGCAGAACCGCATGGCCGAGCGGTCCGCAGAGCGAGGGGTCCTGCCAGGAGGCCAGCCGGGAGCGGAACTTCAAGCCGTCGCTGACCCCCGGCCCCGCCCCGGCCAGGGTCGGAACCAGCGGCGTCACCGCGCGCCAGCCCCCGGCCCCCGGCGGCCGCCTGGCCGCCGGGGTCGCGGGCTCGCCCGCACCGGCGGTCCCGCCGGACCGGGCCACCCCACCGGAACCGACGCTCTCGGACCCGGCACCATCGGACCCGGCACCGCCGTCACGAAGCCGCCGCCCGATCCAGTCCCGCACGCCCACCCCACTCACCCACCTTCGTTGACACGGGAGTTGATGCGCGCGATCTCGCGCACCCACTGCCCGCGTTCACGGTGGGTCAGGTCGAGGAGGTCCTCGCGCGGCCAGTGGAAGTGGTAGGCGATGTACGCGATCTCCTCGTACAGCCGAGCAGTCGCGTACGTCACGATTCCCCCAGGCGCCCACCGGCGAGGTCGACCTCGAAGGCGCCGTCGCAGTGCGGGCAGGTCACGGCGGCGCGCGTGTGGCCTTCGCTGTTGATCCGCTGGTAGAGGTCCTGGAGGAAAGCGACGTCGGTGGCGTACATCCGCTCGACGATCCCGGCGTGCACGTCGGTGACGTCGCCCAGCCTGGTGATGACGTGGCTGAGCAGCACCACGCTGAGGTAGGCCGGGTTCTCCTTGACCCGCAGGTCGATCTGCGGCATCAGTTCGTCCCGGGCGGTGGCCAGCCGCATGGCGCCGTGGCGGTGCACGGTGCCCTCGTCGTCGACGTAGCCGAGCGGCAGCTCGAACTCGAACTCGGTGTGCGGCGCCCGCACCCGGGGCGCCGCCGGCCCGGGCTGCGAGGCGGCGCCCTGCTGGCCCTGGACCGGACCCGCACCCTGGACCGCGCCCGGCACCGGGCCCTGGGAGGGGGCCCGTTCCAGCAGCTCGTCCAGGCCGATCTTCCGCCTCATTCGACGCTGATCTCCTCGAACACGATGGTCACGGTCTCCGTCGCGGCGCTGGACTCGCCCGCGCTGAGCGTGGGGCCCTCCCAGCGGCTCGCCCAGGCGTTGGTCAGCTGGATGCGCCGCAGGGTGGCGCCGGTGGTGTCCTTGACCTCGATGGTGAGGTTCTGCCGCGCGGTGTTGATCGCCCCGTTGTTGAGGGTCTCCTTGATCCAGTCCGTGAACGCACCGCTCTTGTCCAGGCCGCGGGTGATGGTCACCTCGCCGGGCAGCCGGGCGCCGGGCTGCTTGCGGACGATCAGTTTGCCCTCTTGGGTCACCTGCTTGTATTCGACGACGTCCTGTTCGACCGTCAGGTTGCTGATCTCCTTGACGGACTCGACGTTGTAGCCGCCGAGTTGGACGCCGAATATGTGTGTGGAGAGCGGATCGCCTTCAGCCATGGCGTGCTGTCACCTTCCGATGCGTTGGGTGCCGACGGGGACGGGCCGGGTCACTCGTTGACGAGGCTCGTGCTGTCGGAGAACTGGGCCAGCCGGAACACCACGAACTCGGCCGGCTTCACCGGGGCGACGCCGATCTCGCAGATCACCTGGCCGAGGTCGATGGACTCCGGCGGGTTGTTGTCGCGGTCGCACTTGACGTAGAAGGCCTCGGCCGCGGTCTGGCCGAACAGCGCCCCGCGCCGCCACTCCTCGGTGAGGAAGGCGGTGATGTTCCGGCGGATGCTGGACCACAGCCGGTCGTCGTTGGGTTCGAAGACCACCCACTGGGTCCCCAGGAGGATCGATTCCTCGAGGTAGTTGAAGAGCCGGCGCACGTTCAGGTAGCGCCAGGCGGGGTCGGAGGACAGGGTGCGCGCGCCCCAGATCCGGATGCCGCGCCCGGGGAACGCCCGTACGCAGTTGACGCCGATCGGGTTCAGCAGGTCCTGTTCGCCCTTGCTCAGCCGCAGTTCCAGGTCCACCGCGCCGCGGATGACCTCGTTGGCGGGCGCCTTGTGCACGCCGCGCTCGGCGTCGCTGCGCGCCCACACCCCGGCGACGTGCCCGCTCGGCGGGACCAGCACGTTGCGGCCGCTGGCCGGGTCGAACACCTTGATCCACGGGTAGTAGAGGGCGGCGTAGCGGGAGTCGAAGCCCGCCTCCTCGTTGCGCCAGGTGCGCATCCGCTGGGCGTTCAGGCCGGGCGGCGGGTCGAGGACGGCGATCCGGTCGCCCATCTGCTCGCAGTGCGACATGACGGCCAGCTGGACGGTGCGCAGGCCTTCGTCGTCGAGGTCGCCGCGCTGGTAGGCGCTCATCAGGTCGGGCACCGCGACCATGGTGATCTCGTCGATCGCCTCCAGGCCCGAGAAGCCGGTCCGGGCGGCCGCGTCACCGACGTACTCGGCGGGGTCGAGCCGGGCGGCGGGGGCCGTGACCGGTCCCGGGGCGACGGCGGGGACGGCGGCGAGGGCGTGGGTCTGCCGCTCGGGGCGGCTGGGCGCGGTGCCGGGCTGTTCGGCGACCGCGACCAGCTTGGACTCGCGCAGCTGGGTGACGACGTACCCCTTGGTGTTCTTCCGGGTCGAGACGTCGTAGCTCTCCGCGACCTCGGTGCCCCGGCGCACCAGCAGCCGGAACCGGTCCTCGGGGACGTTGTCGCCCTCCACGTCGGCGATCTCGACGGACACCTCGCCGCCCGCACCGGGCAGGGCAGAGAACAGGAAGCCCGCGACGGCGACCGGCGGGGCCGCGGCGACGGCGGGGGCCGCGGCGACGGCGGGGGCCGGGGCGGCGACGGGGGCCGTCTGCCGGTCCGGGTCGCCGACCCGCACGACGTAGGCGGAGCCGCCGCCGTTGGCGAAGAAGCCGTAGACCGCGTGCGCCAGGTAGGTGCCCTCGGTGAACCCGCCGAACCGCTGGACGTACTGGTCCCAGTTGGTCACCAGCGTGGGCTCGTGGAAGGGACCGGCCTCGGCGAAGCCGACGAAGGCGGCGACGGCGGTGCCGACCCCCTCGATCGGCCGTGCACCGGACTGGACCTCCTCCACGTACACGCCCGGGGTGAGGTACGACGGCATACGCGCTCCTTCGGCTGGCCAGTCAGTTCGCCGGTCATTCGCGGGTGATGGGTGGGTGATCGTGGGTGATCGGTGGTTCGTTCGCTGATCACTCGCTGATCACTCGCCCCCGAGTCTGCGGGTCCGGGCGCCGTACGGACCATGTCCCGAGGGCCCGGACCGGGGGCAGGACCGGCTGCCCCGGCGGGCAGTCCGGCCGGTTCCGCGGGCAGCCCGGCTGGTCCTCGCAGGCGCCCCGGAGGGCCCCGCCGTCCGGGCGTGACTCGCCGGGAGTCAGCCGAGCCCGGCGTCACCGAGGACGCCCAGCCACGGCCCGAACTCGCTCTCCAGCACCAGCCGCCCGAGCTTGCGGTACTCCCCGACCACCGCGGCGACCAGCTGCGCCATGCCCAGCGGGGCGCCCGTGCCGGCGGCCAGGTAGGCCGCCGAGACCGCGCAGGCCCGGATGGAACCGCCGGTGAGCTCGAAGTGCCGGGCGCAGAAGTCCAGGTCGAGGTCGTCGCCGCGGGGCAGCCGCGGCCCCAGGCAGCGGTCCCACAGCAGGCGCCGCTGTGCCTGGTCGGGCAGCGGGAACTCGGCGATGACGTCCAGGCGCCGGGTGAAGGCCTCGTCGAGGTTGGCGCGCAGGTTGGTGGTCAGCACCGCGATCCCGTCGAAGGACTCCATCCGCTGGAGCAGGTAGGCCGTCTCGACGTTGGCGTGGCGGTCGTGGGCGTCCTTGACCTGCGAGCGCTTCCCGAACAGGGCGTCCGCCTCGTCGAACAGCAGGACCGCGTTGACCTGCGCCGCCTCGGTGAAGACGCGGTCCAGGTTCTTCTCGGTCTCGCCGATGTACTTGTCCACCACGGTGGACAGGTCGACGACGTACAGCTCCATGCCGAGCTCCGCCGCGACCACCTCGGCGGACATCGTCTTCCCGGTGCCGGACTCCCCTGCGAACAGGGCGATCACCCCGTTGCCCCGGCCGCCGCCCGGCCGCATCCGCCACTGTCCGAGCACCCGGTCGCGGTGCCGGGCCCGCAGGACCAGCTCGCGCAGCCGGCCGGCGGTGGGATCGGGCAGCACCAGGTCGGCCCAGCCGACGGCGGGCTCGATCCGGCGGGCGAGCCGGGCCAGGCCGGCGGCGTTCTGCGCCCGTACGGCGGCCCTCAGGTCCTCGGCCCGCACCGGGCGGCGCTCGGCAGCGGCCGTCCTGGCCGCCACGGCGGCGGCCCGCTCCAGCTTCTCCCGGTCCAGCCGGTAAGCGGCCACCGCCTCGGCCAGCTCGCCCGTCAGCCCGTCCGTCAGCTCCCGGTTCGGCGGCGCCCCGCCGGCCGCCAGCGCCCGGGCCCACTGCCCGGCCCGGTCGCGCGCGTCCGGCGGAGGGACGGTCAGCACCACGGGGCTCTCCCCCGCCCAGGCCGGGTCCCACACCTGCGGGCCGTGCACGATCAGCGGGACGGAACCCAGCTGCGCGCACAGGTCTCGCAACAGGCCCGCCCGCTCCGGCCGTTCGGGTTCGAGCCGGTCCAGCGGTCCGAGCACCACCCCGCTCCCACCGAGCCGGGCCTCGCGGGCCAGCACCCGTACGGTGCCGGGCGACGGATGGGCGGCGGCCAGCGCGGCGGCGTCGACGACCAGGGGCGGCCGGCCGTCGGCCGCGAGGGCGGCCGCCGCCAGCGGGCCGGCCTGGCCGCCCCGGTCCAGCAGGTACACCGGTCCGCCTGCCGCCGCGGCTGCGGCCACGGCCGCACTCAGCCGGTCGACGGACTGCTGCGCGCCGCCTCCGGTGTGCGGCTCGGCCCGGCGGGCCAGTCCGGCGAGCGCGTCGTCCGGCTCGTCGTCGCCGAGCAGATGGGCCGTCACCCGGTCCGGCACGCGCAGGATGCGGGAGAGCAGCGGGCGCTCCGGCTCGGTGATCTCCAGCAGGCCCCCGGCGACCAGCGGTGCGCGGGCGGAAAAGCGGAAGCGGCCGGCGCCGGCCCCCGGCAGTCCGCACAGTTCGAGGGCCAGCCCGACGGTGGCCCGGCGGCGGGTCAGGTCGTCGTTGAGGTAGCCGTAGAGCCGCTCGAAGCGGGCGTCGAGGTCGGGGGCGAGGGCCACCAGCAGGAGGTCGAGGTCCACCGGGAGCAGGCCGAAGTCGGCGCCCATCCGGGCCAGCCGGGAACCGGGCGGCGGGGCGGGCACCGGACCGTCCGTCGCGCCGTCCACCGTGCGGGCGGACGCGCCGTCCACCGCACCGGCGAAGCCCGTCGCGGCGGCGGACGCCAGGATCCGCTCCACCGCCTCCGGGTCGAGGTACTGGCCCCGGTACGGGTCGTCCGGATCCGGGTCGTCGGCCCGGCGCTCGCGCACCGCCGCCCGGACCCGCTGCTCGACCCGGTGCAGCCGTTCCCACAGGTGGTCACGGGCGGGAGGCGCGCCGTTGACGGCCGGGGCGAGGTCGAGGCTCATCGCGCGCCGCCCCGGGTCCTTCGGCCCGGCGGCAGTGCGCGCTCGCGGGGCGCGGCGAAGCCGTCCGGTCCGGGGTCACCGGCGTCGCGGTAGCGCAGCCGGCGGCCTCCGGGCTCGCTCTCCCGGGTGGTGTCCCGGGCCTGCACCACCAGCCCCTCGGTGACGGGCGGGCCCGCGGGGCTGAGCCCGCCGGCCAGCGGAGCCAACACCCTGAGGTCGATCGACGGCCGCAGCTCCCCGCCCAGCGCGGACCACACGTCGGGCACCGACGGCAGCCCCGTGTCGCGCCCGGCGATGTCCAGCCCGACAGTCAGCCCAAGCCGGGCGAGCGACCCGGTGAGCACCCGGACGGGCAGGGCATCGACGGCGGTCAGGCACTGCAACACCTCGGCCAGCAGGCGGTGTTCGTCCTGCGGGCGGTTGGTCCAGACGGTCACCAGGTAGCCCAGCTCGAACCACCGGGGCGCCGGTCGGTGACCGACCACCACGCCGTCCTCGTCATGCTCGGCGACGGCCCCGGCCTGCCGACGGGTCGTCTCCTCGCGCATTCCGTAGAGGAACACACTGACCGTCGGCGCGGTGCGCCGGGCCGCGAAATCCCGGGTCGGCGCGTCGAACACCACCTCGACCCCACGCTCCGGCAGCCCGGCTTCCGCGAGCAGCAACCGCAGTGCCTCGTCCACCTCATGGATCACCGGCACCCCACCTCCCCTCGCATCCCACACCGGCGGGCACCGCCCGCCGACCCGGTGCGCCGGGCGGGCGCCTCGAGGACGCCCCCTGCCCCGCGCCCCACCAGACCCGCCCCAGCCCGCAGGCCGACCGCGTGGATCACCGCCTCCCCACCTCTCCGCGAACTCCGCCCACAGGGAGACCACCTGGCAAGTCCCGGATCGGCACGGCCAACGCCACCCCCGGATCCAGCCCACCGGGCTCCGGTCCGCAGGGCCACCTCCCGACTCACCGCCGCTCCACCTCCCCCGGCGGACCGATGCTGCCCTCCACCACCAGGAACGGGGTGGTCACCGGGGAGAACCCCGGGCCGTCCGCCGTGATCGTCCGCGGGCCCGTCTCGTCCTTGGGCAGGATCAGCAGCTGGCCCGCGAAGGTCCCGTCGGCCTTCGGGTAGGTGGGCGCCGCAGCGGCGGTGATGCCGGGCTGCCAGGTGAAGCGGACCGGCGCGCCGGGCGGGAAGTCCGTGCCGCGGACGGAGGTCACGAAGCCGGGCTTGCCGATCGGCGGCACGGCGACGATGCGGGGCTGCAGGATGCGCAGCGGGGTGCTCGCCCGGTGCGGGCCCGGGGTGGCGTCGGTGCCGGTGGTGGTCAGTTCCGCGGTGACGGTGGTGTCCAGGGCCGCCACGGGTGACAGCACCACCCGGACCACCTGGCTGCCGCCGGGGGCCAGGTCGGCGAGTTGGCAGCTGCCGTCCCGGCAGCCCGGCGGCAGCGCCTCGGTGGGTACTCCGGCCGGCAGTCCGAGGGTCAGGCGCAGCCCGGTCGCCAGGGCCTGGCCGGTGTTGCGCACGGTGTAGTTGACGGTCACGTGGCCGCCGACGTAGCCGGGGTTCGGCTGGGCGTCGACCGCCACCCCGGGACCGGCCTGCGGCGGCGGTGCGGGGGCAGGCAGCGGGATGGTCGGTGCGGGGGGCGGGGTGGGCGCGGGGGTGGGTGTGGGGGTGGGTGTCGGACTCGGTGAAGCAGTCGGCGAGGGCGTCGGCGTCGGCGTCGGCGTCGGCGAGGGCGTGGGCGCGTCCAGCACCGGCAGGATCGTCTCGGCCGAGCCGTTCTCCGGATTCGGGTCCACCACCGCCCCGGTGACGCTCCAGCCGAACGGCTGGTCGCCCGCCCGGGTTCCGATCAGGCGGCCGGTCACCCGCACCTGCGCCCCCGGTGCCAGGGTGCCGAGTTCGCAGCGCAGCGCCGCCGCGTCGCACTGCCCGACCGGGCTGGTCAGCTCGCCGAGCCGGGCACCGGTCGGCACCGAGGCGGTGAGGACGGTGCCGGGCGAGGGCGCGGGGCCCTTGTCGGTGACGGTGATCGTCACGTCGGTGCCGCCGTCGACGGGCACGGCCGGAGTCCGGGGCGGCGCGCTGAGCGTCAGGTGGACGGACTGTTGGACGGCCGGCTCCTTCTGGCGTCCCGGCAGCCGCCAGTCGAGCGGGGTGAGCTCGGCGGTCGCGAAGTCGTAGACCTTGAGCCCCTCGGGTGCGCTGGGCGGCGCGTCGCGCCGGGAGGTGAGCACCAGCTGGGCGCCGTTGGCCGTCCAGGCGACGTCGCGGGGCTGGAAGGGGCCGGTGGAACGGTCCGGCAGCGGCCGGGTGCAGGCGCCGGCGCCGAGCCCGGCGGGCAGGACCACCGTGCAGTCGTCGCCGGTCGGGGTGGTGACCACGACTCCGTCCTGCCGGTTGTTCCCGCCGTCGCCGGCCTTGCGGTTGAAGGCGATCCGGCGGCCGTCGGGCGCGAACGCGGGGCTGTCGTCGATGACGTTGCAACTGCCCGGGCAGGCCGTGCGGCTCAGGTCGTTCTGCCGGGTGAGGTCGTCGGCGGACACGGTCCAGATGTGCTTGTTGCCGGGATTGCCGTTGATCACGGCGGTCCGGGAGAAGGCGATGAGCTTGCCGTCGGGGGACCAGAAGGGCTCCTCGTCCGCCGCCCCGGGCCGGCCGGCCGGCGGCTGGACGGTGCCGACGATCGCACCCGTGGCCACCTGGGCGATCACGATCCGGCCGGGGCGGGCCGGTTCCCGTCCACTGCCCGGGGTGCTGCGGCTGAACACGATCAGCTTGCCGTCCGGGGAGAGCGAGGGGTCGGTGTCCCGGTCGGTCGGCCCGCGCCCGGCGAGGTTCATCGGGTGCGGGCCGGAGCCGTCGGCGTCGGCCAGCCAGATCCGTTGGATCCGGCCGACGGGCGAGTCCTCGTAGCGGGTGACGACGATCTGCCGGCCGTCGGGGGTGTAGGCCTGCCGTTCGTACCAGGGGTCGTAGCCGGGGCGGGGGTGGAAGAGCGGGTCGGCGGCCGGGTCGGGATTGGTGTTGGTGTCGGCGGCCGGGTCCTCCGTGAGCACGCTGACGCCCAGGTCGCGCGGGTCGGCGCCGTCTGGGCGGACGTCCTGGAGGTCGGCCACGTTGGCGGCGGAGGCGCTGGTCTGCTCCACCACCGGTCCGCCCCCGTTCTGCGGGCCGAGCCAGGTCGGCGTGGCGATCAACCGGTTGGTGCTGTAGAGGAGTTGGGGGTCGGTGCAGTCGCAGGTCGGCGCGCGGTAGAGGTTCACCACCGGTGGCTGCGCCGGATCGGCCTGCTGGGGCTGCGCCTTGGGGGTGAGCCGGTCGGCGCTGAGGAAGAGGACTCCGCTGCCGTCGGCCAGCCAGGAGGCGGAGCCGGTCTTCCAGGTGGAGCCGGTGCCGGGGAAGAACGCCTTGTCGCCACCGGTCGGCGAGGTGAGCATCAGGGTGCGGCCCTTGTCCCCCTGGTCCCAGGTGTAGACGATCTGGTTGCGGTGCGCGTCGTCGTTCAGCGGGTTCCAGGTCGGGTCGACGGCGTCCCCGCTGGTCACGTTGGTGACCTTGACGGGCGCGCCACCGGTGAACGGCCGCAGGTAGATCTGGATGTGCCCCGGCTCGCCGGTGCAGGCGTACGCGACCCACCGGCCGTCGGGCGAGACCGTCGGGTGGGTCTCGTCGGCGGTGCCGTCGGTGAGTCGGCGCAGCCCGGTACCGTCCCGGTCGACCGCCCACAGCACGTGCTGCGAGGTGCCGTCCTTCCTGGGCTGCAAGGCCTCGAAGACGACGCCCTTGCCGTCCGGGGCGAGCGCGGGGTGGGCGGTGTCCATGCCGGTGGTGAGGCGGCGCAGCGAGCCGGCCGCGTCGCGCAGGTACACCTGGGGCAGCGGCCCGTCCCGCAGGCTGGTGAAGACCAGTTCATCGCCGCGGGCCGAGGGGTCCTGGTCGAAGTGGACGGGGCCTGGCCCGAACAGCGGGGTGCTGGTGTCCGCGCCGGTCACCAGGCCGAGGCCGCGGTGGTTCGTGCCGGCGTAGACGATCCGCCCGCCGGCCGGGTCGTCGGCGGCAGCGGCCGGGCCGCCCTGTCCGCCGGGGGCGGAGCCCAGGGTCAGCACTGCCGCCGCGAGCGCGAGCAGCACCGCGACGGCGGCGCGGGCCGGCCGCCGGGGGGAGCGGGGAGTGCCGGTGGCGGCGGTCACGCGCGACCTCACAGGGTGGCAGGGGCGGTCTCCCCGGCAGTCTCACCGGCTCGGGCGCCCGGGAACAGGGCCCGGGCGCCCGAGCCGGGGGTAACGACCAGTGCCCCGAAGGGCAGGCCGCCACGGCCTTCGCGGGCGTTGCGGACGGTCGTGCGTCTCGGACGGTCGTGCGTCTCACAGTACTGACTCGGACGTTCGGGCGTCCCGGACGGACATGCGCCGTGGTCGGAACATCCGGCTCGGGCGGACGTACGACTCGGACGTCGACTCGGATGAGCGTCCGTGACAGACGTCCGTCCGTCTCAGATCAACCCGCGCCGCATCGCGTACCCCACCGCGTGCGCCCGGTTGCGCAGCCCCAGCCGCGTGATGATCTCGTGCAGCACGTTCTTGACGGTGCGTTCCGAGTACGAGGTCCTGGTCGCGATCTCACTCGTGTCGAAGCCCTCGGCGACCAGCCGCAGCATCTCGGCCTCCCGGGCCGTCAGGGTCGAAAGGGTCAGGCCGCGCCCGTCGAGCATGGTGCGCTGGAGCATCCCGATCCGGTCGAGCAGCTCACCGAGCAGGTCCCCCGGCATCACGCCCTCCCCGTTGGCCAGGGCGGTGATGAGGTGCACCAGCCGGTCCTGGTCCGCCTCCGAGCGGCGAAGCACGGCGGCGACCCCGCACTCGACGATCGTCTGCAGCCCGCCGGCCTCGAACTGCCCCACCACCAGGCCGATGCGGCCCGAGGTGGCGAGCCGCAGCCTGCGCAGGTGCTCGGCCACCGCCTCCGTCAGGGCATCGACCACGAGCAGGGAAACCTCCGCCCGGCCCGCCTCGCTCTCGCTCAGCAGCTCCACCTCGGGCCGCTGGCGGAGCTGTTGGACCACGCCGGTCTGCAGGATGAGGTCCTCGGCGTACACCGCCACGGGGATCTGTCCCGGCCTGCGCGCCTGGACCGGTATGCGCGGGGTGGCCGGCCGGGCGCTGCCGGAACGTGCCACCACCGGGGGCCGGTGGGTGGTGACTGCTTCGCTTCGGGGTGCTTCGGTCGACGTCATCGAGCTCTCCATTCTCCAGTGGACCTGCGGCAGTGCCGGGCAGGGTCGGTCGGTCCGCACGGGCAAGGGGTGTGCCCACGGCTTGCCCGTACGGCCCTCTCCGCGGACGGTCCGCCGGTCCTACCGTCACGCCATGACCACATCCGCCGAACTCGGCCTGCCCGCGCTGACGGTGGCGCCCGGTGGCGTGGCCACCACGACGCTGACGGTGCGCAACGACCTCGACATCGTGGAGGCGTACACGCTGGAGGTGGTCGGTGACTGCGCCGCGTGGACGACGGTCGAACCGGCCCGGGTCTCGCTCTATCCGGGGACGTCCGAGACGGTGACGGTGCGCCTCGCTCCACCGCGTTCGCCCGCCGCCCGGGCCGGTGAGTTCCCGCTCGGCATCCGGGTCCTGCCGACGGAGCACCCCGAGCTGGTGACGGTTCCGGAGACCACCGTCACCGTGACGCCGTTCCAGGAACTCCAGGCCGCCCTCGCGCCCCGGCGCCGCCGCGGCTGGCTGCGCGGCCGCTACCGGGCCTCGGTGCGCAACCTCGGCAACGCGCCCGGCACCGTGGTGCTCACGCCCGGGCAGGCCGGCGAGGAGCTGCGGTTCCGGGCGACCCCGGAACGGCTGCGCCTCGAACCCGGCGAGTCCGGCGAGCTGCGGCTTCAGGCCCGCGCCCGCAAGCTGATCTGGTTCGGCAAGCCGGCCTCCTGGCCGTTCGAGGTCACGGTGGGCCCCGAGCAGGCCGCCACCGCCAAGGACGCCCGCAAGGACGCCAACGGCGAGGCGGCAGCCGTCGGGAGCGCAGCCGCCACGAGTGCCCAGGACGGCAACGACGGGAAGGGTCCGGGCAGCAGGGGCGTCCCCGCCTCGCCCGAAGTCCTTCCGGCCGTTCAACGGCCGGTCCTCGACGGCGAGTTCATCCAGCTGCCGATCTTCCCCAAGTGGCTGATCGCCCTCCTGGCGGCGCTGCTCGCGCTGTTGCTGGCCTGGTTCGCCCTGGTCCGCCCGGCGGTGCGCAGCTCCGCGAAGCAGGCCGCCGAGCAGGCCGTCGCCCAGCAGAGCGCGACACCGGCTCCGAGCGCCGTCGCACCCGGGGGCGCACCCACGGCCGCCTCCGGCGCCACCCCCGGTGGCCAGGGCAAGCCGGGCGCCGGCCAGCCGAGCACCGGCGGGCGTGCCCCCGCCCCGGGCCTGGCGGAGCCCGGAACCGGACGGCAGAGCTCCGCCACCATCGACGTGCAGACCGCGAGCGGCTCCTCGTCCACCGGCAGTTACCAGGTCCCGCACAGCAAGGTGTTCGACATCACGGACATCGTGGTCGCCAACTTCCAGGGCGACCAGGGGCTGTTGACCATCACGGCCGGCAAGCAGACCATCACCACCATCGCCTTGGAGACCTTCCGCAACCAGGACTACCACTGGGTGACTCCCATCCAGGTCCCCGAGGACCAGGCAGTGACGGCGACCGTGACCTGCGAGTCACCGGGCACTCCGGCCTCGGGCAAGCAGGCGGACACCTGCCACGAACTCCTCAACATCAGCGGAACGTTGAGCGACATCAGGCAGGGGAACTGAACCGGCCCCCAAGCGTCGTTCCTCCCCTCCCCGGACAACCGGACCGGAAAGGTGCACCGGCCACCCCGAGGATGTCAACGGGCCCCTTCCGTCGGAGCGGGCCCGTTCGTCTTCGCGATCTTCCCCACCCGTATCTCCTCTCGCGCCGCGCAGCCATGTCAACTACCCGCGGGTAACCATGACCGGCTCGCACGCAGGTCGACAACCCACCCGAACCGCGCCCCCGCCGCGCACCTGCCCTTCCGGGGAAGCCCGACGGGCCCTCCGGGGGCAGACAGACCGCCCCCGCAGATGCCGATGTCTGCCCCGATGAGCTCCTGACGTCCCCTCAGTACAGCAATAGCTTTACGCTGTTTCCGCGCCAAAGGCGCCCGCGGTGCCGTATACGCACCGAATCGCCACAAGGAGGACGGAACCCGGCCTCGTGTGCAGCCACCAGCCGGAGCGGCGGACCGATCCGGTCACCGCCCCCGCCGCCACCCGCGCGGTGCGCCAGGGCCCGAGGTCCGGCACCGCCCTCGCCCTGCAACAGTCGATCGGCAACGCCGCGGTGACCCACATGGTCCTGCAGCACCGTCACGGCACGGGCAGCGCCCACGGTTCCGGCGACGCCGGTTGTTCCGGCGACCACGACGAACCACCGCTCCAGCGCTCTCTGGTGCACCAGGCGCTGCGGGCCTCCGGACAGGCCCCTGGACGCCGCCACCTGCCGCGGGTTGGAGTCCCAGCTCGGTGCCGACTTCCCCGACGCACGGCTGCACACCGGCGGCACGGCCCGCACCTCCGCAACCAAGGCGGCGCCCGCGCCTACGCCTCGGGCAGCCACATGGTGCTCGGAGCCGGCGGTGGGAACCGGACACCCTGGCGCACGAACCCACCCACGTCATTCTGCGGTGGCCTGACGCGGCATAACGCGAAAAGGCCCCACCCGGAATCCGGGTGGGGCCTTTTCTGAATGATTGTTCGGCGGCGTCCTACTCTCCCACAGGGTCCCCCCTGCAGTACCATCGGCGCTGTGAGGCTTAGCTTCCGGGTTCGGAA
>NZ_JBIRJC010000052.1:0-39606 GCF_044329365.1 Kitasatospora sp. NPDC017646 | reverse complement strand
GGAGCTTGAAGAAGATCCAGTATCGACCCCACCTGGTCGACGGGTGCCTCGCCGCCACCGGCCTGATCTTGGACGGCTGACCACCCTCAGCCCGACATCACGAATTCAAGTTCAGTAGCAAGACGGGAAGGGATAGCGATCGCGAACGAGTGTCTGATGCCCCGTGATTCGAAAACGGCCCGGAACCTGGCGGATGTGGGCCGATGCAGTGCTGGGCGGGCTTCAGTTGGTGGCCCGTCCGCTTCCGGGTTGTCCAGTCCGTGTGGCTCGGGAGACCGCGAGGAATGTCTGCGGCGTACTCGCGGTGATGCTGTCGGGGTAAAGCTCGATCCCGCCCCCGTCTACCGGTGGGCAGTGAACGTGGGAAGCGACCGGGCATCGCCCTTCCCGTCCGGCATCCAGCCGGGCGGCGGGCAGGCTCACCGTCAGCTGACGGTGCCCGGCCGTGGCGGAGCCCTCGTAGTAGTTGGAGGACGGGAAAGCCGTCCACGCGGCGAAGGAGGGCAGCAGGTTTGCAGCAGGAGTTGGTCGAGGGGAGGTCGGCGGTGAATACCGTCGCGCCGTGGCCGTCGTATGCGGATTCGCAGGCCCGGGTACTCCATGTCCAGACGAAGCTGCACAAGTGGGCTGCTACTGATCAGCAGCAGAAGTTCCGCGATCTGCTCAATCTCGTCTATGACCTGGGCACCCTGCGGGTTGCCTGGCAGCGGGTACGGGCGAATCGCGGATCGCGTAGTGCGGGGGTCGATGGTGCCACGTGCTCATACATCGAGGAGAACGTCGGTGTGGAACCCTTCTTGCGGGACATTCGATCCCGCTTGAAGGACGGCAGCTATCGCCCCCAACCGGTCCGGGAGCGGGCGATTCCCAAGAAGGGCGGCAAGGTCCGTCGTCTCGGGATTCCGACCGTGACCGACCGGGTCGTACAGATGGCGCTGAAGCTCGTGTTGGAGCCGATCTTCGAACCTGACCAGTATCAGGCGAGCTATGCCTACCGGCCGGGACGCCGAGCGCAGGACGCGGTAGCCGAGATTGTGCATTACATCAATAACGGCTACACGTGGGTGGTTGAGGGCGATATCGCCGGGTGCTTCGACAACATCAGGCATGATGTCGTCGTGGAACGCATCCGGCGCCGCGTCACCGACCGCCGCGTAGTGGACCTGTGTAAGGAGTTTCTCAAGGCGGGAGTGCTCACCGAACTTGGTGGGATCGAGAGACGCCTGACGGGCACGCCGCAGGGAGGAGTCATCTCCCCGCTGTTCGCGAACCTCGCCCTGTCCGCATTGGACGAGCCTTTCGAGGAGTTCTGGGCGGCCACGTCGAAGTACCGCCGACAGCGCAACTACCTGCGTTCCAAGGGACTCGCTACCTATCGCCTCATCCGCTACTCGGATGACTTCGTGATTATGGTGCACGGGAACCAGGCGCAGGCAGAGGAACTGCGGGCCAGGACGGCTCAGCTCCTGGAAGGTCAGGGGCTGACGCTCGCACTGGAGAAGACGCACATCACCCACGTGGACAAAGGTTTTGACTTCCTCGGCTTCCGTATCCAGCGAAGGCCGAGGGAAGGAAAGACCCCATGCGCTTACACCTTCATGTCCAAGGCCAATCTCCGTGCGGTCAAACAGAAGGTGAAGGCGCTGACCCGACGCAACCGGCTCAACCTTGCCCTGGTGCAGGTCCTGATGGCGATCAATCCGATTCTTCGGGGCGTAGCCAACTACTTCCAGCACGCGGCGGTGAAACGGACCCTGCATTACCTCACCTACTACACGTGGTGGCGGGTGATGCGGTGGCTCCGGGCCAAGCACCCCAAGGCGAACTGGAAGTGGTTCAAGGACCGTTACTGGGGGAAGGACAAGATCTCGGCTGTGGGCGTGGTTCTCTTCCGTCCTGACTCGGTTCCAGTGACACGTTACCGATACCGGGGATCGCGGATTCCCACGCCGTGGAACGCGGAGATGCTGAACGCGTAGCGAGCCCACCCGTATACCTGTGGAGAGCCCGGTGCAGGGATAACTTGCACGCCGGGTTCGGAGGGCGGGGCGGAGAAACGGGCCGGCTCGAAAGACCGGTACCGCGCTCCGCTCCGACCCTACTCCTGCCGGTCTCTTACGGGTTCCGGCCCAAACGGCGGGCTCAGGACGCGATCGCGGAGATCCAGCGTTTCGGCTCCAAGGGATATCACTGGGTGCTGGACGCCGACATCGAAGCGGCCTTCGACAACGTCTCTCATCGCGCCGTTATGGATGCCGTACGGAAACGGGTCAAGGACAAGCGCGTCCTGGCGCTGGTCAAGGCGTTCCTCAAGTCGGGCATCCTCAGCGAGGACGGCCAGCGAAGGGACACCAACACCGGCACCCCGCAGGGGGGCATTCTCTCTCCGCTGATCTTCAACGTCACGTTGTCGGCGCTCGACGAGCATCTACACCGCGCCTGGCTGCCCGGCGGGCGGATGGATGGATGGCCAGTACCCGCGTCGCAAGCGTCGTCGGCACGGCTTGCCCAACTGGCGAATCGTCCGCTACGCGGACGATTTCGCGATCATGGTGCATGGCTCTGCCGACGACGCGGCGGCCCTCCAGGACGAAGTAGCCTCCGTGCTCGCACCCTTGGGGCTGCGGCTGTCACCGGCCAAGACCCGAATCGTGCATATAGAGGACGGATTCGACTTCCTCGGGTTCCGCATCCGGCGGCGCCGCAAGCGAGGAAGTGACAAATGGTACGTCTACGCGTTCATCGCCACGCGGCCCATCCGCTCGGTGAAGGACAAGATCCGTGCCCTGACCCGCAGGACGTCACAGGCTGACCCCAGAGACGTGCTGATCCGGCTCAACCAGATCATGCGCGGCTGGGCCAACTACTTCCGGCACGCCGTCGCGAAGCACACGTTCCGCATGCTCAGGTCCTTCCTCTGGCATCGCGTGATCATGTGGCTCAAGACGATGCACCGCTGGTCGTGGAAAGACGTCCGCAACCGGCTCCTTGGCCCTCACGGGTCATGGTTGCCGATCACCGCGGACGGGATCGAACTGATCAACCTGGCTCGGACACCGGTGATCACCCGGTACCGCTACCGGGGCGACACGATCCCCAGCCCCTGGCCCACAGCCTGACAACCAGCCCGACGAGAGGAACTGTGGAGAGCCCGGTACTCGGAGACGGGTACGCCGGGTTCGGAGAGCGGCCTGGAGAAACGGGCCGGTGGCAACACCGGAACCGCGCTTCAGGCCGACTCAACCGGCGCGACAGCAAGGGAGGGCTGGTGACCGTGGAGCAGGTCAATCCGCGATCGCTGGCAGCTCCTTCAGTCGGCTCACCGGAGAAGCCGCTACCACGAGCAGCATCAGCGCGGAGCCGATCGCGATGGCGGTCAGCGCGGTGTGGGTGCCGAGGCCGCCGGCGAGATAGCCGCCGATCAGGCCGCCCAGCGAGCCGCCGCCGAACAGCAGGGTACGGAATGCGGCGTTCATTCGGCCCATCAGCGCCTGCGGGGTTCCAGCCTGACGCAGACTGACCATGACCACGTTGGCGATGCCCAGGCCCAGGTAGCTGACGAAGAAGGCGGTCACGAAGAAGGCCAGCAGCACCGGGCGCGGGCCGGAGGCGAACGGGATCAGCAGCGGGCCGGTGAAAATCAGGGCCATCGAGACGGCGTAGACGGTGCCGGTGCGGAAGCGCTGGAGCACCACGCCGGAGAGACTGGCTCCGATCAAGCCTCCGACCGAGGATGCGGAGAGGACCAGGCCGACCAGGCCGGCCGGGAGGCCCTTGTCGCGGGCGGCGTAGAGTAGGAAGAGCGTCCAGACCGAGACCATCGAGAAGTTACAGAAGGGCGCGATCACGGCCAGCGGGCGCAGCACCCGGTGGCCGAAGACGAAGCGCAGGCCCTCCGCGATCTCCCGGCCCAGGTGCCGCTTCTCCGAGGAAGGCGCCGGCTTCTCCTCCGGGGTGCGGATCAGCAGCAGGGTCACCAGCGAGACCAGATAGGAGGCGGAGTCGATCACCAGGCTGATGGGCGCGGTCAGGGCGCCGATCAGCACACCGGCGATGCCGGGCCCGGCCACGTCGGTGGTGGAGGAGGTGACGCCGAGCTTCTGGTTGGCCTCCACGTAGTGCGCCTTGTCCTTGGCCAGGGTGGGCACGAAGGACATCCAGCTGACGTCGAACAGCACTGAGAAGATTCCGATCGCGCAGGCCAGGCCGAGTAGCAGGCTGATGCTCAGCTGGTGGGTGGCGGCGAGCAGGGGGATCAGGCCGATGAGCAGCATGCGGGCCGCGTTGGCCGCGATCATGACCCGGCGACGGCGCATCCGGTCCACCAGGGCGCCGAAGACTAGGGCGAGCCCGAGATACGGCACCAGTTGCAGGAAGCGCAGCAGGCCGACCTGCGCGGGGCTGGCGTGGAAGGCGGTGACGGCGGTGAGCGGCAGGGCGAGGGTGGTGACCTGGCTGCCCATCAGGGAGAGCGTTTCGCCGAACCAGAAGGTCAGGAACTCGCGGTTGTGCCAGAGCCCGGTGGCGCCGGGCGTGGTAGCGGCCTCGGTAGTGGGTGGTGCGGTGGTCGCAGTGGTCATGAGGAGTTCCCCCGATACATTTCCGATATTTCCAGCGTTTCGACTTGGTCGCCTGGCTGGCGGCCCAGGAGCTGAGCGCGGCCACCGAGCGGTTCCGCGACTGCGGGACGCGGTGCGCGGGCTGCTCACCGCGGTCACCGGTGGTGGCGAGGTCACAGACTCCGACCTGGCGCGAGAGCCGGACGGCGGGCTGACGGTCCGGGACGGCACCGCGATTCGAACGCCCTGGCACAGGCACTGGCGGCACCCGCAGGAGACCGTGTTCCTCCTGGGCGGGGCTCCGCGGTCCTGCGCGCCTGCCCGGGCCCGGGATGCGTGCGGTTCTTCGTCAAGGATCATCCGCGGCGCGGGTGGTGCGGCCCAGGCTGCGGCAACCGGGCCCGGGCGGGCCGCCCTGCCAGAAGCACCGGGAGCAGCGGAACGGCTGACGGACCGACCGCGCGGGCGATGCCAGCACGATCGGCACCGGGCAGGCCGGAAGGAAGGTGCGGCGCGTGACGTATGCACAGGAGGCGAGATCGGCCGGTCACGACGTGATGGACAGGACGATCTTTCCGGTGGTGCGACCGGTCTCGCCGAGCGTGTGGGCGGCGGCGGCGTCCTCCAGTGGGAAGACCGCGTCGGTGATCACCCGCAGGCGTCCGTCCTCGACCAGCTTGGTGATCTCGCGCAGGCCCTGCTGGTCTGGCTCGACGAGCATGAACCCCGCCCGCACCCCGGCCGCCTCGGCCTCCTGGTGGGGGAAGGTGTCGTCCAGCGGCAGTATCGAGACCAGCCTTCCACCCGGGCGCAGGGTGCGCAGGGAGTGGGACCAGTTGGCGCCGCCGATGGTGTCCAGGACGACGTCGACGTCGCGGATGGTCTCGGCGAAGTCCTGGATGCGGTAGTCGACGAGTTCGTCCGCCCCCAGGGAGCGCAGCAGGTCGTGTTTGGCGGCGCTGGCGGTGCCGATCACGTGGGCGCCGCGGGCCTTGGCGATTTGGACGGCCAGGTGGCCGACGCCGCCGGCGGCGGCGTGGATGAGGACGCGCTGGCCGGGCCGGACGTCGGCGGTGTCGACGAGGGCCTGCCAGGCGGTGAGCGAGGCCAGCGGCAGTGCGCCCGCCTCGATGTGGGTCAGGTTCCGGGGGCGGGGAGCGAAGTGGCGTGCCGGGGCGGTGACGTACTCGGCGTAGGCCCTGGCCGGGTGCGGGAAGCGCGGCATCCCGAACACCTCGTCGCCGGGCTGGAAGAGGGTCACCCCGTCGCCGGTCTCCTCGACCACCCCGGAGACGTCGAACCCCAGCGTGAAGGGCAGCGGCGTCCCGTCGGCGAACACCCCCCGCTGCCGGGTTTTCCAGTCGGCCGGGTTCACAGCCGCCGCTTGCACCCGGACCAGGATCTCGCCCCGGCCCGGCTCCGGGCGCCGGACCTCGATGACCTTGAGGACGTCCGGAGCTCCGGCGGTGTCCTGGGAGACAGCGCGCATGGTTGGGGCAGTGGTGGTTCGGGAGGTGATGGCGTTCATGGCGTTCTCTTTCCGGGGTGCGTTTCCTGCGGTTTGCGCCGGTCTTCTCGGGCGCGTCATCAGACTGCCGGGCCTCAAAGGGCCCCAGTAGTGGCGTGATGGCCATGGCCTGAAAGAATCCGGCCATGCACCGCGTTGGCGTTCTGGCATTGGACGGCGTCGTCCCCTTCGAGCTCGGCATCCCCGCCCGCATCTTCGGTGCCGCCCGCGACCGGGCGGGCAACCGGCTGTACACCGTGACCACGTGCAGCCTCGACGGTGGCCCGGTGCGGGCTGAGGCCGACTACGGCATCACTGTCACCCATGACGCCTCCTTGCTGACAAACGTCGACACCGTCGTCATCGCGCCTTCCCACGCCCTCGGCCCCATCCGTGAGGAGGGCGACCTGCCCACCGCGCTGCGCGAGGCCCTGGCCGCCATCCGCCCCGGCACCCGGATCGTGGGCATCTGCACCGCCACCTACGTCCTGGCCGCCGCGGGGCTCCTCGACCACCGCCCTGCCACCACGCACTGGCGCCACGCGGAGCACCTGCAGCGGATGTTCACCACCACCCGCATCAACCCCGACGTGCTGTTCGTCGACGACGGCGACATCCTCACCTCCGCCGGTGTCGCGGCCGGGATCGACCTGTGCCTGCACCTCGTCCGCCGCGACCACGGCAGCCGGATCGCCAACGCTGTCGCCCGCTCATGCGTGGTGCCGCCCTGGCGCGACGGCGGACAGGCCCAGTACATTCAGCGCCCCGTCCCCGACCCGACGGCCACCGGCACCGCCCCCACCCAGGCATGGGCGATGGATCGCCTCACCGAATCCCTCACCCTGGCCGAGCTGGCCGCCCACGCGAACATGAGCGTGCGCACCTTCAGCCGCCGCTTCCGCGACGAGACCGGCACCACCCCCGGGCAATGGCTGATCCGCCAGCGCGTCGACCTGGCACGCCACTACCTGGAGACCACCGACTGGCCCGTCGACCTCATCGCCCACCGCGCCGGGTTCGGCACCGGCGTCTCACTGCGCCAGCACCTCCACACCGCCATCGGCGTCACTCCCCAGGCATACCGCCGCACCTTCAACCCCGCCACCACCACCGCTCCCGTCTGAAGAACGGGTCGGCATGCCCCGTCCGCGGAAATCGCCAGCGGCGGCGTAACCCAGGCTTCAAGGTCTCCACGAAGATCAGTGCAGCTCAGCCCGGGCGCGCCGACGACGTCCTTGCCGCGCACCCGGGCCCTCTACCCGGTCTTCGTGCGGCGCCGCTCCACGTTCGCCTGTGCGACGGCGCCGAGCGCCTCCGTGTCGTTCGCCGCCGCGCACCGCACGGACGACCTGGCGCAGCGCGCCGACGAACGCCTCCGCCACCACCATGTGCACGGTCCTCGCCGCGCCGGTGCTGCGCCGTCCCGGCCGGCCGTTGAGGCTCCGGCCGAGGTCGAGGACCAGGCCGTCGTCGAGCAGCCCGCCCCGGCCGCGCCCGTCGCTGCTGCGCCGGTCGTCCCGGCGGCTCCGGTCGCTCCGGTCGCTGTCGGGCCGCGCGCACTGCCCGCCTTCCCCGAAGGCCCGGCGGGCGCTCGGTTCGAGGCCGTGACCACCGGGCTGGTGTCCAAGCGCCCGAATTTCGTCCAGCAGGCCCGCAGCACGGTGTTCCTGGACGCCGCGACCGCGTGGTCCTGGCGGTGCGCGGCCGTGTTGTGCGCCTCAATCTCGGCACCCGCACCCCGACGGGAGGCAAGCAGCGCCGAGCCGCGGCGCGGCTGCTCTGGCCGGCGGCCCGGTGGTGCGGTACTCATGCCCAGGACGGGGCCCCGGATCGGGATCGTCGTAGTCAGCTCCGTAGACCCGGTCTCGCGTCAGCGCCTCATCGTCCATGCCGCCCGGCATCCCAGCCACCACCGACAGGGCGGGCACGAACCAGGAGCCTCGA
The DNA here is from genome assembly GCF_044329365.1 of Kitasatospora sp. NPDC017646. Taxonomy (NCBI): domain Bacteria; kingdom Bacillati; phylum Actinomycetota; class Actinomycetes; order Kitasatosporales; family Streptomycetaceae; genus Kitasatospora; species Kitasatospora sp. NPDC017646. Next base: position 31,596 of record NZ_JBIRJC010000052.1, on the reverse strand, counting down.
TCCTTGCTGCGGCACCCGCGGCTACGCCGGCACTGCTCCCCGCCTCTGCAAGCGCAACGCCTTGGTGGTCCTCGCAGCCAGCCGCGGGTCGTTGAATACACGGGCGAGGACGGCTTCGTCGCTCACCTCCCCGTATTCAGAGCGTCCGCCAGTAGGTGTCAGTAGTGACCCGAGTGTGGATCGGTCGGCTCGGCTCCGGTGTGTTGTATCCGTCACGGCTACGCTTCAGGTCGTACTTCACTGGTCCCAGCTGGCTGCGTCCCTGGGCCAATTGACGCTGGTCGGGGTCTGCGATCGATCATTTGTTGCGTCGGTTCGCCGGGCGCGGTACGGCTGGGAGGCAGGCTGCATGTGGGGCAAGTGGATTGGTTGCAGGGTGCCGGTGGCCGCGCGGGGGCAGTTCTCCGCAGCCCAGGGCGCCTGGTCGACGATCAACGACCAGCCAGGCCTGGTCGGACAGGTGGGCGGCTGGGATCCGGCCACCGGCCGTGCCCATCTGCTGGGGCTGTGGACCGACGCAGCGGCCTACCGATGCTTCATGCGCGAGCGGCACGACGCTATCGTCACCGGCAACCAGCAGCGCACCAGCTACACCGAGATCGACACCGCCACCGGCGAGATCGTCCTCGAGATGGCGGGCGACACGGCCAGCCTGCCTTACGCACTCGAACGCGCCGCTCTCCTGCGGGTCGCCGACTGCCGCCTTCTGCCCGGCCACGAGGAGCACTTCCTCGAAGTGCAACGCAGGCTGTGGGCGCCGGGCATGACAGCGGCCGGGGGCATGCTCGCAGGCGTCGTCACCCGACTCGAGGTGCACCGCTACCTGGTCACGACCCTGTGGTCCAGCTCAACCGCCCACCAGCGCTACACCACCCGACATCTGCCGGCCCTACGCTCCCGCGCCACCCCGGAGAGTGACATCCAGTCGATGACCGGCCATGTGTTGCCGCTGAAAGCCGGCTGGCGCGTCTTGCCGCAACCCCGCGAGCACGGCAGCCCGGCCTCAGGACTGCAGGCGCCGTAACTGAGCAGGGCACGGTCCCCGATCATGGAGTTCTTCAGAAGCGATTACCAATCCGGACGTACGGTCACGTTACTGCACGCAGGAGTGAAGGGGCCGCCGGGTAGGCAGGCTCGTTCCGTTGGTTCGGATGCGAGGTGTGCGGAGATGGTCGATGCCTGTGGGGCTCGGAAAGCGGGCTGCCGCCCACCAGGCTACGCCCCGCTCGGGGTTGCTGACCTGCGCCGCGTAGCCGATACAACAATGTTGCGTCGGATGCAACTCAGGACGCGGCCAGCGTAAGTCGCGACGCGTCGCCTCTGGGACTGCCGTGGGGGACCCCACCCGTCGGCGTCGGCCGCCGCTGGTGCCGTCGGCGCGGGCCTAGCCTCGGCCGTGAGCGAGCGCCGCTGCGGTTTCGATCAGGCTCCGCTGGCCCGGCGTGGCCGCGCGTCCTCGGGCGTGGCCCGCGAATTGGCCGAGCTCAGTCCGGATGGTGGCGGAGTCCAGGATCCGGATCGTGGGCAGCAGCGCCTCGACGAGGTGACAGGCCCGATCGAGCCGGTCGATGCCAGCCAGGGCGGTGGCCTGCCGGATCTCGAAGCGGGTACGGGAGTTGCTGTCCGGAGGGCGCTCGGGCCGGTGCCGGAGTTCGCTGGCGAAGAGGTCGGTGGCCTGTTCGAACTGGCGGAGGCCGATCATGCAGGAGGCCTCGATGAGGCGCGGGCTTCCGTTCTCAATGCGCGGGCCCCAGTGGACTCCGGGCCGGTCGGCCTCGCGGGCGTGGTCGCGTGAGCGCTGCAGTGCGTCGTGGCAGGCGCCGTGGTCGCCGAGGTGGGCGTGTCCCTGGGCTTCGCGGCGGGCGGCGTGGGCACGGATCAGTGGTGTGGTCGCGGGGTGGGCGGCTGCCTGACCGGCCAGGACGATCGCGGCGGGGTCGCCGCGATGCTCGGCGATCGAGGCCTTGCGCACCAGCGCGTAGGCGGCCATCGTCTCGTCTCCGCCGTTGGCACCCCAACGGACCGCGAGATCGGTCCAGCGCAGGGCCTCGGCGGGGTTCCCGGCCTCCTGCGCCATCCAGCCGGTGTACTCGGCGACCCGCGAGGCCAGCAGCCAGACTTCGTGGCGCCTGTGCGCCTCGGCCCGGGGAGCGGCATCGGTCAGGACCCGCGCGGCGGACCGCAGCGCGGCGTCCACGAAGTTCGGGCCGGTGGACCTGCCGATGTCTTTGAGCTGCTCCAGGATCCGCCCGTATCCGGCGACGAGCGGCTCGACCTCGACCAGGCTCCGGTCCGCCGTACCGCGGCGCGTGGTCTCGGCGAGCCTGATCAGCTCGCCATCAGCGCCGAGCGCCGCGTCGCAGGCGGCTGCCACGGAGGACGTCGGGTTGCGGCGCCCGCTCTCAAGGTTGCTGATCTGCCCTTCAGAGACGCCCGCGCGCCGCGCGAGCTGGCGCACCGTCCACCCGCTCCGTGTCCGGAGCCGCGCCAGCTCGACACCGAAGTCGCCCATACGGACGAGGGTAGGAAGACCCGCGGGCGTTGCGCAATCCGATTGCTATTCAATTTGACCTGAAAATGCGTCAAGAACCCTGCTCCGTCGATACCGTACGTGCGGATCTGGTCGTCGGGGTGCACTGGAGAGGGGCCGACCGTGCCGCATGTCTTCCTCAGCTTCCGCAAGGCGGACTCCCGGTGGATGCGGGACCGCGTCTACCAGGCCCTGGCCGACCGGTTCGGGGCCGACGAGGTCTTCAAGTCAGGTGAGTCGATCCCGGCGGGGGCCGACTTCGCCCGGATCCTGGACCGACAGGCCGCCGAGTGCGAGCTGATGCTCGTGCTCATCGGGCCGGCCTGGCTCGACCTCCGGGACCGGGACGGGAAGCGACTGCTCGACCGGGACGACGACTGGGTCCGGCGGGAGATCGCGACGGCAATGGGAGCAGGAAACCGCGTCGTTCCCCTGCTCCTGGGCGACGGGACGATGCTGCCCGAGGCTGCGGTCCTGCCCCGGGAGATCGCCGATCTGGGGCGGCTCCAGTTCATTCGCGTTCCGGAGACTCACCTGGACGACGGACTCGGCAGCCTGTGTGACGCCGTGGCGACCCTGCTGCCATCACTCGGGCGGGGCGCGGTGCCGCCGACGGCGGCCGTGGAGTCCGCTGCTCAACCGCCGGTGAGCATGACGGCGCACGTCTCCGGTGGCGGCAGCGTCTACCAGGCGGCGCGCGACCAGACGATCAGGCTGACGTAGGGGTGGAGCGATGGAGACTCTCGAAGTGGATGATCCACGTCAGGTGGGGCCGTACCAACTGACCGGAAGGATAAGCACGTTCAGCACGGGTGCGGTCTTCACCGGGCGCTCGGCCGACGGGCAGACCGTCGCGGTGACGGTGGTGCGGCCCGAGGTGGCCGAGGTGCCCGGGTTCCGGGAGCGGTTCCGTGCAGGTGCAGAGGCGGCCCGGACAGTCTCCGGACCGTTCATCCTGCCTGTCGTGGCTGCCGACCCGGAAGCGCCGTCTCCCTGGTCGGCGACCGCCGCCGTGCACGGACTGCCGCTCCGCCAGGCGGTGGACCGGCTCGGCGTGCTGCCGGAGCCCGCGCTGCGACGGCTCACGCTCGGCCTCGCCACGGCGCTCTCCCGGATCCACGCCGCAGGGCTGGTCCACGGCGGCGTGGGGCCGGACTCGGTGTTGCTGGCGGAGGACGGACCCTACCTCGCGGCCTTCGACGCCGCCGGATCCGTCGATGCCGGCGGGTCCCCGACGGACGACGTCCTCGACCTGGGCGCGGCGGTGCTGTTCGCCGCGTCGGGACGTGAGCGCTGGTGGGACGATGCGTCCGAGGACGCGCGGCTCCGGATCGCCGAGCTCGAAACGGTGACGGGCGTCCTGCCGCCGTCGCTGCGCGAGGTGATCGGCGGCTGCCTCTACCCCGACCCCTCGACCCGGCCCACCGCCGAACAGCTCGTCGACTACCTCGACCGGCAGGGTCAGCCCGCGACCGCCGAGGGATGGCTGCCGACGGCGCTTAGCGCCGAGATCGCGGCACTCGCCGCGGCCACCACACCGTCGGTCAGCCGCCGGAAGCTGCTGCTCGGTCTGGCCGGCGGCGCGCTCGTGATCGGAGGTGGGACCGCGGCCGCCGCCCTCTCCTCCAAGAGCTCGTCACCGGCGCCCGCCCCCAGGCCGGCACCACCGTCCCCGACCGCGTCCCCAACGGCGTCCTCGACGGGCGGTCCGGCTCAGATCACCCTGGACGCGCCCGATGCGACCAAGGAGTGGACGGTCACCGGGCAGAGCGCTCCGACCTGTCTGGAGGCTTCGGACAAGGTGGTCATGGTGGTGACGGGCTCGACGACGGCCTTCCTGGACGCCTCGACGGGCAAGCCCATGCTCCCCGCGCTGAACACCACCAGCGAATTCAGGTCGGATGACATGACTTCGCCGACCGCGTACGCGGGCGGAGTCTTCTACTACCTCTGCGACGCGCCGGACGCTCCCAACATGATCGCCGCGGTCGACGGCACTACCGGGAGCGTCAAGTGGGCGAGCCGGATGGCCAATGGCGACTCCAGCGGGAACTACGTCACTGCGCGGTCCGTGGCGGTCAACGGCAACACCGTGTTCGTGTGCGGCCAGGTGGACAACCCGGCGTCCGTGAACGTGGACACGACGACCGGATACATCCGGGCCTTCGACGCCGGCACCGGCAAGGGGCTGTGGATGGTCGAGGGCACGGACATCAACAACGTCCTGGTACCGCCGTCCGGCTCCTACCTCCTTGCGGCGTCGAGCACCCCCAGCACCAGGACCGGTCAGGTCGCGATGATCGACGCCGGCAACCAGGGTGCCCGTGGTTGGAAGCTTCCCACCGGCGCCGGGTTCTACTTCAACCCGGGCTGGCCGATGACGTGCTTCGCCGCCGGGGTGTTCTGCTTCGTCGGCGGCGCCGGCAACGTGGTCATCGCGGTCGACGCGGCGACCGGCCACGAGAAGTGGCGTCAGAACTTCGACGCGAAGAACGGGGACCAGGTCGAGCTCGGCTACATCTTCGCGAGCCCTGACGGCGCGACGGTATACGTGCCGGTCGGCAGCGACCTAGCGTCCCTCAACTCAGCTGACGGGAGCATCAATTGGGCGGCTGAGCTGACCGGTGCCGGTGCCGCGGGCGAAACCAACCTCTTCGAGGCCGGCCTCGGGGTGGGCGGCCGGGGCGCGCTGTGTTCGGGTGACACCGTGTTCGCCACCGACGCGGCGAAGAACCTGTGGGCCATCGACGCGGCCACCGGCAAGGCCCGATGGAAGTACAACGACCCCGGGCAGCCGGACTCCGGGTTCAAGTGGACGGTCGGCGGCGATCGCGTGTTCATCGCCTCGAACCTGACGTTGACCGCGATCTCGGCCCACGGCCGGTAGCGGGCCTGAGAAGAGGACACATGTCGACAGGATCCGAACTGGCCGGGGGCCTCGCATCGGCCGCCGCGACACGTCTGATCGACCTTCTGGCGACCGACGGCTGGGCCGCGGTCAAGGCCTCGGTCCTGGCGTTGTGGCGGCACGCGCATCCCGAGCGGGTGGAGGCCGACCTCGCCGAGGCCCGTAGCGAGCTGATGCGGGCCGCCGGCGACGCCGAGTTCGAGCGGCTGCTGGTCGCCGAGTGGCAGGCGCGTCTGGCCAGGCTCATCGCCACCCGGCCGGAGATCACCGAGGAGCTTCGCGCACTGTTCCTCGGCGCCTCCCCCGGTGCGGGATCGACGGACAGGCGCAGCATGGGCCCGACGACTCTGACGGCGCACGTCTCCGGCGGCGGCGACGCCTATCAGGCGGGCCGGGACATGAGCATCACCGAGGGCGGGTCGGCGTGACCGAATCGGACGAGGGCGCGGTGTCGAGCGGAACGCCCCCCTGGCAGCCGATCAGGCTGGAGGCCTCGGCGACCGACGGCGGCGACGTCTTCCAAGCGGTCGGGAACATCACCATCATCCGCAAGCCGGAGGGGCCGAACCGCGTCCGGCCCGGCCGGGCGTCCCGCGACATGCTCTGCCCGTACCCGGGGTTGATGCCGTTCTCGGCGGAGTACCGGGACTGGTTCTTCGGCCGCGACCAGATGATCCATACGGTCCTGGAGCGGATGGACGCGCGGCTGCGCGAGGGCGGCCCGCTGGTGCTGATCGGCCCGTCCGGAGCGGGCAAGTCCTCGCTGCTCGCCGCCGGGGTGCTGCCGGCCGTGCGGGACGGTCGGCTGCCGGTGGCGGGGTCGAGCGGCTGGCCACAGCTGACGCTGACCCCGACGACGTCCCCGGCCGAGGCGCTGGCCGCCGCTGCCGGGCTCGGATCCGAGGAGGCCCGGAGCCGGGCCGAGTCCTGGCGCACCGACGTCGCGCAGTGCGTCGCGGACCTCCGCGCCTCGACCGGCGCCGGGGAGGGTGGCGCACCCGGCCTGCTCGTCGTGGTCGACCAGTTCGAGGAGCTCTTCACCGCGTGCGCCGACGAGGACGAGCGGCAGTGGTTCGTCGAGGTGCTCGACCAGTTGGCCACAGGCGGCGCAGCCGTCGTACTGAGCCTGCGGGCGGACTTCTACGCCGCGTGCACGCCCTACCCGGAGCTCCGCACGGCGTTGCAGGCCGGCGCGGTGGTGCTCGGCCCGATGACCGAGGAGGAGCTCAAGCAGGCGATCCGCCTTCCCGCCGAGCTCGTGGAGCTGGAGGTCGAGGAGGGTCTCGTCGAGCTGCTGCTGGCCGACCTCGGGACGGTCGGGAACCCGGCGGGTGCGGGCTCCGCAGGCAGGCTGCCGCTGCTGGCCCACGCCTTGCGCGGAACCTGGCAGCAGCGCAGCGGCAACCGGCTGACCGTGGACGGTTACCGGGTCACCGGCGGGATCCAGCGCGCCCTCGCCAACACCGCGGACCGGCTGTTCGAGGCGCTGCCGCGGCCGGGCCGCGAGATGGCGCGGTGGGTGTTCCTGCGGCTGGTGACCGTGGGGCGCGACGCGGACGACACCCGTCGCCGGGTTCGCTACGACGACCTGCTCAGACATGCGCCGGATCCGGACTCCGCCGGGACGGTCGTGGACGAGTTCACCCGCGGCCGGCTCCTGACCCGAGATCAGGACGCGGTGACGATCACCCACGAGGTGCTGATCCGAGCCTGGCCGAGGCTGCGGGAGTGGATCGAGCAGGACCGGGACGGCAATCTGGTCCGACAGGATCTGGAGGAGGCCGCCGCCGCCTGGGACCAGTCCGGCCGGGAGCCGGGCGGGTTGTACCGCGGCAACCGCCTGGAGATCGCCCAGGCCTGGGCGGAGCGGCACGCACCGGACCTCAGCGCCGCAGCCGGCGAGTTCCTGGCCACCGCCCGGCGCCACCAGCGACGCGGGCAGCGGCTGCGACGGGGCGCGGTCGCGCTGATCACGGTCCTGGCCGTGACCGCCTCCGCGGCCGCGACGTTCGCCTTCGTGCAGAACGCCCACTCCGTCAGGGACCGCAACAAGGCCATCGACACCGCCGTCACCTCGGCGTCCCTGCAACAGGCGCCCATCGACCCCTCGCTCTCCGCCCAACTCGCCCTGACCGCCTACCGGCTGAACCCCGACCCGGAGGCGGCCTCGCGGCTGATCGGCACCGAGAACACGCCCATGGACATCCGCCTGCAGGGCTCCACGGGCTCGGTCGACACCGTGGCCTACAGCCCCGACGGGCACACCCTGGCCGCCGGGTACTACGGTCAGAACACCGTCCGGCTCTGGGACGTCTCGGATCCCGGCCACCCGGTCGCGCTGGGCCGGCCCCTGCCCGAGGACGGCTCCGTCAACTCGATCAACTCCCTCGCGTTCAGCCCGGACGGCCGGACGCTCGCCGTCGGCGGCCACGCCGACCACCTCGGCGACAACGGCTCCGGCGGCTTCGTCGACCTCTGGGGCCTGACCAGCCCCAGCCACCCCGTCCTGCTCAGCAGGCCGGCGGCCGCCGGCGTGGGTCCCCTGGACCTCGCCAGCCCCGTCGTGTCGCTGGCGTTCAGCCCGGACGGCCGCACCCTGGCCGCCGGACGCGCCGCCGGGGTCGCGAGCCTGTGGGACGTCACCCGTCCCGGCGCCGCCGCCCCGGACGGAACGGCGCTCGACGCCTGCCCGGACTCCCTCTACCTCTACTCACTGGCGTTCAGCCCCGGCAGCCGCACCCTCGCGGCCGGCTGCGCCGACGACACCAACGGCCACCCGGGCACCGGCGTCATCGGCCTGTGGAACGCCGCCGACCCGAGCCACCTGACGCGCCAAGGCCAGCCACTGGACGTCGGCAGCGCCCTCGAATCGGTGGCGTTCAGCCCCGACGGCCGCACCCTCGCAGCCGGGGCCAAGGACAGCCACGTCCACCTGTGGAACCTCACCGACCCGGAGCACCCGGCCCAGATCGACAAGCCACTGGCGGGGCCCGCCGACCCGGTGATGTCGGTCGCGTTCAGCCCGGACGGCCACACGCTGGCCGCCGGCAGCGCCGATGACACCGTCCACCTCTGGAACGTCACGGATGTGCGCGTGATCAGCCCGCTGGGCCGAGCGCTGAGCGGCCACGGCAACGTGGTCGCCGCGGTGGCGTTCAGCCCCGACAGCCACACCCTGGCGGCGGGCGACACCGACGGCGACGTGGACGTCTGGAACCTGCCGCCGACCCAACTCGCCGGTGCCGGAGGCAATGTCGCATCGGTGGCGTTCAGCCCGGACGGCCGCACGCTGGCCGCCGGGAACCAGTACGACACGGTCAGCCTGTGGAACACCACCAACCCCGACCACCCCGCCCCGAGGGGCACGCCGCTGACCGGGCCCGCCCAGCCGGTCGACTCGGTGGCGTTCAGCCCCGACGGCCGCACCCTGGCCGCGGGCGACAGCGGCGGCACGGTCACCCTGTGGAACGTGGCCGATCCGGACCACCCCGTCCCGCTCGGGCCACCGCTCACCGGGGTCGGCGGAGTGATCCTCTCCCTCGCCTTCAGCCACGACGGCCACACCCTGGCCGCGGCCGGAGACGACCACGTTTTCGGCGGCATCGCCCTGTGGGACGTCAGCGACCCCGCACACCCCGCACCACGAAGCGGCATCCAGACGGATCACACGCGGTCCGTCCAGTCCATCGCGTTCAGCCCCGACGGACACGCCCTCGCCACCGGCGGGGACAGGACCACGAGTGAGGTCGGACTGTGGAGCACGAGCGACCAGGCCACGACCGTCCGCATCGGAGAACCGGTACGACAGCCCAGTGACACCAGCACCTGGGTCGCCTTCAGCCCGGACGGCAGGACTCTGGCCACGGGAGCCGAAAACGGCCGGATCACCCTGTGGAACAGCACCGACCTCAGGCACCTCACGCCCAGGCCCCAGGTGGTGACCGTGCCCGGCGACAGCCTCTGGTCGATCGCCTTCAGCCCCGACGGCAGGACCCTGGCCGCGGCGGGCCACACCACCGTGGGCAGCATCGTCCGCTGGAACGTCGCCGACCCGGACAACCCGCGCCAGATCGGCGACCCGCTGACCGTCACCACCGGACCGGTGTCCGTACTGGCGTTCAGCCCGGACAGCCGCACCCTCGCCGCCACCACCGGCGACGGCGTGGCCACGCTCTGGGACCTGGATGTCGAGGCCGCGATCACCAACATCTGCGCGAGCAGCGCCGGCGCCCTGAACCGCGATAACTGGCACCTGTACGTTCCGGTGCTCGGGTACAGATCGCCTTGCAGGACGAAGTAGACGTAGGTCGCCACACTGGCGCCTCGGAGCGAACGTTCTATGCGAACAACCATAACGAACATCAATCATGTTCGAAAGTGCAATATCGAACGCATTAATTGTTCGTTTATGGGTGCGGTTCAATCTCGGTATGAGCAACCAGGAGCGCCACACCCGGATCGCCCAGGCCGTCCGGGACGCGGGCAGTGCCACCGTCCCGGACCTCGCCGAACTGACCGGCGCCTCCGAGATGACCATCCGCCGCGACCTCGACACCCTCGCCGCACAAGGCGTCCTCGAACGCTTCCGCGGCGGAGCACGCACCCTGCTGCTCCGGGGCGAGGAACCACCCTTCGCCCTGCGCGCCCGTGAGGCCGTCGACGCCAAACGCCGGATCGCCGCCGAAATCTCCGCGCTGATCGCCGACGGCGAGACCGTCGTCCTCGACAGCGGCACCACCTGCCTGGAGGTCGCCCGCCTGCTGCGCGAACGCCCGGTCACCGTGATGCCACTGTCCCTGCAAGCCATCCACGTCTTCGGCGACACCCCCGGACCGGCCACCCTGATCGTCCCCGGCGGGCAGCCCCGCACCGCCGAGGGCGCCCTGACCGGCCCCCTCACCCTCGCCTCACTGGCCGCCCTGCGCTTCGACACCGCCGTCATCGGCTGCTGCGGCCTCAGCGCGGCCGACGGCCTGACCGCCTACGACCTCGACGACGCCACCGTGAAGAAGGCCGCCATGGCCGCCGCCCGCCGCACCCTCGTCGCCGCCGACGCCGGCAAACTCGGCCGCACCGCCTTCGCCCACGTCAGCCCCGCCGCGCTCCTGCACACCCTCGTCACCGACACCACCGCCCCCGCCGACGAGCTCGCCGCACTCGAAACCGCCAACACCACCGTCAAGGCCGTCTGAGAAGTCATCCGCAATCCGCTTGTGGCGTATGACTTTTCGCTGTTCAGGCATGGTGTGCGGGGCGGGGCGGCAGGGTTTCGGCGTCGGGTTGTCGAGGTCGGAACGGAGTGTGTGATGCCGCCGTCGCCGCTGGGGTTGTTGGAGGAGCGTCGGGAGGCCGCCCAGGTGCGGGTGGAGGATCTGGAGGCCGAGTTGGAGCGCCTCGAGGGTGAGCTGAAGTCGGCGAGGGCGGTGTTGGAGCGTCGGGTGGTGGCGGTGGTGATGAGGATTCGCGAAAACGGCCAGGCCTGCTCTCCGTTCCTCAGCTGGTTGGACGGTTCAACGGTCTGAGGAGTGTGGGGAGCGGGGAGAGCGCGTCGGGGCCTACCTGCCGATGGTCGGCGGGCCTCAAGACGGCGGGTCAGGTCGCGGCCCTGATGGGGTGAGGCGCACCCGCCCCACCGGCTGCGCCTCACCGGTATCACTGACCAACTGGTCTCATCGGCCGAGGGGGCCGGGCCGACGCATGGCCGATCAAACCGGTTGAACAAATGTCTTATACAAGTGTCCAATTTTGGATTATGCTCTTCCCTATCGATCAAGCCGTCGACCACATCCGACTCTCCGGGGGACCAGACATGACCGACCTCACCGTGACCACGCCCGCCATCGCTTCCCGGGCCGAGCTGTCCATCGACGGCCGCCGGCTCTCGTACCTCGACTTCGGCGGCACGGGCCGGCCGCTGGTCGCCCTGCATGGGCACCTGTCCGAGGGCGCCACCTTCGCCGACCTGGCCGCGGCGCTCGGCCCCCGGTGGCGGCTGATCGCCCCGGACCAGCGCGGCCAGGGCGAGTCCGACCGCACCGCCGACTACTCCCGCGAGGGCTATCTCGCCGATCTGGAGGCCTTCCTGGACCACCTGGGCCTGGGTGAGGTCGTCCTGCTCGGCCACTCCCTCGGAGCCATCAACGCCTACCAGTTCGCGGCCCGCCACCCCGAGCGCGTCGCCGCGCTCGTCAACGCCGAGGGCTCGGTCGCGCTCGGCCTCGACGGCACCAACCCGTTCGGGTTCCTGCTGAACCTGCCCTACGACGCGCCCACCCGCGAGGCACTGGTCGAGGGGCTCGGCCCGGCCGCGCCGTACTTCTCCGACCGCCTGCGTGAGAACGCCGACGGCACCTGGCGTCTGCCCTTCCACCCGCAGGACATGTACCGCTCCGAGGACCAGGTCCACGGCGACCACTGGGCCCACTGGACGGCCACAAGCTGCCCCGCCCTGCTGATCCGCGCGACCAAAGGCACTCTGCCGGCGGATCAGGCCGCCGCCATGGTCGAGCGCCGCCCCGGCACCACGTTCGCCGAACTGGACGCCGACCACCTTCTGTACACCACTGCCCCGGACGCCTTCGCCACTACCGTCCGGAACTTCCTCGCCACCCTCTGACCCGGCCCCCCAGGCCGTTCCGCCCCGAAGGGCGGCTGGCTGACGGGCGACTCTGGAGGCTCGGTTACACGCCCGCTTGCCGTGCCCCCCAGGTCGGCGCCCTGGGGGGTGGGGAGATCTGGTGAGCAGGTCTGTCCCGAGCCCGAGTAGGGGGTGGGGACTTTCAACGAGCCTCATCACCAGCCAGTCCGCCCGATTCCAGTCGAGCCCAGCCCAGGCCTGGGAGGTCTCGCGGATCTTCTTCCCGAGGTTCCAGCGCTCAGTGGCCGGATGCGAGAGATACAGGTGCCCATTGATCTGCATCGGGGCGTAGGCGTCGACGACCGTCTTGTAATCCTCGGGGAAGTGAGTGCCGATCTCGGCTTCCAACTCGGCCCATGCACCGGGGCTAGCGAAGCGCTGTTCGCCAGGCCCAAGCATGGCGAAGACCTCAGCGAGATAGTCGCGCACCGGCTCTCCTCAACGGGTTCGGTCGTCGTGACGCCGCGTCATCGCCACTACGAACGCCGCGCCGGGGGTCCTCACCCTGCGTTCCAGATTTCTGGAACGGGCCGGCCCCACGCGGCCAGGCCAGACGCCGAGGACCGCGCAGCGGGCCGCCGAGGCGGGCGAGGCCCGCAACCAGGACGGCGGTCGAGGCCTCGCCCAGACCCCGCCCAGGCCCCGCTGGGACGGCGCCGAGGCGGACGTCCACAGGCGGCCAGGACGGCGGGGCGGACGGTGGCACGAAGGCAGCGGGCAGGACGGCGGCACCGAGCAAGACGCCGACCAGCCGCCCCCCGAACAAGCCGCCGACACCCGGCCTGACAAGTTCACCACCCGGTGCGCGTCACACCCCATTGCCCGTGACGCGCACCACCCCAGGACACCGAAAACACAGGCCGAAAACCCCGGAAACCCCGGCAGAAACACGGTCAAAACCCGGCAAAAAACACGGCTGAAGCCCGTTCCGAAAACCCGCGCAAACACCCCGTCAAAACCGTACCCCCCGACACCCCCCGCACAGTTGCATGACATGCTCACGACAAACACACAGAGCAACCAAAACCAGGCGCTGCCCGACACGGGCAGAAAGGGTGGGCCGACACCGGGACCGGCCCATACCGGTCCAACCAAAACCCCCAAAACTCCCAAAACACAATAAAACAGCCAAGGCAACCCACCACAGGTCACACCCACAACACCCCAAACAGCCCAGACTGCGGATCGACGGGGCCGGCCGTGCACAGCCGGGACCCCTGGAGCGTCCTCGTTGATGCAGTGGTCGACTTCCGCGGCTAACTCCGGGGTAGGTATCCGGCGTTCACCAGAGCAAGCTTGGGGGTTGGAGATCATGTCGGACCTGGAGAGGGCTGCAGCGGAGTACGTGCGCCGACAGCGGGAGCACACGGCGAAGGAAGCCGAAGCCGCCCAGGCCGCAGCACGGCAGAGAGAACGCGGCCTCCGCCAGGGCAGGGAGTTCTTCGCTTTCGCTCGTCGCCACGGCGCCCCCGTACTCCGCCATTACGTCGAGTTCGAGCTCGGCGATCAACCGACGTACCACAGGTACAAGCGGACCGACCAGGTGGCCGTGGTAGCGGCACAATGGATCGAGGGGAACGGCGACTTCAACTGGAACTACGGCTGGGCCGTCATGGAGAACGGCGCCGTCCATCACGGCGTGTTGCGACATGGCTTCACCCACGAGGAATCACGTGACGTCGTCGACCGCCAGTACTTCATCACGCGCGCCCACCGGATGACCAGAATGGACGCTCCGCCAGCACTCGGTGTCAGTCCATACGACGAGTTCTGCGACCAGCATTTCCCGGCCGTAGGCGCGGCTCTGCTCGAGCCCGTACAACTCGCCCCCGGGATGAAGACCGGCATCCAGCGGAACGGCTGGATCGGCTACCGCCTCCTCCACTGAACGCCCCCGCCCACCTCCACCACAACCACCGCCAGGCAGGGGCCCAGGAAGACATCCGATGGGGTTAGCGGGTCAAGCTGCGATGGCCAGTTCGAGCTTGGGCGGCGCCGGGAAGGCTGTGCGCTCGTTGTAGGGAGTGCCGGTGGCCAGGCAGTGGTGGAGGCAGCCGAGGAGCCCGTTGTAGAGGTTGCGCTGGGCGGGGTCGCCGGTACTGCCCACGCCCGAGTCCCTGCCGGCAGGCCGCCTACCGGGCCCGCAGGCGCGCCAAGGCCGCGATCCACGCGCGCGTGGCCCTGCTCCAGATCAGCCAGGAACTCCAGACACACGTGCTCGCCCTGGACGAGCTGATCGCCGAGGCGCTGCACGCGCAGCAAGGGCTGCCCGGCGCCCACCGCATCGCGGCGGCCGACTTTCAGCAGCTGACCCGCGAGCTGGTCCGGTGCGCGGTGATCGCCGACCGCGAGGCCGGCGCGACCTGGGCCACGATCGGCAACGCGCTCGGACTCAGCGCGGACGCCGCCCGCGCCCGTTACGGCAAAGTCCGCCTCCTACGGCCACCACCCCCAGAACCCGCCTGACCGCCACCGCCGCCCACCTCACCCCACCACCACGAGCGGCCGGCACCAGCCGACCACGAGAACAAGAGCACAGCGCAGCACCCGACCACACCGACCAACACCCCCAACCCACCCACCACAACCACCAGGCAGGGGCCCAGGAAGGTAAGTCGAAGTGGTGAGTTCGACCCGTCACCCCCGATGAGCAGCGCAAACAGGCGGCAAGCGGAGATGGGGGCCGGTGGCCGGTCCGCACCGCGGACCGGACCCGCCCCGGGCCCCCGTGCCGAACCACGAGCCGAACCCCCGGCCGAACAGCCTGGGCCGTGCGCGGGCAACCAGTCGACGGGACGGGCGGCGTCACGTCCAGCGGTGGCGTCCGGTGCGCCGGGCCGGGCCGCCGGACGGGGGCAGGTCGACGACCGCGGCGACATCGCTCGCCCGACCGGACCCGAACTCGTCCATGCCCGTGTTCGACGACGCACCACCCCACCGAACACGGGGCCCACCGGGCCGTCCCGGCGGCCCAGCCGGGGCCACGAAGGCCGCCAGGCCGCCGGGCAGGGCCCGCCAGCCAGCGCGCCGCAGGCCACCCCGACCCGACAGCGCACCACCACCCCACCCCCACCACCAGGAGGACAGGGGCGCGCAGAAAGGGTTGTCAGAATTTCCGGCCACCTTTTGGCCCTGTGAGCTGCGCAGATGCCACCCCGCGCCCGGGGCGGGGGTGCCGGCATCAGGAGCTACATCAGGAGTCACATCAGGAGCTACATCAGGAGCTGCATCGGGAGGCCCGGGAAGGGAGCCCGTGGCCCCCGAGGACACGCTGTTCATCACGGCGCTCTACTCACTGCCGTACCAGTCGATGGACGTCTTTAACCAGTACGCCCTGTACGCGGTGCTCGAACAGGCCGGGAGGACGCGGACAAGCTGAAGCGCCTGCGCGAACGTGTCCCCGAAATGGACCGACTCGCCAACCATGTCACAGCATTCGCCACGATGATGACCGCGCTCGAAGGCGACCGCCTCGAAGGCTGGATCGCCAGCGTGGAACAGGACACCCTGGCCCCGCTCCCGCAACCTCCGCCGCGACCTGGACGCCGTCCGCAACCGCCTGTCCCTGCCGCACAACTCCGGTGCCGTCGAAGGCAACGTCAACCGGCTGAAGATGCTCAAGCGCCAGATGTTCGGACGCGCCGGCCTCGACCTCCTGCGCAAACGGGTCCTCCTCGCGCGATGAGCCTGCCCGGATCACAAGATCGTCGACAGAACCAATCTGTCCGACGGGTTCTTCCGGTGCGGTGCGGACCAGGCGTAACAGGGTGTCCTTGGCGACGCGCACGCCTAGCATCTCGGCAAGGCGGGCTCCCGCGCGGCCGGCCAACGCGAGAGCTATCGACGTCAACTGCTTGCGCATCAGCGGTGTGTAACGGGCATGCGGGCTGGTCAACCCTGCGATCTGCTCGGCGAACGTCACCGCCCGACACGCCGGGTTCGGGCACTTGAACCGCCGCACCAGCAGCTCGATCACCACCCTGGCCCACCGACCGCCGCGTCCACGAGCCGCCGCATGTACCGACCGTGCACCCGGCCCGACGCACTACCGCAGCGTGGACAGTCCGCACCCGCCGAGCGGGCCCGCGCACGTATCGTCACCACACCGACCGCAGCCCGCTCGACCAACTCCACCACGACACCAGCCAGATGAGGGAACAACACCTCGACACTCCGCGAAGAACACGCGAGCCACGATCACAGACGCCACTGACACACAGGCCGCGTCACAAGATCAGCGCCAGAGCCCGTAATTCCCCATGAGCCGTGGTCACGTAATTCCCCAGGTGCCGGGTCAGTGCCATCAACAAAACGGGGTGGAAGATGCCCTCCGGACAGACGAGGATCTCTCACTACTCGCTGACGAAAGGGCAGCCATGGACGACAGTCCGCCGAGGGACCTCATTTCCCTCGCTGATGACGAGGGGAACAGCGTCACGGTGAACGTTCTGGGTTGTAACCCCAGGTGGACGGCCGGACTCGACGCTGAGATCGTCGTCAAGACGCCCTTCGTGTCCGGCCGTATCGACCTTGCGCTGTATGTATCGAGGCTGGAGGGTTGGGCCGACGCACTGGATCGGCTCGACGCTGGCGAGGACGTGGCCTGGATGGAGATGAGTCGCGGGCCGTCCATCTTCATTCAGCTTGCCGGTGAGCGTGACTGCCCGGAGGTGGTGGTGGAGGACGAGTCCGGGTCCATGGTCACCGTGCGCGTCCCCCTCGTCCCGCCGGACAACTGGATTGCTGACCACCGCCAACGTCTGCGCCAGGTGATGGATTACTGGGTTCCGATGTTGTCAGGTTAGGGGCAGCACCCACCTCGTTCGCGGCTGGTTCGTCCACCACGTGTCCGTAGCCGCGGGCTCTGGCGCGAGGAGCCCGCGGGGCCGCTGCGGCTCGCGGAGAGGGTCAGCTCTGTCCCGCTGGCGGCTTCTCGGTGGGGTTCTTGGGCCGCTTGTTCGGCCGGTAGCTGGGGCCGTTCATGATGACCTGGTGACTGGTGTTGATCAGCCGGTCCAGCAACGACTCGGCAACGACGGGGTTGGGGAAGAGCGGATACCAGTCGCTGGGCGCCCGGTTGCTGGTGATGATCAGGGACCGGCCCTGGCGCTCGCTGACCAGCTCGTAGAGGTCGTCGGCCTGGGCCGCGGTGAGCTGGCGCATGGCGAAGTCGTCCAGGATGAGGACGTCGGGTCGGGTCAGCTCGCGCATGCGCTTGTCCCAGGTGCGGTCTGCGTGGCCGCCGGCGAGCTCGGCCAGGACCCGGCTGGTCTTCGTGAAGCGGACGTTCGCGCCCTGGCGGACGGCGAGGTGGCCGAGGGCCTGGGCGACGTGTGTCTTGCCGACGCCCACCGGCCCGAACAAGATCACCGACTCGCCTGCGTGGAGCCAGCGCAGGGCGGCCAGGTCGCGGATCTGGGCCGCGGGCAGCTTCGGGGAAGCGGCGAAGTCGAACTCCTCCAGGGTGACCTGCTGCTCGAACTTCGCCTTCTGCAGGCGCCGTTGGAAGGCGACGGTCTCGCGGCGGGTGATCTCGTCCTGGCAGAGGACCTGCAGGAAGTCCAGGTGGCCGAGTTCACCGCCGTGGGCCTGGATCAGCCGCGCGTCCAGGGTCTCCAGCATCCCGGACAGCCGCAGGGCCTTGAGTGACTCGCGCAGGGCGGTGTCCATCACGCTCATCGAGTGGCCTCCTCGGCATTGTTAGCGTCAGCGTGGCCCGGGTCGCCCTCAAGCTCGCCGGAGGTCTGGGAGGGGATGATCGCGGCGAACAGGCCCTCGGGGCCGTGGAGGAAGGCCGCGGCCCCGGCGTCGCCGGTTTCCGGCTCGGGGTCGGTCTCGGTGCCCGCGATCAGAATGCCCTTGATGGTGCGATAGGAGGGGTCGCCGACCGTGATGGCCTTGGTGTAGGCCGCCTCCAGCCGCTGGTCGCCGTACTTCTTCCGCAGCCCGAGGATCCCCTGGGCCGCGCGGAGCCGGTAGAGCGCGTTGACCTCCAGCAGCTGGTCGATCACCTCGCGGCAGGCGTCGCCGACCTCGGAGGACTGGCTGCGGCACCAGATCGGCGTCTTCATCTGGAAGGCGATCTTCTCCGGCGGGTAGTCGCCTCTGTCCGTGCGCTTGCCCTGGTCGAGTGCGGCGTGGGTCTTGACCAGCTCGCCCTCGTGGAAGACCTGGACCATGGTTGCGGTGGAGCGGACGTCGACCTTGCGGCCGATCAGCTTCCATGGCACTGAGTAGAGGGTGCGGCCGACCTTGATGTGGATGTCCGGGCCGACTGCGGCGGTGGACCAGCGGGCCAGCACGAACGGCTTGTCCGGCACCGACAGCAGGGCCTTGGCCTCCACCGCCTCGAACACCGACAGCGGACTCGCCCCGCCCAGCGGGCGGCACTGCCTGCGGCCGGCAGTCCCGGTCGACCAGGTCAGGGCCTCCGCCTGCATCTGATCGACCGAGGTGAACTCCCGTCCGCTCCAGAACGAGTCGCGGACATACGGCATCGGCCGCTCGACCCGCGGCTTGTCCTTCGGCTTTGCCGCCCGGGCCGGGTCGACCAGGGTGCCGTAGTAGGTCGCGAGCTCGGCATACGACTTGTTGATCTTCGGATCGTAGAGGTCCGGCCGATCCACCGCCGTGCGCAGGTTGTCCGGCACCAACCGGCGCGGGACACCTCTAATATGCGGGTCTCGCTGTCAAGCCATCGGTTGTGCTGAGGCCGGCCCGAGAGGCTCTTGTCAGTGGCCGAGAGGACACTGGCGTCGTGAAGACGTTCTCCTCCACCACCGCTGGCTCCCGCGAGCCTTCCCCCGTCTGGGTCGAATCGATGGGCGGCCCGCTGATCGCAGTGCCGGTTTCCGCGCTGGCCCATTGGCGTGGTTGCACCGAGTCGGGGATGGTCATCGGCGACGGGGACGATCTGGACGACTACGACCGCGCCTGCGAGGTGGAAGGTCTGGCCGGGGTGATTGCTGTCGGCAACGAGGGCGCCCGGGGACTCGTGCTGGCGGACGAGCCCGCCAGCAGCTTCTATATGCCGGAACACCAGGCCTTCGTCCGCTGGCTGGGCGCCAACAGCGAGGCCGATCTGATCGCCGCAGCCCAGGCGGTGCTCGCCGACCCCACCACCGCGTAGGAGGACTGCGGCGTCTGGGAGACGGACGGCCCGGCCGTGCTCATGGACTCCGTGACAGCCGGGGCCGAACTGGGCATCGAGTTCCCGAACGGCGGAGGCGTGCCGGATCAGGCCCCCGTCTCGCTCCGGCCCGGCAGCTGGATGGTCCGCGCTGTCCACGCTTCACCGATCAAGGACACGTCGGTGGGAGTGATCCAGCTTCTGCCCCAGCCATCGAACTGACCGAGGTGAACCCACGGTTGGGAGGGATCAGGACGCGGGGAAGGGCGGCCACCACGGCCGCGCGCGGTGCGGGCCGAAGGCGCCGGCCCCAAGGAGGCCGGCGCCTTGTATTGTGCCTGTTGCGCGCGGTTCAGAGGGTCCTGAGCGCCTTGTCAGGGGTGGCGGCCTGGACGAAGGCGTCGACGTCGAGAGGCAGGCTTCAGGGTCTCCACCGCCCCAGCCGGCCAGCCGCAGGTCAGCCACCGCCGAGCGCACCTGGGTCGCGCCGGTGCCGACCAGGACCACCAGCAGTCCCGGGAAGGACCGCCCGCTGCTTCCACGGCTTCACCGGGCCGCCCTCGCGCACCCGCCAGCCGTTTTCGGTGCGGGGTGAGGGTGGCTGCGGAGTTGAGCGGTACTGACCCGGGCCGAGTGCCCGGAGTGCGGCAGTTTCGGATTAGCGGTGCTGCCGGGCCAGATGGGCTCAGAAGTACGACGGGACGTAGTTGTAGCAGTAGTTGTAGCCGCCGTAGTACGAGTCGCCGTCAAGCAGCAGCCAGCCACCCGTGCCCTTGCCCACGATGCCGTCTTTGCTGAGGCCGTGACCGGAGGCGCCCTGGTACCACGTGACCCAGCTCTTGGTGTTCGGACCCCACAGCCCGTCCTCGGCAAGCGGGCGTCCCTTGCCCTTGGCCGATGCGACGTCGTTGACGAGGTGCTGCACGCACCACACGCCGTGGCTGTTATTGGCGTAGCCGTCGCCGATGTAGCCGGCTGACGGGGACGCCTGGGCCTGAGCGAGGGTGCCGACCGTGAGGAGCGCGGTTGCAGCAGTAATGCCCGCTGCCTTGGCGATGACTGTCAGTCGCATGGAGAGATTCCTTTCTTCGCTTTCATGCCTGATCCATCCTCAGCGAAAGCTGTGCGCGGCGCCTTAGCCTGGAGTGCCAGGGGCTGAGTTCTGCGTGCCAGTCTTGAAGTGTGCTTGACTGCGGTAGTCGCTGGGCGTAATGCCGTACTGCGTACGGAAAGCGCGGGTGAAGTCGGCGGGCCGGAGAAAGCCCCATCGGGCGGCTATCGCGAGGACGGGCCGCGTGGACAGGCGCGGGTCGCCCAGGTCGCGTCGCGCGTGTGCGAGGCGCTGTCGGCGGATGTAGGAGCCGACCGTGACGCCGTGGGCGTGGTTGTGGAAAAGGCGGTGCAGGGTGCGCAGTGAGATGTGGTGAGCGGCGGCGACGGTGGCAGGAGAGAGCTCGGCATCGCCCAGATGCCGTCGGATGAAGTCCTGGATCTCCAGGAACTGCACGTGCTGGTGGGTCTCGGTGGGTGTCTGGTCTGCGCCATCGATGTGGTGGGCCAGCCATGCGGTGATCAGGTCGACGAGGACGCCGCCGAGCCGCTGACTGTCGGCGGACCGATAGGGCACGGTGTCCGTGGCCACGTGGGTGAGGAAGCCGGCGAGCAGACCGCCGACACCTTCGCGTCCTGACATCCGGGCCGCCAATATCCGGTCCACGCGGTTCGACGACACCGGGACCATGGCCCGGGAGACCTGTACCACTACGGAGGCCGCCGTATCTCGCCCGGCCTCCACGGCCGCTGCGTAGGGGTGGGAGGTGGAGTACACGACGAGATCGCCTGCTCCGAGCGGCGCTTCGCACCGGTCCTGGACGATGACCTGCTGTCCGCGGAGGATGAGCCCCACACAATACATTTCGGGATCGGACTGGCGGATCAGCCGTGGTGTCCGTCGTGACGTCATGGACGCGTAGGTCAGGTCGGTCACCTGTGCCCCGCCCAACTCCGCGGCTCTCAGCGAGGCCCGGAACTCAGCTGCGCGGTCGACGACGAACTCATTGGGGATCAGCGCGCTTGCCGTGATGTCCCGCCAGGCCTCCACCCGGTCCAGCACCGGCAGGCGCTGACTGTCGAACACCTTCTCCAGCACCGACGTCGTTCCCCTCTTTCCGGCCTTCTGTGCGGTCCCTTGCACTCTCTCTCGCGCGGACCTGCCAGAACAGCCGGTCTTCGGACACAGCAAGGTGACCGGAGGCAGAAAAGAGCGCCGCAGGTCATGTGGTGGTGGCGTTGTTGGTTGGTCGGTTCGGGTCGTTGCACCTGCGGTGGGCTTCTCCTTTGGGTGCAGTTCCTCTCAGAGGGCATTTGGTGAGAGTAGTTTGCCCTTTATGTTCTCGTAAGTTCCTCGCCAGGTTGGTGTGGTCTCGTCCGTTATGCGCTTGGTGAGGTTGTCGATCGAGGCGATGTGGATCACGGCTTCGGAGCTGGCCGGGAGGGTCTCGTAGTCGCGGGCGAGACGGCGGCGTTGCATGATCCACCCCAAGCTTCGTTCGACCACCCATCGCCTTTTCACCACGTGGAATCCAGGGACGTCGGACTTCCGGTGGACGACCTCGACGTCGATTCCGACGCTTGCGCCGTGCTCGATCATGGCGTTCTTGAAGCCGGTGTCGACCCAGCTCTTGGAGATGCTCGGGTAGGTCTTCTTGGCCTGGTTGAGGAGGCGTATTCCCAGGGCATTCTCGGACAGGCTCGCGGCGGTGACGGCGACGGCGAGGATGAGTCCGATGGTGTCGGTGAGGATGCCCCTCTTCCGGCCGACGATTTTCTTCGCGGCGTCGGTTCCTTGGCTGGTCAGGGGCACGTTGGTGGAGGTCTTCACCCTCTGGGTGTCGATCACCGAGGCGGTCGGCTCGGGTTTGCGGCCTTCCTTTACTCGGGCCAGTCCGGTGAGGTCGTAGTTGAGTTGGGCGAATATTCCCTCGTCACGCCAGGCGGCGTAGTAGGCATAGGCGGTGCCGTGGTTGGGGAAGTCGTGCGGGAGATACTTCCAGGGGATTCCCGTGCGGTTGACGTAGATGATCGCATTGAAGACGTCGCGCAAGTCGACCTTCGCCGGCTGACCGGTCGGCCGCCGGTCGAGCCGAGCTTTTCTCCATGCCGTCAGAATCGGCTCGATCAGGGCCCATCGGGCGTCGGACAGATCACTCGGGTACGGCTTGTGCTCGGTCATGACACAGCGTCAGCGCGGATGGCGCGGAGGATCTCGTTCCGCTGCCTGTTGGGCGTTTCTATGACTTCTTCAAACCAGACGGATCCCAGAGCCCAGAAGCGGATGAGACGGACTCTGGCTTTCGCTGCCCCTGTGAGGGCATACCTCGTCTTCTCCGTAGATCGGGGCAAATCATGACATGGATGAAGGCCGTATAGCGGATGATCGCTATCAAAGTGCCCACTCAAAGGAAGCTCCAGGCTGCCAGAGCGTCGATCGGGGCGTGCTTTGGGCCGCCAGGCTCCACGGTGGTGGATGGGGGTGGTCTATGGGATCGAGGAGGTGGGCGGGCGCGGCTTTCAGGAGATTTGCATCCAACTCCCTTGGGTACAGCTCGGATCAAGGAACTTGTCCCGGCCGCGCGGGCCTACGCTTGCCGTCCGCAATCACCCGGCCCCTTCAGTATGGTGGCGCTGTGAAGCAGGCTTTTGATGATGACCTGATTGGCGGTCGGTATCGGCTTGTGCGCCAGGTGGGGCGGGGCGGGATGGGTACCGTCTGGCAGGCGCAGGACGAGATGCTCGACCGGACCGTGGCGATCAAGCAGCTCACCCCCCAGTCCGGCACCTCCGCCGAGGTGCGCGCCCAGCAGGTTCAGCGGGTCAACCGCGAGGCGAGGATGGCCGCTCGGCTCGATCACCCGGGGATCGTGCGCGTACATGACGTCATCGACTGGGAAGGCAGCCCAGCAATCGTCATGGAATATGTGCCAGGCCGTTCCCTTGCCGCGCGGCTGCGCGAGTCGACAACCCTGACGGTGGAGGAGACCGTACGACTGGGCTCGGCGCTGCTTGATGCGTTGCGTCACGCGCACGCCGCCGGGGTGGTGCACAGGGATCTGAAACCCGACAACATCCTGCTGGTCGGGACGCGGACGGTGATCACCGACTTCGGTATAGCCCGGCCGCTCGTCGGAGCCACCACGCTGACGCCGCATGGCTCGCTGATCGGTACCCCTGCCTTCATGTCACCCGAGCAGATCGAGGGCAAGGAGGTCGCGGCGGCGTCCGACCTGTGGTCTCTTGGCGTCACGCTGTACACAGCGGTCGAGGGCTGCCGGCCGTTCGAGGGCGAGACGATCACCGAGCTCTGCCTGGCGATACTCACCCGGCCCGTGCCCGTGCCACGTAACGCCGGCCCGCTCACTCCACTCTTGCAGGCGCTGCTGGCCAAGGACCCCGCGGCACGGGCAACTGCCGAAATAGCCGCTCATCACCTGGCGGAGATCGATCGCCTCGCGGTCACTCCCGCGCCCACGGCGCCGGAGCAAAGCACAGCGACCGAGGTCCCGAGGCCACCCCAGCCATCGGTCGGCACGCGGGACACAGAGCTCGGGGAAGCGATCGGTGGACAACACACTCACCTCGCCACCACCGTAACTGGACACCCGGACACCGTGACATCCGCTCGGCCCCAGCGGTCCGTCCCGGACGAGGGAGGGACGGACCGCCAGCTCGGCAATCCAGCCCCGGGACCGCCTGCGGTGACGAGACGAGTGGACAGACCGTCCAGCAGCCCGCAGGAGCTGAACGCCGGCCGACGTGCCCGGTCCAAAATGCCTGGCCCGGGCGAGCAGGAACGACGCATCTGGCGCCCGCGCCGTCTCCTGGTGGTGGTCACGCTGGCCTGCGCGGTCAGCGCGGCCGCAGTCATCGTCCCTTTGCTGTCACGCGGTACCCCAGGCGCGCCGAGTGGCAGTGCGGGTACTTCTCCTACGACGCCACGTGCCAATGCCACCGCAGGTGCGCCCTCTGCCACCCCTTTCAGCACCCTCTCCGACCCCAACGACCCCATGAACGAGTTGTCGATGGCGTTTGCACCGAACGGCACCACCCTCGCCGTCGGCGTCGGCAACAACTACGACCAGCACGGCAGTACCTACCTGTGGGACACCACCACCGGAGCACGCACCGCCACCCTCACCAACCCCAACAGCGACGGCGTGACCTCGGTGGCGTTCGCGCCGAACGGCACCACCCTCGCCGTCGGTGGCGACAGCGGCAGTACCTATCTGTGGGACACCACCACCGGAAAGCTCACCGCCACCCTCACCGCCCCTAACAGCTACGGCGTGGTCTCGGTGGCGTTCGCGGCCAACGGCACTACCCTCGCAGTCGGTGACTTCAAGAGCACCACCTACCTGTGGGACACCACCACCAGGAAGCTCACGGCGACCCTCGTCAACCCCAACGGTACCGGTGGCGTGTCCTCGGTGGCGTTCGCGCCGAACGGCACCACCCTCGCCGTCGGCGGCAGCGGCAGCAGCAGCAGCGACACCTACCTGTGGGACACCGCTACCGAAAAGGTCACCACCACCCTCACCAACCCCACTAGCACCAAGTACTCCTCCGTGTCCTCGGTGGCGTTCGCGCCCAGCGGCACCACCCTCGCCGTCGGCGACAACGACGGCAAGACGTACCTGTGGGACACCGCTACCGGAAAACTCACCACCACCCTCACCAACCCCACCGGTGACGTGTCCTCGGTGGCGTTCGCGCCCAGCGGCACCACCCTCGCCGTCGGCGGCGGCAGCGGCAGCAGCGACACCTACCTGTGGGACACCGCTACCGGAAAGCTCACCACCACCCTCACCAACCCCACCGGCGGCAATGGCGTGTCCTCGGTGGCGTTCGCACCGGACGGCACCACCGTCGCCGTCCACGACTCCCACCGCAGCACCTACCTGTGGAAAATTGCAGGGGGCGGTCAATGAATCACAACGGTGACTCCAACTCGAGAATGGGCCCGGCTCTGCTTGCGGCCGGACCGACTGTGGTCACCCAGCTGTTCGATCGACCGTCCTCAAGATCGGAATTTGACAACAGCTACTGAGCTCAGAGTGTCGGTCATACTGTCCGCTCCAAGGCTCGGGGAGGCGTGCGACGTATGGAGTTCGGAGCGGACGGGGTCAGGCGCATCGGCAGCTATACCGTCGAACGCGAACTGGGCGCCGGTGGGATGGGAACTGTCTACCTGGCACGTTCGCGTGGAGGCCGTGCAGTGGCCGTCAAGGTGGCGCACGCGGAACTTGCCGCCGATCGGCAGTTTCGTGAGCGGTTCCGAGCCGAGGTCGCCGCGGCTCGTAGGGTCGGTGGATTCCATACGGCCCCGGTGGTGGACGCCGATCCGGAGGCGGACGCGCCTTGGCTCGCCACGGCGTACGTGCCGGGGCCCACGCTGTTGGGACTGCTCGCAGCCGAGGGACCGATGAACGAGGAGCGGTTGCGTGTGCTGGGCGCGGCCCTGGCTGAGGCCCTGCAGGCCATCCATGCCTGCGGTCTGGTCCACCGCGACCTCAAGCCCGCCAACATCATCATGGCTGAGGACGGTCCGCGGGTCCTGGACTTCGGCATCGCACGGGCTGTTGAGTCAACCCGTCTGACCATGACCGGAGCAGCCTTCGGCACCCCGGGGTTCCTCGCCCCTGAGCAGGCCCAGGGCCTCGAAGTGAACGGCGCCGCGGATGTGTTCGCGCTGGGCGCGGTGCTGGTCGCCGCGGCGGGCGGCAGCGCGTTCGGGGCAGGCACGCCCATCGGGCTGATGTACCGCTCGGTGCACGAAGCGCCGGATCTGTCCGCGGTACCGGAAGGGATTCGCCCGGTCGTCGCCGCCTGCCTGGCCAAGGACCCGGCCCACCGACCCGCACCGGACCGGCTCCTGGACCTGTTCGTGCCGGCGTCGGCGCCATACACCCCCACCGTGATCGTGTCGGCAGAGCAGAAGCCTGTCGTGGCGGTTGCGGCGAGGTACGCGCCGACCCTCCGTGTGGAGTCTCGAACCGAGGACGACGAGGAGGACGACGAGCTCGTCTTCATCGCCGCAGATCGCAGGAGCAGTGTCGCCATCGACAGCGTCGGTGTCGCGATCGACTCCGAAGGGGAGAGCGTTGCGCTCATCTGGGCAGAGATCGGCACCGTTGACTACACGGCGGAGCCCAAGCGACTCACGGTGACCGTCTATCGCCACGACGGCACCACCGTCCGCTGCTGGCTGAATGCACGCCGGGCTTCCCACCTCAACGATTGGATCAAGCAGTTGGTCCTAACCCTCGATCGCTATCTCCCGGCGTGAGCCTCTCTTGCTGTTGGATGACACCCTGTTGGTGAGCAATCGTCAGGTTCTGCAGGTCCACGCCAGACCTTTGAAAAGTCCGTTGGGGCGTCCGGGGAGCAGCGACCTATAAGGGCGCGGTGGAGCGGGGGACCTACAACCCCTGCCGGTCCGGCCGGGTGCCGAGGACGGCGATGGCCAGAGCAGCAAGCCCGCGCAGCGCCGTTGCACCGGCCCGACGGTCTGCCCGGTCACACCGCGGCGGCCTCCGGGGCCGGGGCGCTGTCGGCGATCAGGGGGATGAACCCGCCTGGCAGGTCGAAGCCTTGGACCCACAACCAGAGGTTCGCTTGAGTTCCTGCCGCTGCGCCGAGGTGGTACTCCACCAGGGACGCGGACACGCAGTCCTGACGTTCCTTGATGTCCTGGCACTCGTCGCTCAGCAGCTGGCTGGCCCAGGGCTGGCGCCGCGCCTCCGACAACGACACCTGCAGGGCGTCCAGCGCCCGGAGTTGGTCCTCCAGCAGCGCCAGGTGGTGGCCGACCAGGGCGTGCACCGCCGCAGTGTCCCCCGGCTCGCCGTGCTGCCGGAGTTCCTCGACCTTCGGCGGCACGGCGGTCAGCCGGTCCCTGGCGTCGACGTAGGCGGCCACGGCATAGCGGTGCTCGGCGGGCACCTTGCCAAGCTCTCCGAACGACGGTGCCCACGACGACTGGAAGAGGTCAGCGTGCCAGCCAGCGGAGCGGCCGAGCCCTTCAGCCGGTACTCGAAGTCGCCGAGGCCGATCGTGCGACCCGGCGTTTAGGCCCGGCGCGTGGCTGCGCAAGCAGGACAAGGCCCGCATCGACGGGAAGCTGACCGAGCAGCAGACCGCCCTCCTGGACGCGCTCACCCGGCACGCCGCGACCGTGACGGGCTGACCCGTCGCACCTCACCGCTGATGCTGCCGGTCCCGGCCAAACGCGAGCTGGTGGCCGGGCTGGTCTCCACTCCAAACGAGTGACCCCCTCCTCCTCGCCAAGGCCCCCGTCTGCCGCCTCGGCTGCCTGGTCCTCGTCCGCAACCCCCGCGGCGACGTCCTGCTCGTCGACCCCGACTACCTGGACGGCCTGATCCTCCCCGGCGGCGCCGCCCGTCCCGGTGAACTCCCGCACGAGGCCGCCGCCCACCACCTGCTCGCCCAGACCGGCCTCTCCCGCCGCCTCACCCATGTCCTCGCCGTCGACTACACCCCCGCCGACGCTACCTGGAGCGCCTCAACCTCGTCTTCGACGGTGGCATCGCCGACGGCCGCCCCGCCGGCGCCCGCTTCGTCCCCGTCCGTGAGCTGGGTCGGGCCATGGCCCCCGCCCAGGCCGCCCGCGTCGCCGAGGCCCTCGCCGGCCGTGCCCTCCCGTTCCTCCTCCACGGGCAGGGAGCCGCCTGAGGGCCGGGGCTCCCGGAGTTCTCGATAGATAGTTGTTCGACATATGCCGAGAGATAGCTTATGTTCGTGACGTGGCCCTGGCACACCGTCAGCCGACCGGCGACGGGCAGGGCGCCACCGCCGATTCCCGTGTTCCCGTTCCGTGAGAGGAGCGCAGTGCACCGTCACGCCCGCACGCCCAAGGCCCTCGGCGCCGGCATAGCCGCCGCCCTGAGCCTGGCCGCCCTGGCCGCCCCGACCGCCGCCGCCGACACCGCGCCCGCGCAGGCCGCCGGCGACCCCGTCCCCGGCGTGGTCGCCGGGCAGGACACCGCCGCCCCGCAGCTGGTCACCGGCCTGAGCGATCCCGCTCCCGGCGACCCGGCCGCTGCCGCCCGCGCCCACCTGGCCACCCACCGCGACCGCTACCGGGTCGACCCCGCCCAGCTCGCCGAAGCCGGCACCGAGAGCGGCCCCGACGGACGGCGCACCGTCAGGTTCCAGCAGAACGAGGGCGGCGTCCCCGTGCTCGGCGCCCAGTACCTCGTCCACCTCGCCGGCGACGGCGCGGCCCAGCACGTCGAAGCGGTCGGCGGCAAGTTCTTCACCGGCCTCGCCGCCCCCACCGAGCCCACCGTCGCGGACGAGCTGCTGCGCACCGCCGCGCTCGGCGCGCTGCCGGACGCCGCCCGCGCCAAGGCCACCGCCGATGACGCCGGCCTGGTTATCCTGCCCGACGGCGCCGGGAAGCTGACCCGCCACTACACCGTGCGCGGCGCCGGCGCCGACGGCACCCCCCTGACCCGTGACGTCTACGTGGATGCCACCGCCGGCGTCGTCGTCCTCGCCCACGATGCCCGCACCCCCTCATCGGCCGCCGCCCGCCCCGAGGCCGTCGCGCCCTCCGCGGCCGCCCCCGACCCGGCCCCGGCCACCGTCACTCCCGCCACCGGCACCGCTCCCGACGTCCACGGCAAGAGCGTGAGCGTCAACATCGCCCGCCAGGCGGACGGCAGTTACCAGCTCACCGACCTCACCCGTCCCGCCGCGATCACCACCTACGACGCGGCCGGCCGCGACGTCGGCGACTTCGACCGCATCCCCGCCGACGCCCACCCCGCGAGCTCCCCGACCCCCGACTTCCCTGCCGCCACCGGCACCGACGGCGCCACCGACGCGCACGTCAACGCCGGTGTCGTCTACGACTTCTACCGCGACCGCCTGGGCCGTCTGGGCCTGGACGGCAAGAACAGCCCGATCGTCTCCGTCACCGGAGTCACCGCCGGCGGGCGCGCCTTCCCCAACGCCTACTGGGACGGCAGCAAGATGATCTACGGCGGCGGCGACGACAAGTACTTCCCGTTCGCCGCCGCCCTCGACGTCTCCGCCCACGAGATGACCCACGGTGTCATCACCAACAGTGCCAACTTCGCCTACCTCGGCCAGTCCGGTGCCATGGACGAGGCGCTCGCCGACTACTTCGGCAACGCCATCGAGGTCACCACCCGCGGCATCGCGATGGACGACCCCAGGGCCGCGCTGCTGGGCGAGGGCCTGTGCCGCACCGGCACCCCGCAGGCCTGCGCCACCCGCCACCTGGACGACCACCACACCACCGTCGACGACTACGTCGGCGCCTCCCTGAGCACCGACAGCGGCGGCGTGCACCTCAACTCCACCATCTTCGGCGGAGCCCTGTGGGACATCCGGCGCACCCTGGACCCGCTGGTCGCCGACCGCGTGATCTACCGCGCGCTCACCGAGTACATGACCCCGCTCGACGACTTCGTCGCCGGCCGCAACGCCGTCCTGGCCGCTGGCCGCGCCAGTGGCCTGACCCACGCCCAGCTGCGCACCGTCGCCGCCGCGTTCGACGCCCACGGCATCAAGGCCGGCTGGCAGCGCAAGCTCGGCCTGGACAGCCACGTCCTGCTCAGTGGCATCACCAACAACATGGCCGCCCCGGTGGTCGCCGACGGTCACTGGGTGATGCTCGCCAACACCGACGCCACCCGCAAGAGCACCGCCCTGTACACCGGCACCGTCACCGGCAGCGCCACCCCGGTGCGACTGAGCCCCGACGACGGCCGCTACCACAGCTGGGCGGCCACCGACGGCACGAACGCGGTGTGGAAGGCCGTCGGCAAGGACGCCCAGGGCGTCTTCGGCTACGAGCTGCTGAGCGCGCCGCTGACCGGCGCCGGCCCGGTGCGCAGCATCTACCACGACGCCCGGCAGGAGCCGCAGAACATCCGCACGGCCGGCGGCGACATCGTCTACACGCTCCGGGACTTCACCACCGACACCACCCACATCCACGTCGTCCACGGCGACGGCTCCCCGGAGACGGTGATCCCGCTGCCCGCCGGTCACGGCGTGGGCGGCCTCGACCTGAACGGCGGCGTCCTCGCCTGGACCGAGAGCTGGATGTCCGACCAGGACTACGTCAACGCGCCGACCGCGTACTCGCTCGCCGAG
Source organism: Kitasatospora sp. NPDC017646 (assembly GCF_044329365.1). NCBI lineage: Bacteria > Bacillati > Actinomycetota > Actinomycetes > Kitasatosporales > Streptomycetaceae > Kitasatospora > Kitasatospora sp. NPDC017646. Next base: position 1,187 of record NZ_JBIRJC010000052.1, on the reverse strand, counting down.
GGCAAGGTCACCGCCCAGTACGCGCCCGCCGACCCGAAGAACCTGGCCGACGCCGTCCACCTGGCCGGCGGCCGCATGCTGTGGGTCCAGACCCCGCCCACCGGGCGCGCCACGATCCGCTCCGGCGCCCTGGACGGCTCGGGCATCACCGACCTACTGCCGGCCGACTCCACCGCCCCCGAGCCGTACCAGCTCACCGTCTCCGAGCGCGCGGTCACCTACGTCTCGCGCACCGGGCGGGTCCACGACGACTGGACCAACGCCCAGACCGCCAAGCTGTGGCAGTTCCCGCTCACCGGCGGCGCCCCCGAGCGCGTCTCCTGCGACCGAGGCTCCCAGGACTCGCCCGTCGCCGATCGCGGCACCCGCGTCGTGTGGCTGGACGCCACCGCCGGACGCACCGACCTCGTCACCCGCGAGCGCCCCGCCGGCGCTCAGTGCGCCAGCGAGTCCGCGCCCCGGTAACCCGCGGGCACCGCTCTCCAGGCGATGCCGCCCGCGACCAGGTAGCGCACGGCGTCGACCAGTTACCGGTGGCAGTAGCCCTTCGGCTGCCCGCCACGGCCTTCCAGCCAGGCGGGCACGGGCATCGCGTCGCGCACGACGGCCCATTCCGCGACGGTCATGTCCGAGGGGTATCTCGGACGCCTGTGCGGGCGGTCCCCGGCGTTCCCGAACCGGCGAGCGAGGCAATCACACGACAGGGGTGCGGAGTTGGACGGAAACGCTACGGACACGGAAGACTGCGGCACCAGGGGCCTCCTGTTGCTCGACTGGATTCGACACCCACGAGCTGTGCGGGAGGCCCCACTTTCATGCCCTGCCGACCAGATGATCACCCGACCGAGTCGGCAGACTCGAACTCACGCCCACAAAGTTCGATAGAGCAATGGCGCCCGTCAGCGGGATACCACTCCTCGAAGTCGACGCATCGGTGCCCGAATCTGCTCTGGCCGGCATGCACTTGTGGCCACCTCGCCGGATGTCAATCCGATGAGGTGGCCACGCTGAGGAGCCCAGAAGGGCGGGTGTCTTCCGGACTCCTTGGGATCGGATGGTTGTCTACTGCGGGAGGGACAGGGGAAGGAAGGTGCGGGGCGGGGTCGGGGCCTGGGACCACGACCATCCCGGAGAAGAGGCGGTCCACCAGGTCGCAGTACGCAGGGGAGAAGACCTCCTCCCCGGTC
>NZ_JBIRJC010000051.1:0-39659 GCF_044329365.1 Kitasatospora sp. NPDC017646 | reverse complement strand
AACGGTTCGACTCCCTGGCGCACGCCCGCGAGTGGATGGAGGCGTTCACCTCCTACTACAACCACGAACACCGGCACTCCGGGATCGGCCCGCACTCCCCGGCCTCCGTCCACTTCGGCACCGCCGACCTGGTCCGCGACCAGCGGGCCGCCACCCTCTCCGAAGCCTACGAACGCCACCCCGAACGCTTCCCCCGACGCCCCCGCCCGCCCGAGATACCCCGCAAGGTCTGGATCAACGACCCCGCACGACGACGCGAGCCCGCACCACAAAGCTCATAGCGTCACAACCGTCTCACTTGACTTGACATCTTCCCGTGCTCACCGCCTCCACCGTGCGCCGCTGGCGATCACCCGGGCCACCGGCCTGCCGCACGCCGTGCCTTGCCCGTTGCCGTCGCCCGCCGCGCGCATCCGCAGCCGGCTCCCGGACGGCGTCGGCCAGTTACCCGGCGACCTGCCGGAGGTTTCCCTGCTGCGGCACCTGCTCCTCGGGGACTGGCGCGGTGGTAAGCACCGGGCTGACGCGGAGTACCAGCCGCAGCACCTCGGGATCGCGCCGGGTCTTGGTCGGGCTAACTTGCTAGCATGCTAGCCAACGAGTTAGCCTGGTCTCGTGGGCGATGAGGAAGTCAAGCAGTTCAACGTGTACCTGCCGATCGGGCTGATCAAGCAGGTGAAGTACCGCGCCATCGAGTCGGGCATGTCGCTGTCGGCACTGGTCGCCGAGGCGCTGCGTGCCTACCTCGACGACGCCCATGGGCAAGAGTGCCAATCGACCGAGAAGGAGGCCTGACATGGCGACCGAGGGAATCGAGGCCCTGTTCCTGGAGACCCACAACTGGGGCAAGGCGGCACGTTTCTTCCAGGCGCTGGGCTACGACCTGGAGTTCGAGACGGGCCACAGCTCCGGCCAACTCCGCAACGGCGACGGTCCCTACGTCTTCATCGCGGAGGTCCCCGAGGACCGGGAGCCTCCGGTGCAGGTCGTGCTTAAGGTGCCGGACGCGGACGCGTTCCGTGCCGATCCGTCCGTCGAGGTGGTCACGCCGTTCGAGGACACCCACTTCGGGACCAGGTTGATGACGGTCCGCGACCCCGACGGGCGGCTGTGGAGCCTCCAGGCTCCGGTCAAGAACTGACTGCGACGGAGAAGGGGAACACCATGGCAGACGAAGCGACCGCGGCGCCGGACGGCACCGCGGTGCGGACCGCCCTCTGGCGGTCGATGCACGTCCAGGTCGACCGGCCGCCCCACGTGTTCGAGGACGAGATCGGCCTGGAACTGGCGGCCCCCGACGGCGACTGGCGCCACCGGCCCGACATGGACCCGCACCTCACCAGCGGGTTCCGGGCGGCCATGGCAGCCCGCGCCCGGTTCATCGAGGACCTGGTCATCGAGCAGGCCGACCGCGGCGTCACCCAGTACGTCATCCTGGGAGCCGGGCTGGACACCTTCGCCCAGCGCAGGCCGGAGACCGCCTCCCGCCTGCGGGTCTTCGAGGTCGACCAGCCCGGCCCGCAGGCGTGGAAGCGCCGTCGGTTGGTCGAACTGGGCTACGGCATCCCCGACTGGCTGCAGCTGGTGCCGGTCGACTTCGAGGCGAGCGAGGACTGGCTGAAGAAGCTGGTTGCCGTCGGCTTCGACCCCGGTCGGCCGGCGTTCATCGCGTCCACCGGCGTCACCATGTACCTCACCGAGGACGCCACCGCGGCCACCCTGCGCCAGATCGCCGGGCTCGCCCCCGGCTCCACACTCGCGATGACCTTCCTCCTGCCGCCCGACCTGCTCGACGAGGCCGACCGCCCCGGCCTGCGGGCGAGCAGGGAAGGTGCGCGAGCGTCCGGAACGCCGTTCATCAGCTTCTACACCCCGAAGGAGATGCTGGCCCTCGCCCGCGAATCCGGTTTCGCGGACGCCCGACACGTGTCGGGGGCTTCGCACGCCGGGCGCTACTTCGCCGATCGCACCGACGGCCTTCGCCCGTCGACCGGAGAGGACATGCTGCTCGCCACCACCTGACCCTCGTCGACCTGTCGAATCGGGCAAGGACGGTCCAGCCAGTCGTCCGCCTCGGCGGCGGCCCGGGACCCGACGGCGATGCCGTTGGGTCCTTTCATCACGTGGCCTCACCGACCAAGCAGCAGAGTGCCGGGGAAGGGTCCTCGACACGCATCAAGAAGGGGCCACGTTCATCCGTACGTGGCTGGGGACGTTCAGCTGTACGCCGACAGCTCTGCTCGGCATCGCCAGAACAGTGCCTAGCGGCGAGGCAGAGGGACGATGCGCTTGACGCCGTCGCCCTGCCCTTCGTCGGAGATCAGCACTGGGAACTCACGGCTGACCATACTCATCTCACGACGGAGGCGCTGAAGCTCGTCGTCCTTGGCCGCGAGAGCGGACAGCAACAACTGGTGACGCTCCTTGAGCTGGTTGAACTCGCTGTGGGTGCGGGCGAGTTTGCTGGTGAGCCGCTGGTTGAGGTCCCGCAGGCGCGCGATGCGGGCCTCGCGGGGGTCGGGTTGATGCCCGGAGGCCCAGGCGGCGGCCCGACGTTGCTCGAACTCGTCCTTGAGGTGGCCCCAGGTCCGGTAGAGCGAGGTGCGGGAGATGCCGGCCTCGCGGGCGAGCGTCTTGACGTCGCAGGGCCCGCCCTGCGGAATCTGCCCGCCCAGCAAGCGGTCGATGGCCGCGCGGATCCGCCGCTCGATTTGGTCGCGCTGGTCCTGGCTGAGCGCCATGTCATTCGGCCTTTCCGGACGCCTTGTCGATCTCTTCCAGGACGCGCGTCGAGCGATCGTGCTCGGCTCGAAGCCGTTCCTTCTCCCCGGCCGGGATGCGGGGACTGTGTGGGTGCCGATTGATCATCCGGCCTGGTCAAGCGGCATGTTGGTACTCATGGAGGATTCCACCGAGTCGGTCTCGTCGGCGGACTTCCAGTCGTGGGATGTGCGCTGGCAGGTTGATCGGTTCGGGTAATGGGCGCAGGGGCGCGGCTTGCTTCAGTGTTCGGTATGGCCGGTGCTCGTTGTAGTGGGTCTCGAACTCGCGGAGTGCGTGGAGGAGGTGGCGCTGGTTCCAGATCAGGGTGCGGTCGAGGAGCTCGTGTCGGCAGGTCTGTATCCAGCGCTCCATGATGGAGTTCATCCGGGGTATCTGGATGCCGGTAGTGATGACCTCGAGTCCGGCGTCGGTGAGTAGGGCGTCAAAGGCGGCGGTGAACTTGGCGTCGCGGTCCCGGATCAGGAAATTGGTCCTGCTGCCGGCGTCTTCCAGGTCCATGAGGAGGTTGCGTCCGAGCTGCACGATCCACTCTGCCGTCGGGTGTGCGGTGGCGCCCAGGATTCGGAGGCGCCGGTGAGTGCTCGATGGCGGCAAAGATGTACAGGCGGGCCCCGGTCAGGGTGCGGGTCTCGAAGAGGTCGCAGGCAAGCAGTGCCTCGGCTTGGCTGCGCAGGAAGCCGGCCCAGGTCGTGCTCTGTCGTTCGGGTGCGGGTGGAATGCCGTGTTCCTTGAGGATCTCCCAGACGGTGGAGGCGGCGACCTTGATGCCGAGGGCTGCGAGTTCGCCGTGGATGCGGCGGTAGCCCCACGAGCCGTTCTCGCGGGCGAGGCGCAGGACCAGTGCGCGGATCGAGCGGACGGTGGGCGGGCGCCCGCGGCGCTTCGGCACGCAGGTCGCGGCGTGGCGCCGTTTGAGCAGGTCGCGGTGCCATCGTAGGACCGTCTCTGGGCGGACCAGCAGCAGGAGGCGCCGCAGCTTGTCGGTGGGGAGGTGGTGGAGCAGGCCGGCGAGGAACGCGCGGTCGGTGGCAGTGAAGGCGGGCTTGCCGACCCGGCGCTGCAGGACGAGGAGTTGGTGCCGGAGCGCGAGGATTTCGATGTCTTTCTCACGATCGCTCATCGGCAGCAGGCGCAGGAGCGTCAGCGTGTTGGTCGCGGCGAGGTAGGTCAGGCGCAGCAGCAGGACAGATCATGATGCGCTGATGCCCGTGTAGATGAAGGCCCCGGGCGAGCACGAGCATGGCCGGAGACCGGCGATCAAGGCTGCGACCTGGACAGATGATTTATCGGCACCCGCACTGCCGGGTCGAACTCCGCGCCGAGAAGAGCTCGGTCCCGGAGACCACGACGACCTCCTCAACGGTTACGAGAGCCAGGTGGGAGAAGGCCGTCCAGAACGCGCTGTAGTCACACGGACGTTGATCATCCCATGGCCAGGTGACGTACCGTCATCGCTCCACAGAGAGTGGATCAGAACCAAGGATCTTGGCCGCTGACACCGGGGGTCATCAAGGTTTCCGTTGGAGACCTTGATGACCCATCAAGGTCTCTGGTGGAGACCTTGATGGTCGGCCCGGGCCGGGTTGCTGACCGGGTTGCGGGCGGGTTGCGAAATTCGCCCGCAACCCGCTTTGACCTGCGCCACCACGTTGGACACCTACAGCGAGGCGTCCGCCTCGCCGGGGCGGACGGCGTCGGAGCGCAGGCCGGCGGCCGGGCGGTCGCCGCGCGTCGTCAGCAGTCCGAGCAGCGCGACGATGACGATCGTCGCGCCGAGGCTGATCCATCCGGTCCCCAAGTTCAGGCCGTCATGACGCGACTGGGACAGCCAGTCGGTGATCGAGGCGCCGAGCGGACGGGTGATGATGTAGGCGGACCAGAACGCGGCGACGGTCCCCAGACCCGCCCAGCGGTGCGCGGCGGCCGGGACTGCGATGGCGATGGCGAACACCACGGTCGAACCCAGGTACCCCAGGTGCAGCAAGTCGGCTGTCAGATCGCCGGCGACGGTTCCGAGCACGAAGGTGGTCATCACCATCGTCCAGTAGAAGCGTTCCCGGCGCGGAGTGGTGATGCTGTGCACATCCAGGGTTTTCTCCTTCGCATGCCACCAGACGAAGACCACGGCGAGCACTATCAAGCACCCCGCCGTCGTCACCAGGTACGGAAGACCGGCCAGGTAGGTGAGAGCGTCGGCGACCATGGTGCCGAAGATGGCCACCATGGTCACGGCCGACCAGTAGATCCAGATGCGGTAGCGGTCGGTGCGGAATTGGGCGATCAGCGCCACCGTGAACGCTATCGCGCCGCTGCCCAGGGCGAGTCCCGGGTTCAAGTGGCTAACCAGGAAGTCCGAGAAGGTCTCACCCATCCCGGTGGTGAGGATCTTGACGACCCAGAACAGGGCCGTGATTTCCGGGACCTTGACGGCGAGCCGTCCCGCGGACGCGGCGGCAGATGTCCGAGCGCCGGGCGCTGCGATACGCATGATGATCCGTTCTCTCTGCTCAGTCGCTGGTAAGAAGGGCACACAGCGAGCGGTGACGTCCACAGGGGGACGATGGTGCGGCCTGGCCGATACCGAAGACGCGTTCGGCCGTGCGGTGGCGGATCACGTCTGTCGGCCGTCGGGCAACGGACGTGATCCGCTGGAAGGCGACCTGCGGCCGGGATCCTTCGGTGTTCGCCTGGGTGATCGCCCGTCAGCAGACTTTCGTCCACGCGGATCGAGCGCGGGACCCGCCCGAGCGCCTCGCGTCCGGATCACCGATGCCGTTCGGGTCCGGCCAGGGCCGGCCCATCCTCGTCAGCGCGGTCTGGGCCGGGGAGCCGGGGATGGATCCGCTGTTCTGGAACGATCCGTGGAACTCCACTCCCAGGCCGACGACGGCCCCGAGGACGAACAGCCAGCCGACCGTCATCGTCCGCCACCGTTGAAAGCCGAAGGCGCCCAGCCGGTACAGGAGCGAAGCCATGACCCAATCCCTTTCAGATACTGGAAGTGACAACAGCGATCCTCACCGGCCCGCTTGACGGCCAGCCCGCGCTGCGCTTGACGGTTGTCTGACGGTCCGTCGCGCCCTTCGTGTGCGGTACCGCCCGACGTCCCGAACGCTCCGGCCCCTGGGCCCGGAGCGATCCCGGCGTCCGACGGGGAAGCGCGAGTGGATCACCCCCGGGGTCCGGCACCGGTCCTCGAAAGAACCCGCGCCGCCCCGGCATGAGCGCGGCGACAGGATGGAACGTCGTAGATCCGCGAGCGGTCCGGCGCGGAGTCCAGGGCGGAGTCCAGGGCGGAGTCGACGAACCGACGACCGGTCCTTCCGGTCGCGCCGACCACCGTGGTGCGGTCCCGGCCCAACTCGTGACTGAACAACTGTTGGCGAGATGAGTAAACAAGTGTAGGTTATCGCTGTCAAGGCGGCGGAGACCTGCGGGGTGAGCAGCCGTGCTGAGAAGTTCGCGCAGTTCGGCGGCTGATGTCCGTACCGTGGATCGGCGGGCAGGTCCGGTTCCCGCGATCCGCCGGGGTCGACCCCGATCCCGCGTCCGCCCCCGCCTACGATCCGTCAACTGCGCGGCACGCCATTCGACGGAATCGGCGAGCTGCGCCAGCGCTTCGTCGCCGAGGCGACCAAGGAGGTCTCCTGATGGCCCTGCACCGACTCAGCTCGGTCACGATCGGCGTCCCCGACCTGGACGCCACGACCCGGTACTACGAGGAGTTCGGGCTGACCCGCGAGGACGACGGCTGGCTCTCCACCGCCGACGGAGGCCGCCAGCTCCGCCTCGTCGCCTCACCCGCCCGCCAGCTCGTGGCGCTGTCGATCGGCGCGGAGAACCCCGACGACATCGGCGCTATCGAGTCCCGGCTGCGCCGACTCGATCTGAAGGCGGACACCTCGGACACGCGCGTCGCCGCCGTTGAGCCGATCACCGGCGTACAGGTCGAGGTGACGGTCACCCCGCGCATCGAGCAACCGGAGGCGCCGACGACGGCGTACAACGGGCCGGGCCGCACGGACCGCGGCACCGGCCGCGCCCCGGGGATCCTGCGCGAGGGCAGGGTCCGTCCGCGCAAGCTCGGACACGTCGTCATCGGCTCGACGGACCGGGAGGCCAGCCAGCGCTTCTTCGCCGAGGGCATCGGCCTGAAGATCAGCGACGAGGTACCCGGGCTTTCCTCGTTCATGCGCTGCTCGACCGAGCACCACAACATCCTGGTGTCAAGCGCGCCCGTCAACTTCGTCCACCACACCTCGTGGCAGGTCGACGACGTCGACGAGATCGGCCGCGGCGCCACGGCGATGCTGCGGGAGCACCCCGAGCGCCACATCTGGGGTCTGGGACGCCACCACGTCGGCTCGAACTTCTTCTGGTACCTCAAGGACCCGGCCGGCAACTTCTCCGAGTACTACTCCGACATGGACTGCGTCGTCGACGACGCGCTGTGGAAGCCCGGGGTCTGGGAGGCAGCCAAGAGCCTCTTCAGCTGGGGCCCGCCCCCTCCCCCCTCTTTCCTGCAGCCCGAGGACCTCGCCACGCTGATGGCCGGCACCCACTCGGCCCGCTGACGTTCACCCACCTGGCTTTGTTCACGTTCAGCGGCTCTGGCTCAACTACTGGATGCTGTTGGTGATCTCTAGGTGGGGAGCCTTCGGCAGAGCTGCTGGAAGTGGCTGGGTGGTCGAGGCGGCGATGCTGGTGTAATGCCTGGTGGGAAGTGTTCGCTGAGACGGATGATGTTGGCCCCGGCAGCGGTGAGCACGTGCTGGACATGCGTTTCGCCAGGCCGCGGTAGTGGCAGTGCCGCAGGCCGTGCGCGTGGACCGTTTCGGAGACGGTGAGGCGGAATCCGGCCGGCCGTCAATGCACTCGGCACCATCACTCGTCGCTACACCGACGACGCGGACCGAGGGCACAAGCTGGTCACGCTTCTCGCCAACCACTCTGGCCGCGGCGCACCACGAGAAGAACGCTCGCTGATATCCGCTGCTTCGACCGGAGATCGCGCGGCGGCTCGGGACGGATGCGTCTGACGCCGCCGAACCGCGCCGCATTCGCTGATCGCGGCCGCGCTCGGGTGCGTCGACGCCACTCTCGCAGCGTGGGCCGCTGATTCCGCGATCACACCGGGAGGCATTCTCAAGCGCCCACCGCCGCATACACCCCAGGCGACCCATCGGCTTCGGCGCCGAGGACTACAAGGGCCGCAACATCGTGGAGACGAGCACGCCGCAGTGCAGCGGAAATCCACTGATGGACGCGCCGCCAGGCGGGGGTTGATGGTCAGTCCCGCGGCGCGGTACCGGTGCGCTGCGCGTTGAGTCGGACGGTGACGGTGGTGCCGGCGCCCACAGTGGACTCCACCGAGACCTGACCGTGGTGGGCATGGATGATCGCCTCCACGATGGCCAGGCCCAGGCCGGAACCGCCGTAGGCGCGGCTGCGGCTGGCCTCGGCACGCCAGAAGCGCTCGAAGACGCGCGGCAGGTCCTGGGGTGCGATGCCGGGGCCGTCGTCGGCCACCTCGACCTGGACGCGTCCGGGGGTGGTGGTGACGGCGACCTGCACGGCGGTCTGTGCCGGGGTGTGCTGGACAGCGTTGCCGACGAGGTTGCGCAGCACCTGCTGAAGGCGGGCGGTATCGCCGGTCACCTGGGCGGGTCCACCGGCGGTCAGCGTGATGCTGCGGTCGGGGTAGATGACCTGCGCGTCCTCCACCACACTGGCGGCCAGCGCGGTCAGATCGAGAGGGTCCTGCTCGATGGGCCTGCCGGCGTCGAGGCGGGCGAGCAGCGAGAGGTCCTCGACCAGCAACCGCATGCGGCCGACCTCGTTCTCGATGTGGCCGAGGGCGGTCTCCAGCCGCGGCCCGGTGAGTCCGCCCTGGCGGTGCAGGTCGAGCCAGCCGGAGATGGTGGACAGCGGAGTGCGCAGTTCGTGCGAGGTGTCCGCGGCCAGCGAGCGGACGGTGGCCTCAGCGCGGGCCTGTGCGTCGAAGGCCCGGTTGACAGCTTCGGCCAACTGGTCGGTCTCGCTGCGGTTTCCGCGAAAGGGAAGGCGTTCGGTCAGGTGTCCTTCGGCGATGGCGTCGGCGCTGTCGGCCATCTTGGCCAGCGGCCGCATGCCCAGCCGTAGCACGAGGACGGCGAGGGCGAGCAGCAGGACCAGAGCGCCGGCGACGATGGCCAGTTGGCGGGCGATCAGGGCGTCGGTGGTGGAGTCGTCGACGGAGGTGTCGATGGCCAGGATGAACGCGGCCGGCTTCACGGATTCGCCCGCCTTCTCCAGGGTGATGCCGGGGCTGGGAATGCGGATGGCGCTGAGGTCGTCCAGGCCCTCGATGTTGTCGTAAGCGACGACGCGACCCACTGGGACGGCGGCGGTGAGGCGTACCAGCGCTTGGGGGGCGAGGTCGGCCGCTCCGGTGGACATCAGGATCCGGTCGTGCCCGTCGACGGCGATGCTGCCCAGCGGCGGGCCCACCAGAGCGGAGAGCTGGTCACCGTTGGCGACCTGGGGACCCTGCGCGATGACGGCCCGCATACGGGCGGCGGTGTCCTGCAGGGTGCGGGCGTAGCGTTTGTGGAGGAAGTCCTCCAGCAGCAGCGCGCTGGTCACCGAGCTGGCCGTCAGCCCGGCCACGAGCAGTATGGCGAGTCCGGCCAGGATGCGCAGTCGAACGCTGGCGCGGGACAAGTGCAGGCGGCCGTGGAGGCCGGCGAGGTTCATCGGGCGGCCTGCTGTCGGAGGGTGTAGCCGACGCCGCGCACGGTGTGCAACAGCGGGGTGCGGCCGTGGTCGATCTTGCGGCGGAGGTTGGAGACGAAGCGTTCGACGACGACCGAGTCGCCGCCGAAGTCGTACTGCCAGACGGCTTCGAGGATCTGCGATCGGGACAGCACCTGGTTCTGGTGGGACATGAGGTGGTGCAGGAGCCGGTACTCGGTGGGCGACAGGTCGATGACGTCGCCGCCGCGGCGCACCTCGTGGCGCAGGTCGTCGATCTCCAGGTCGGCGCAGCACAGTGTCGACTCCTCCGCGGTGGGCGGGCCGCCTCGGGCCCGGCGGAGCAGTGCCTGGAGGCGGGCGCCGACCTCGACGACGCTGAACGGCTTGGTGACGTAGTCGTCGCCGCCCAGGCGCAGGCCGCGAACCCGGTCCTCCACCGCGTCACGTGCGGTGAGGAACAGCACGGGGACTGTGATGCCCTGTTCCCGCAGAAGCTGAAGGATCTCGAAGCCGTCCGCCCCGGGGAGCATGACGTCCAGGACGATGACGTCGGGCGAGCGGCGGGCGACCTGGGTCAGCGCCTCGGTCAGGTCGCCCGCCACGTCCACGGTGAATCCGGCGAAAGTGAGCGCGGAGATCAGCAACTGCCGGATACCAGGGTCGTCGTCGATGACCAGGACGCTGTCGGGGCCTTGGCCGGCGTCGGCAGGGACATCCCTGACACTCATCTGCGCTCCTTGAGTTGGGACGGCGGCCTCCCGCTCCCCAATATCGGCGGAATTGTTCACCGTGCCACGGACTCGCTCTCCCGATGGGGCCCGTCGAGTGCTGTCGCGGGCACCTGGTCGAGCTTGACGTTGTCGCCTTCGACGTCCAGGTGCGGCAGGATGCGGTCCAGGCGGCGCGGGATCCGCCAGGCGCGGTCGCCGAGCAGAGCGAGGACCGCGGGCACGAGGGTCATCCGGACCAGGAACGCGTCGACCAGGACGCCGAAAGCGAGTGCGAAGGCGATCGGCATGACGTCGGGGTCCTCGCCGAACAAGAAGGCGACGAAGACCGTGATCATGATCAGGGCGGCGGAGGTGACCACCCGTGAGGCGTTGCGTGCTCCGACGGCGATCGCACGGAGGGCGTCCTTGCGATGGCCGTAGTTCTCGCGGATCGCGGAGACGAGGAACACCTCGTAGTCCATGGCCAGGCCGAAGAGCACTGCCATGACGATGATGGGGGCGAAGCTGGCGACCGGGCCGAGACTGGGCACGCCCAGCAGTCCGGACAGCCACCCCCACTGGAAGACGGCGACGGTCGCGCCGAAGGCCGCGCCGACCGAGAGCAGGAATCCGACGGTGGCCTTGACGGGGATGGCGATGGACCGGAAGGCGATCATCAACAGCAGCAGGGACAGGCCCACGACGACGACTGCGAACGGGATCAGCGCGCCGCTGAGCTTGGTGGAGACATCGATACTGACCGCGGTCTGGCCGGTGACGGCAACATAGCTGCCGCCCTGCCGGGCGATTGGTGCGGTGGCCGTGTTCAGACGGGAGACCAGATCGCTGGTGGCCTGACTGCGCGGGCTGGTGGTCGGGGTGACCTGGATACGTGCGGCCGCCCGGTCCTTCGCGATTTCGATCCCGCTGATGTCCGCAATGCCGTGTACGTCATGCAGTTTCTTCTCGACTGTCGTGGCTGTGGCCGTGGCGTTGTCGCCCTCGACCAGGACAATCAGCGGGCCGTTGGCGCCGGGGCCGAAGGCACCGCTGATCGTGTCGTACGCCTGGCGGGTGGACGTCGACTTCGACCACGACCCGTCGTCGGTCAGGGCCGTCTCCAGTTGCAGAGCGGGGGCGGCGGTCGCCAGGAGCCCGACGGTCACGACGATCAGATTGCGCACCGGGTGCCGCAGAACACCGCCCACCCACCTCGTGCCCATGGTCGCCTTGTCCGGGTGGGCGGCATGGGCCGCCCGTGAGCCCGGCTTGGGAATGAGCCTGCGCCCGAAGGCGGCCAGCAGGGCGGGCAGCAGTGTCAGCGCCATGATCACGGCCATCGCGACGGCGCCCGTCGAGGCCAGGCCCATGGAGGTCAGCATCGGCACACCGGCGACCGACAGCCCGGCCAGGGCGACGAGCACGGTCGCCCCGGCGAACACGACCGCGCTGCCCGCGGTCGCGGTGGCCCTCGCCACCGATTCCCTGACGGGCATGCCCCCTGCGAGCTGCGACCGGTGACGCGAGACGATGAACAGCGCGTAGTCGATGCCGACCGCAAGACCGAGCATGATCGCCAGGGTGGGGGCGTTCTTGGAGATTCCGACCACTGAGGACAGGCCCAAGATTGCCATCATGCTGCCGACCACGCCGAAGACAGCGGTAAGCAGCGGCATCCCGGCCGCCAGCATCGAACCGAAGGTGATGAACAGGATCGCCAGGGCGACGAGGATGCCGATCAACTCGGTCGCCGGGGACGTCGGCGGCGCGAAGGCGTCACCGCCGTACACCACCTTCAGACCGGCCTTCTCCGCGGAGGCCCCGGTGGCCTTCAGAGCGTCCAGCGTGCCGGCCGGGACGTCGCTGTCCTTGGCCGTCGTGAAGGTCACATCGGCGACCGCGGTCCGACCGTCTGCCGAGACCGGACCGCCCTTGAAGGGATCGCCGACCGAGGTCACACCACTGACGTGACCGGCCGCCGTGAGGCCGCTCTGCAACGGTTGCCGCAGCGCGCGCTCGGTCAGCTTGTGACCAGGCGGCGCCTGGAAGACGACCCGCGCGGACTGCTTGTCCGGGTCCGGCCAGTGCTGGTCCATCTTCGTCAGCGCGGTCTGCGCCGGGGAACCGGGGATGGAATCGGTGTTCTGGAATGAGCCGGGGAACAGCAGTCCCAGGCCGACAATGGCTGCCAGGGCGACCAGCCATCCGATCAGCATCGTGCGCCACCGGCGGGCACCGAAAGCGCCCAGCCGGTACAGGAACGTAGCCATGACCAAATCTCTCATCAAGTGGTGGAAGTGACATGACTGATGCTGGTCGGGACACTTGACGGCCGACTAACCCTGTGGTTGACGGTTCCTTGCCGGTTTGGGCGAGACGGCGCGGTGCGTTCGCCGACGCCTGCGAACGAGACGGGGAAGGAGTATGAGCGCGGTCGGCAGCAGTGCGGACACCGCTCGCCACGCTGCGTTCCGCTGCGCCAGCCGCTGCAACACCCGACGCCGCACCTCGCCTCGGACAATGCTCCCCGATCGTCGACGGGAACGCGCCCTTTGCATCCTCACCCACCGACGCACCCTCAGGGCTTCCGGAGCAGCACACGGGATGGATGGCCACGCCCCGACGACCCCGAGGTCCCTGGGCACAGAACCCGGCGTACAGCCCGCCTCGTCCACCGGCGGCCGTGGTCACGGCGGGGCGACCGTTGCCGCCCTCAGCGCCTGATGCCTGCACCCGGCCTCGCCATCAGCACACCCCTAATGATCAAGGAATGTTGCGACAAGCGTCAGCCTCGATCGTTCGTGAGCCGTCGTCGGGTCGCTGACGACTCCGTCCGTGTGTGGTGCGGATGTTCCGAGGTCGGGGCAGGCTGAGGGCTTCGGCGGCCGTGCACTCCTCGACCGCGATGACTATGCCCGCCGTCCGCCGTCGACCGACAGCGCGATCCCGGTGATGTAGGACGCGGCGTCCGAGCAGAGCCAAACTGCGGCTGCGGCGGCCTCTTCCGATGTGGCCATCCGGCCGAGTGGGGTGATCGCCTCCTGCATCGCGATCAAGTCGGTGCCGGCCGCCACCCTTTCGAAGCCGGGTGTACGGGTCGGGCCGGGGCAGACGGCGTTGACGCGGATGTTGTGCGGCGCGTAGTCCACGGCGGCGACCTTGGTGAGCCCGACGATGCCGTGTTTGGCTGCCACATAGGCGGGGGCGGTCGGGATTGCGTACAGGCCGCCGTTGGAGGCGACGTTGACGATCGCGCCGCCGCCGCGGCTGCGCAGGGCGGGCAGCTCGTACTTCATGCAGAGGAAGGTCCCGCCCAGGTTGACGTGGGTCACGCGCTCGAACTCCTCCAGACTCATTTGGTCGAGCTGCCGGTGGTGCGAGTCGAGGCCCGCGTTGTTCACGGCGAAGTCGAGGCCGCCGTACGTCTCGACCGTGCGTTCGACGGCCGTCCGCACCGCGTCCTCGTCGGCGATGTCGACGCTGAGTGCCAGTGCCTCTCCGCCGTCCTTCCTGATCATTTCGGTGGTCTCGACGGCTGTTGCCTCGTTGATGTCGGTGACGGTGACGGTGGCGCCCTGCCGGGCCAGCTCGATCGCTGTCGCGCGGCCGATTCCGCTTCCAGCACCCGTCACGAGTCCGATTTTTCCTGAGAAGTTGCTCATGATGACCTTCCGATGCAGTTACTCGCACCAGGCGATGCCTAATTCGCCCGGGCGACCTTGTTTCGGGGTACCGCGACGGCCGGTGACCGTTGACCTCGGCGTGCCGGACGAGGGGCAACCCCCTGTCACGCGTCGGTGCCGGGCACGGCCGTCCACACAACCGCGATCGCGGTTGCCGATGGTGGTTCGCTCCCGCCCCCGGGACAACGGGGGTTGCCGTGTCAACCGATGACTAACTCAGGGGTACGACGATTCCGGTACCGTGCCGGCCCGTCTCGGCCTCATCCAGCAACAAGGAGGCCAGCGTGACCCGGGAGATTCGGGGCGGCAGCAGCGGACGCCGCAGGTCCGCCAGTGGCACGATGTGGCGGGTAGGACTGAGAGGGCCATCGGTGACGTCCGGGGCGTGGAACACCGTAGCGCCGGCATCCAGGGCGATCTGGTCGGCCTCGACCTTCTCGGCCAGCTCCGAGCCGACGAACATCCGCATCACCCCCGCATAGATCAGCCCACCCGATCGACTCGACACGCCCGAGCCCAGTGCGCCGAGCCATACCGTCGCGCGAACGTTCGCCGCCGCGAGCACCCTGGCCCCGGCGACCAGTGCGCCCGGGCCGTCGCCCTTACCGATACCGATGGCAGAGACGGCCACGTCGACGTCGGTCAGGTCGGGGAAGCTCTGCGGGACGGTGACATCCGCCTTCCGGACCTCGACCTGCTGCGACGCAGGCACGGTGACCTTGGCCGGCGTGCGAACCAGGGCCACGACCTCGTGTCCCCGTTCCAGCGCTTTGTCGACGAGCGCGCTGCCGGTCCGCCCTGACGCTCCGAGTACGGCTATGCGCATGATCACTCACCCTTTAACTGAACAACTGTTGGCTACTTGAGTAAACAACCGTTGGTTAGTGATGTCAAGGCGTGAGCTGCCTGTACGGTGAACGTCTGTTGCTCAACTGTTCGCACCGGTCAGAAGGGGGGCGAAGATGTCGCCTCAGGAGCGCTCCGCTCCCCGTCGCCGCAATCCACGCGGGCAGGGGCAGGTTCTCAAGGCCCAGCTCGTGGACGCCGCGGCGAAGCTGCTGTCCACTCTTGATCAGCCGGAGACGCTGACGCTGCGGCAGGTAGCGCGTGAGGTCGGGGTGGCACCTGCCAGCATTTACAGCCACTTCCCCGACCTGAGCGCATTGATCCAGCACGTGCTGCGGCTGCGCTATGAGGAACTGGCCCGTTTGATGGACCAGGCCGCGCAGTCGGTCCCAGATCCACTGGCCGACCTGGCCGCCCGGTGCGCGGCCTACGTACGCTGGGGAGTCGGCCAGCCCGGCCATTACCGCACTCTCTTCGGCGGACGGATGCCGGACGACCTCGTCCCCGGATCAGCGCACGGCGCCGGGGCCGAACCGCTCGAGGCCGTCGTGACCTCCCTGGCGGCCGCCGCCGAGGGGGAGCGCAGGCGGCCCTCGGCGGAGCAGCAGTAGCAGGCCGGCCTCATGCTCTGGACCGCCCTGCACGGTCTGGTCAGCCTCTACAACGACCACGGGAACCTTCCCTGGCCACCCCTGGACGACCTGATCGCCGACCTGCTCAGCCTGCACACAGCCCGCCCGGCAGACGAGATTGCGGCCCTCCTGCCCCAGTGCGGGGATGCCCCGGGCTTGGCCCCGGACTCCATCTGACAGCTGATCACGCGCCGGGGAGGGTGCGATGCCGGTGTCCGCCTCCTCCCCCGTCGGCGCCGCCGCTCCTGCCGCCGCGCCGAAGGTCGGCGCGGCGGCCTATAGCAAGACAAGTAGGGGGCGGCAGAACATGGTGCGGCCGTCGGCTGACTCCGATGCCCAGCCGAAGCAGCAGAACAGGGAGTCGCACCGGCGGGGTCTGGCGCTCCTGTTCGGCGAACATCCCACGACTGCCGAGCGGCCGCCCGCCACGCCGTCTTCTCCGGATCAGACCCCCTGCCCGAGCTGGGTGACCTTGCCGACGAGGCGCTACGGTCAGATGCGCAGCACACGTCTGGCGTTCAGATGGGCAATCTTCTCCTTCACCTGGGATGGGAGGTCAGCCTTCTCGATCGAGGCCACCGCGTCGGCCGTGACCTCGTACGGGTAGTCGACCGCGAACATGACCGCGTCGGCCCCGATGGTCAGCACGGCGGCTTGTACGGCCTCCGGGGCCAGTACCCCGCTCGTGGTGATCAGGATGTTGCTCCCGAAGTACTGCGACGGCATCCGCTGGAGCGGCTCGTCGATCCGGAGCGAGCGGTAGCGCGAGTCGATGCGGGAGCGTTGGAACGGCAGGAACTCGCCGAGGTGCCCGAGGATCAGGGTTGCGGCGGGGTGCCGGTCGAACACTCCGGCGTAGATCAGCCGCATGGCGTGGCCGCCGGTTTCGGCCTGCCAGCTCCAGCTGGCCCCGTACATCTCGGGCCGTCCGCGCATCACGTGCCAGTCGTCGCAGGGCAGCGAGCCGGGATGCAGGTACAACGGCACACGGAGCTCTTCCAGCGCGCTCCACAGTTCGTCATATGCGGGATCGTCCAGGTATCGGCCCTGCGTGTGGTCGTTGACCAAGGCACCTTTGAATCCGAGCTGCTCGACGCAGCGTTGGAGTTCGGTCACGGCGGCGGCAGGGTCCTGCAGGGGCAGGGCGGCGAACCCCCTGAAGCGGGTGGGGTGGCGGGCGATGGTCTGGGCGAGGAAGTCGTTGGCGAACTGGGCGTTGTCGACGGCGGCGCCGGCGTCGGTGTCGGCCTGGATGCCGGGGACGCTCAGCGACAGGACCTGAATGTCGATGCCGTGTGCGTCCATGTCGGGAAGACGGTGCTCCTCAAAGTCACCGAGGCGTCGTCCCCAGTCCTTCACGTACTGGTCGCTGACCTGGATCTTCTGGGGCGACGAGGGTTGGCGCGAGAACAACTCCGGGATGATGAAAGCTTCTTCCAACGCGATGTAGGTCATGGCAGGGCTCCTTAGTCGTGCCTTGTGGTGGTATGGCTGGCCCCGCTACCAGGAACGATGCTGCTGGCCTCGGCCTCGGGCAGCCCGGGGCAGCGTTCAATGCTCTAGGGCCTGCCGTTCGCTGATCGGGACGGAGCGGAACCGAGAGCGGTGCCACGTCGCGTACGGTGAGCGGCGCCGATCCGTGCGTACCAGTCGATGAGTTCTGGTCTGTCGACGCTGCCGGGGTCGACCACGGTGTCCTGAGCGTCTCCGCGCAGCAGTCGTTTCACGGGGACTTCGAGTTTCTTGCCGGTGCGGGTGTGCGGGATACCGGGGGCTTGGATGATCTCGTCGGGTACGTGGCGGGGGGAGGCTCCGTGGCGTATGGCGTGGCGGATCTTCTCGCGCAGCACGTCGTCGACGTCGGTGCCGTCGGTGGTGGTGACGAACAACGGCATCCAGTAGTCGCCGCCGTCCTGCTCGATCCCGACGACGAGAGCTTCTGCGATCTCCTTGAGCTCCTCCACCGGGCCGTATATGTCGTTGCTGCCCATGCGTATGCCGTGGCGGTTCAGGGTCGCGTCGGACCGGCCATGCATGATCACCGAGCCCTGTTCGGTGATGGTGATCCAGTCGCCGTGCCGCCACACTCCCGGGTACACGTCGAAGTAGGCGTCGCGGTAGCGGGAGCCGTCCGGATCGTCCCAGAAGAAGAGCGGCATCGACGGCATCGGCCGGAGTACTACCAGTTCCCCCACCTCGCCCCGCACCGGCTTCCCGTCCGGGCCGAAGGCTTCCACGGACACGCCCAGGCAGGGGGCGGACAGCTCCCCGGCCCAGACCGGAGTGGTGGGGGTGGCACCGAGGAACGCGGTGACCACGTCGGTGCCGCCGCTGGTACACATCACCTGTGCCCGGGGCCCGAGTTCACCCGCGACCCAGTGCTGCAGGTCGCCGGTGAACGTCGAACCGGTGACGCCCAGGCGCTCGAGCGAGGCCGGACAGTGGTCGGTGATCCGCACGCCGGCCTTGCGACACGCCGCCAGGTAGCCGGGGCTGGTACCCAGGACCTTCACCTCCACGCCGGCCGCGAGCTGCCAGAGCGCACCGGTATCGGGATACGTCGGGCTGCCCTCGTAACACACGGCTGTGGCACCCAGCAGCAGACCCGCGACCAAGACGTTCCACATCATCCAGCTCGGCGTGGTGTGCCACAGCAGGCGGTCCCCGGCGCGCAGGCCAAGCTGCAGGCCCAGGTTTTTGAGGTGCTCGAGCACGACCCCGCCGTGCCCGTGCACGATGCCCTTCGGCCGGCCGGTCGTGCCCGAGGAGAACACGACCCACAGCGGATGGTCGAACGGGACGGGGCGGGGTGCGAAGTCGGCGTCGTGCTCGGTGAGCGCGGACCACCCAAGGGCGTCGGGCACCCGTGCCGCGTCCCCTACAACGATGGTCGCCGCCAGGGTCGGCAGTGCGTCGCGCAGGGCTTTTACGTCGGGGCAGCGGTCGATGTGCTTCCCGCCGTACAGGAAGCCGGTCGCTGCGATCAGCACGGTCGGCTGGAGTTGTGTGAACCGTGCTTCGGCCGCGGCCGCGGTGTAGTCCTGCCCGCACACCGCCCAGGTCGCGCCCAGGCTGGCAGTGGCGAGGAAGGCTGTGATGGCCTGTACCCCGTTGGGGAGGTATCCCACCACCCGGTCACCAATGCGCACGCCAAGTCCGGTGAGTGCCTGGGCGAGTGAGGCGACCTGGCGGCGCAGTTGGTCCCAGGTGACGGCCACCGGGCCGGTGTCCTCGGTCACCGTGATGACGGCGGTGTCGGTGCCGGTCCGGTCGCGGAACACCTCGGCCGTGTAGTTCAGCGTGCTGCCGGGGAACCACACGCTTCCCGGCATGGCCTCGGTCGCCAGCGCGGGTCCCGCTGGGCGCTCGGGCAGACGGAAGTAGTCCCACACCGCGGCCCAGAAGCCGTTCACGTCGTCAACCGACCACGCCCACAGCTTGTGGTAGTCACCGCTCAGGTCACGTCCTGCGTGCTGTGAGGCGAACCGCGCGAAGTCGGTGATCCGGGCATTTTCGACAGCCTGTGTCGTCGGGGTCCAGTCCGGTGGCTTCGTACTCATGAGGTGTCCCCCGCCTTTGCTACGTCGAGCAGTGCGACCGTCGTGTGCACTGCCTTTGTGGCCATGGCCTCGCCCAAGGGAAGGCCATGGGTGTCGGCGAGGGTGACGAAGAGCCGGTTCCCGCCGTCGCTGCAGCATGCGATCGGCAGCAGCGTCCCGGTGCCGATCGAGGTGACCAGCTCGTTCTCCCGCACCAGGGCGACGGCGTGTCCGGTCGTGGTGGCCACCCAGACTCCGTCCTGTGTGGCCCAGATTCCGTCCGGCCGGACGTCGTCGCCGATCAGGTGGGCGAGGTCGGCGTAGGTGCGACGGTCCGTCAGGGCACCGTCGTCTGCGACGGTGAAGGCGGTCAGTCGTTGCCGGGTGGTCTCGGCGACAACCAGGGTGCGGCCGTCGCCGGCGAAGGCCAGCCCGTTGGGGAACTCAACGTCTTCGGCGGCCACGTGTACCGCTCCGTCCGCAGCAACGCGCAGCAGCCGACCCGGTCGCAGTGGCTCACCGGCGTGCGCGGCGAAGCCGACGTCATCCACGTAAAGGTTGCCGTGCGGGTCGCCGACCATGTCGCCGAGCGGACCGGTGGCCACCGCGCTCAGGTCCGCGTAGGTGTCGAATTGCTCGCCGGTCCACACGCCGATACGCCGTTGATGCATCATGGCCCCGACCAGCCGCCCGTCCGGCAGGAACCAAAGGCCGTTGGGGATGGCATCCAGCGGGATGCCGCGCCAGGGGCCGTCATGGTCGGTCCACAGCTTTCCGCCCTGGGTGTCGGACAGCCACAGTGCGCCGCGCTGCCAGCGGGGGCCCTCCCCCCACGTCATTCCGGCCGCGTACTCCTTCACGCGCCCACCCCCTGTACCGATGCCGCCCGCGCCAGGTCGCGGGTGGCCCGTTCCAGTTCCGCCGTGTCGGCGACGAGCGCGAAGGTGTAGCGATCCGGACGGATGATTGCCGCTGCCGCCGCGTGTTCGGCCAGCCAGCGGTCGATGACCGGCCCCGTCTCCGCAACGGCCACTACGCCGAGTTGGCGCCATAGCTGCTGCACGTCCACGGACACGGCGGAGGTGACCTCCGGCTTCCCCACGACGGTGAAGCCGTATCCGCTCACATCGTCCAGCTTCTCCCCGTTCGCGCCGCGTGGCTGCGGGCTCAGTTGCCCGATGGCTCC
Organism: Kitasatospora sp. NPDC017646; assembly: GCF_044329365.1. Taxonomy (NCBI): domain Bacteria; kingdom Bacillati; phylum Actinomycetota; class Actinomycetes; order Kitasatosporales; family Streptomycetaceae; genus Kitasatospora; species Kitasatospora sp. NPDC017646. Next base: position 19,544 of record NZ_JBIRJC010000051.1, on the reverse strand, counting down.
GCCGGGCTGGGCAACCACGCCTGGCCCTAGCAGCGGCCGGTACCTCTCGATCGTCTGCGTTCCGTTCAGCTCCGGGAACGCGCCCATTCCGAGGGCTTCGATCAGGTTGGACTGCCGAGCGGATTCCTCAATGTAAGGGCGTACGTGCGCAGCCCGCTCGCTTTCGTAGGTGTCGAGCAGGGTTTGGGGACTTTCGCCCTTGACCACGGCGGCGAGCTTCCACGCCACGTTCGCGGCATCGCGCAGCCCGGAGCACATGCCCTGGCCGAGCATGGGAGGCATTTCGTGCGCGGCGTCGCCGGCGAGCAGCAGGCGGCCGGACCGCCAGCCGTGCACGAGCCGGGCGTGCCATTCGTAGGTGTCAGTACGCATGATGCGGTAGCTGCCCGGGTCCAGCCAGCGGCTCAGCAGGTCGTACACCGACTGCGGTCGTTCGAGCTCTGCCGCGTCGTCCTCGTCGAGCAGCATGAACTCGAAGCGGAGCATGGGCGGGAAGATCGGGACGTAGGTCACGGGCCGCTTCCCCTCGCACCAGATGAATCCGCTGTCCGCCGGGAGCTGTGCAGGGTGTTCGAAGGGGTGGATGTCGATGATGAGGGAACGCTGAGTGCCGTGGAGGTCCTCAACTTCGGCGTTCATCGCCTGCCGGACGAAGGAGTTGGCGCCGTCCGAGCCGACGGCGTAGCCGGCCGTGAGAGTAGTTTCGGCTCCGGTCGACCGGTCGAGGAGCGTGAGCCGCACCGCTTTGTCGTCCTGCTCGATCGCGGTGGCCGTCCAGCCGAACCAGAGGTCTGCGTTCGCGTCGGCCGCCAGCAGACCCCGCAGCCGCGACTCGAAGTCGGGCTGGTGGAACTGGTAGTCGGTGCGCCAGCCCTGGTCGGATTCCTCCTCGGGCAGCGTCTGCTGGAGGAAGGCCTGCCCGTCCTCCCGGTGCAGTGTCCAGGCAGCTTGGCGCAGGAACCGGTGCTCCATGTCCTGCGCGCCGAGGGTCTGCAGAAGGCGCATGGTCTCGTCGTCGAGATGCGTGGCGCGCGGATGCTGGCAGACGAGCCGGTTGGGGTCGATGGCGGCGACCCGGAGCCCCTTCATGGCCAACAGTCGTGCGAGAGCCAGTCCGACCGGGCCGCAGCCGACGACGGCGATGTCGTAGGTATCCATGATGCGCTCTTTCATTTTGTGTGTCCGGCCGTCGGCTCTTTGGCGCGCGGCGCGGGGGCGAGACGGCCCTGGTTCTGGGATGTCCGTCCGCCGACAGCCAGGGCGAGGACTGCGCCGAGGACGGCAGGGACGGCGAAGAGGACGAAGTTCCAGCGGGGTTCCAGGCCGGCCGCGAGGATCCAGCCGCCGAACGTGGGGCCGGCGATGGCGCCGATGCGGCCCACCCCGAGCGCGACACCCACCGCGCTGGCCCTTGCGGTCACCGGGTAGGAACGTGAGATGTACACGTTGATCAGTCCCTGGACGCCGACCGCGCCGCAGCCGCCGACTATCACTATGCCGTAGAGCACCGGCAGTGGCAGTTGGGCGCTCATGGCTGCGATCGCGGCGGCTCCGAGGGCGAAACTGGCCGTGATCGGGCCCCTCGATCCGGCACGGTCAGCCAGCAGTGCCATCGCGAGCCCGCCGACGGTGGCACCGAGGTTCAGCAGCACGAGGAAGGTCTGTGAGTCCTGCAGCGGATAGTCCGCCGTCTGCATCAGCCGCGGCAGCCAGGTGTTCATGCCGAAGATGAGCAAGAACGACAGGGCCGCCATGGCGCAGAACATCAGGGTGGTGCCGCGGTAGGGCGGTCTGAGCACCAGCCGGACACCACGGTTGCCGAGGTCCGGGGTCGACGCGCTGACCGCCTGGTGGTACTCCGTGGACTCGGGCAGCCAGACGAAGGCCATGGGCAACAGAAGCAGACCGGCGATGCCGCCGACCAGGTACTCCTGGTGGAAACCGTGCCCACTCAGCAGTGTGTTGGCGACAAGGGCCGCGAACGAACCGCCGATGGCGGTCCCACACTGGACGATGCCCGAGTAAAGGTTCTTTCGCCTGTCCGGGGCCAGTTCGAAGATCAGTGGGCCCATCGCCGGGTAGATCGCACCGACACCGAGCCCGACGACGAATCGGCCGGCGCCGAACAGTGATGGAAGGGGTGCCACGGCGCAGGCGAACATCCCGGCACTGACCACCGCGATACTGATCAGGGTCGTGCGGCGCCGGCCAAACCGGTCGGTGAACTGGCCGACCAGCAGGGAGCCGACGAGCATGCCGATCGGAGTGAGGCTGCCGAGCAGGCCGACGAAGGCGACGGAGAGGTGCCAGGGACGGTAGCCCAGCAGCAGCGGAGTGGTCGCACCGTAGGCGACGAGGTCGAAGCCCTCCAGCGTCATCACAGCCAGGCCCACGGCGAGTGCGGTGCCTGACCGCGATGAAGGGCCCGGGGACGGTCGGCCGCGCCGACGGACGAAGGCTGGTGTGCTCAATGTTCCGGCTCCGATTTCAGCAGTCTCACCCGTCGCGACTGCTGACCGCGGCGCTGCGGGAAAGGGGCGAAGGTGTCTCTGTGCGGCTCGCCGACGGGGGGTCGGCGCAGGAATGCGACTCGGGGCCCCATCCGTGTGATGCGGGCGGGGCAACGCGCCTCGTCGCGGTCTACGGTGGCGGGCGCTCTCAGTTGTTGGCCTTATGGGCGCCGGCCATCAGCGCGGCCAGGTCTTCGGGAGCGAGGAATGACGGCGGCGGCGGAGGCCCCCAGGTGTAGAGCGCCTGCATTCCTTCGAAGGACCGTGGCGTCCACAGCTGGTCGTCGACGATGCAGTCCATGTCGGCGTAGTACTCGCTGAAGTTGCCGGCCGGATCCTTGAGGTACCAGAAGAAGTTTGAGCCGATGTGATGGCGGCCGAGCCCCCACACATGGCGTTCCGGATGCTCGGTGAGCATGCGCGTGGCGCCCCGGCCCACCTCGTCGACATCCGTCACCTGCCAGGAGGTGTGGTGCAGGAAGTTGAGCGGCGCCTGCTGCACCAGGACGTTGTGGTGGTCGGTGGAGCAGCGCAGGAACGCGGCTGAGCCGGGCACGACATCGCTGACCTTGAATCCGAGTCCTTCGGTGAAGAACCGCTGTGTCGACTCCTGTTCCACCGAACCGATGACGACGTGGCCCAGGGCCAGGGGCCGGACCGGGTTGGTGCGGGAGAGTACGGGTGCTCGGGTGCCGGCACGGTCCAGGCGTCCGGGACCGTTGTACGGGGTGGCCGGCACGGTGATCCGGGTCAGCCGGGGTGCGATGCGCACTTCCACCGAGATACCGGCGATGGGTTCCGTGGTACGCAGGGCGTTGGCGTCGCGTTCGCAGGACAGCTCGAGCCGTTCCAGGTTCGCGGCGATCCGGTCCAGGTCGTCGCCGTCGTCGGCGGCGACCGTCATCGCCAGCAGGCGCCGGACGGGGGAATGTTCGAGGAAGAACTGTTCACCGCCTTCGACGGTGACGAACCGTCCGGGTGCCACCTGTTCGAGTCCGAAGTCGACGTAGTAGTCAGCAGCCTCGGCCACGTTCGGCACGCCGACGGTGAGTGACTGCAGTCGGTGCAAGACCATGGTGTGCCCTTCTCTCAGGCGGCGACGCAGGTCTGCCGGAGCTGTCCTATGCCCTCGATGCGGGTGATGACCTCGTCTCCTGGCCGCAGATAGCGCTGAGGGGTGCGGGCGTGTCCGACTCCTGCCGGAGTGCCGGTGAAGATCAGGTCGCCCGGCAGCAACGGGCAGACCGCGGACAGCCTTTCGATCAATTCCGCGACCGGGAAGATCATCGATGAGGTGCGGGACTTCTGGACGCTCTCCCCGTTGACGAGGCATTCGATCGCCAGATCGTCCGGATCCGCGAACTCGTCGGCCGTGACCAGTACCGGCCCGGTCGGCGCGAAGCCGGGGAAGGACTTGCCGAGGGAGAACTGCGGGACGGGGCCGACGGACTGCACCTCGCGCTCGGAGTAGTCTTGCCCTGCGGTCAGCCCGGCCACGTAGGACCAGGCGTCCCCGGCGGCCACGTGCTCCGCCCGGCGCCCCATCACCACCACAAGCTCGGCTTCCCAGTCGACGCGGCCGCTGGGCAGCCTCAGCTGCGTGTCCGGGCCGGTGAGGGCCGTGGCGAACTTGGTGAAGACCGACGGGGACTCAGGCGCCGCCAGGCTGGCCTCTTCGGCGTGGCCACGGTAGTTCAATCCGATCGCGAACACCTGCCGCGGCGTCGGCGAAACGCTGCCGTCCGGCCCGGTCGCCCCGTGGGCGCCTGCAGGCTCCACCTTTGCAGCCCACGACCGGAACGCGTCCCACTCCTCGAACACTGCCAGCGGATCAGCCGAGAACCGACCAGCACTGGCTTGCTCGACATCGATCACCGCCTCTCCGGTCACCAGACACATCCGTCCGGATCGGGTCGTCGTCCTCATGGTGTGCTGCCTCCGGTGCTCTTGCTGATGAATGTCTGAAGTCAACGCCCTCCCCGTCGATACGTCAATGAAATCTCGAGATTTTTATAAAACACCTACAGGGACTAGTATCTTCGACATGACCACGACCCGACCCATGACCCGCGCCGAGGAGATCTACAAGCGGCTGCGCGCGGACATCCTCAACGGACGACACGAGCCCGGTTCACGTCTGCGCGTGGAGGCCCTGAAGGACACGTACGGGGCCAGCAGCGGGGTACTACGGGAGGCGCTGCCCCGGCTGGTCGGCCAAGGACTGGCGACCTTCGCGCCGCAGCAAGGGTTCCGGGTCGTCACCGTCTCCCCCGAGCGCCTGCAGGAGCTGACCGAGGCCCGCGTATTCATCGAAACCCACGTGGTCCAGGAGTCCGTCGCCGCCGGCACCGTCGAGTGGGAGTCCGATCTGCTCGCGGCACACCACCAGCTCGCCCGCACTCCGTACTTCAGCGACGACGGAGCCCTCAGCGAACGCTGGCTGAACGCCCACGCCCGCTTCCACCGCGTCCTGCTGGAGGGATGTCCCAACCGGCAGCTGCGGGACATCGCCACACAGCTGCGCGATGCCGCTGAAATCTACCGCTGCTGGGCCCGCACACCGGCCGAGCACAGCCACCGCGATGTCGCCGCAGAACACAAGATGATCTGCGATCGCGCCATCGCCCGGGATGTACCAGGCGTCGTCGAGGCACTCAGCCAGCACATCAACATCACCTCGCAACTACTGCTCAACGGTTACGGGCGGCACGAGGAAAAAGGCGAGCAGGACCCCGGCCTCCCATTTAGTCGTTGAAAAAAACGCGCTGGTCAGCGAGCCTGCCTCTCGCCATGGTCCCAGCGGCGGTCGTTCACCGCGCCCAGGCAGTCGGTGTCATCCAAGAGGCCGCGCAGATACGATGTGCCGTTTGCGGCTCGGCACCTTCCTCCCGCCGTCGTAGCCGCGTGCGCCGGCACCGCCGTGGCGGCCCGCACCGGCTGCGCGTCGACGATCCCCGCCGTGGGCTCGGCCTCGCGGTCCTCGCGCTCACGGACCTTCCCGCGCAGCCGGTCGTGGAACTCGGCGATCAGCCCGTGCTCGCGCCAGCGGCGGAACAAGGCGTAAAACCGGCCCCAGCCGGGGAAGTCCGCGGGCATCGCCCGCCACGATTCACGCCCGCGACCAGGTAACGGATCGCGTCCAGCAGCTGCCGGTGACAGTAACTCCCGGGCCGTCCACCCCGCCCCTGAAGCCAGGCCGACACCGGCAAAACGGCGGGACCTCCGCCCACTCCGCGTCCGTCAAGTCCGACGGATAGCCGCGAACCCGATCAGGATGATCGACCGCGTTGCCGTACACGTGCGCGAGGCAATCGCACGACACGGGGGACGAGTTGAAGTCAACGGGCTCGAGCCGTACAACAACGACATCAGGGCCTCCGGGCACCGCTCGATATGGGGTCGCACCCCCGAGCTACCAGGAGGCCCAGCCTTCGTGCGCGCACGGCCGGAAGATCACCCGACCAGGAACTCCGTTCGATCCACACGTTTCAAGACCGGCTGGGATACGGCTCCTCAGGTACCCACTGGGTGTCCCCGTGATGATCGGGGTGCGGTTCTGGTTGTCGGCCTGGCTGCTGGGCCCTGACAGCGCCGATCCGGGCGGTGCGCGGCACGCGGATGGCCTGGGGGTTCCATTCCGTGAGCGCTACCAGAATCGACACGGTAACGATAAAAATCGACACAGTGTAGACTTTTGCAGAAGAGGACGCCCCGGCTCCTCGTGACACCTCTCTGGAGGAACAATGGAGAAGCAGAACTGGCTCATCACCGGCGTCAGCACGGGCCTGGGGCGCGCTTTCGCCCAAGCCGCCCTGGCCGCCGGGCACACCGTCATCGGCACCGTCCGCTCCGAGAAGGACCTGCGGGCCTTCGAGGAGCTCAGGCTCGGGCACGCTCACGGCCGTATCCTGGACGTGACGGACGGTGACGCCGTCTTCGGCGCGGTCGCGGAGGTCGAGCGGAGCGTCGGCCCTCTGGACGTCGTCATCGCCAACGCCGGCTACGGCCTGGAGGGAACCTTCGAGGAAACCCCGCTGGCCGAGGTGCGACGGCAGTTCGAGGTGAACGTGTTCGGGGCGGTGGCCACCCTGCAGGCGGCGCTGCCCCACATGCGCCGCCGCCGCCGCGGACACCTGATGGCCGTCACCTCCATGGGCGGGCTCATGGCCGTGCCCGGCATGTCCGCCTACTGTGGCAGCAAGTTCGCCCTGGAAGGCATCCTCGAGGCGCTGGGCAAGGAAGTCGCGCAGTTCGGAATCCATGTGACGGCGATCGAGCCCGGCTCCTTCCGCACCGACTGGGCCGGACGGTCCATGACACGCGCCGCGCGGACCGTCGACGACTACGACGAGTTGTTCACCCCCATCCGCGAAGCGCGGCAGAAGGCCAGCGGGAACCAGCTGGGCAATCCGGCCAAGGCGGGGGAAGCGGTCGTGCACATCACGACGGTCGAGCAGCCGCCGGCCCACCTCGTCCTGGGCTCGGACGCGCTGCGACTGGTCACCACCGCACGCACGGCCGTGGACGAGGACATCCGCGCGTGGGAGACACTCTCCCGTACGACCGACTTCGCCGAGGGCGCTCAGCTCTGATGCCCGGCCACGATTCCGCGCGCAGCCGTCGCACCACCGAGCGCAAGGGGGATGTCCGGGAGCGGGCCATCCTCGACACCTGCGAAGCCCTGCTGGCACACAAGGGCTACGACGCCATGACCGTCGGCGACATCGCCCAGGGCGCCGGCATCACCCGCGGCGCGCTGTACTTCTACTACGGTTCCAAGCAGGAAGTGGTCACGGCACTCGTGGCCCGGACCGTCGAGCACCTGTGGGAGCGGTCGAGGGCCACCGCGGAGGCCGACGAGCCGCGCCGGGCCATCGCGGCAGCCATGCAGCGCACGGTCGAGCTGTGGAATGAGCACGGCCTGGTCATGCGTACGGCGATCGACCTGTCGTTGACTGTCCCGGAGATCGGCGAGCTGTGGAACCACACGGCTGACCTGTTCATCGCGGCTATCACCGCCGTCCTGGAACGCGCCGGCATCCAGGCCGGCACCGCACCGGACCAGGCCCCGGCGATGGCACGCGCCCTGTGCTGGATGATCGAGCGGACCTTCTACCACGCTTCACAGGAGTCCCGCGAGAAGCTCCAAGAGGCGTCGGCGACATGCGAACACATCTGGCTGACCAGCGCCGGCCTGACCACGTGAGGTATCTGCCATGGAGGCGGTGAGGCGCGGAACCATGAAGTTCCGGTCGGGCCTTGCCCCGTGAAGTGGACACCTGTTCGCGTCGTTATGCGGCGAGGGTGCTGGTGACCAGATGCTGTTCGTAGGCGTGTCTGTTCATATCCAGCTCGAACCGGCCGTAGGGCTTCACGTGGGTCCAGAACAGCGGGGAGAGCGCCCGCCGGTCCGCGTCAGTGAGGGGTGTCAGCTCCTTTCGGATCGGCGAGGACCTGCAGCTCAACCTGGACCGCAAGGGCGCCAAACTGCTGTTCCAGATCTTCACCGAACGCGAGGAGCGCAAGGCCACCGCCGTCGCCACGAACTCGCCCTTCACCGAGTGGGACAAGACCTTCGGCGACGCCCGCCTCTGCGCGGCCATCGCCGACCGGATCACCTTCCGCTGCACGCTGATCCAGACCGGCACTGAGTCCTACCGCTACCAGGCCACCCAGGAATCCCTCTTCTCCAGCACGAACTGACGCGCTGTTGGGCGGCTCTCTGTGTGGGAGCGAGCAACGTGGGCTTCAGTCGGCAGTCATCCCGTCCCGGCGAAGGACGACCTGCAGCAGTTGCTGCAGGTCGTCCTGGATCGCATCCAGCAGCTCGCCACCGAACACACAGAGGGAGTGTTCCCAAGGGTGGCCGAAAGTGCCAAAACGCAGGTCTTCTGCCAGGAAGATGAAGTAGTCCCCATCCGGATACGGGCTGAGCGGCCAGCCCTCGCGCGAGCACCCTTCAAGAACTCGGGGCAGGAACATGTCGGTCGCCGGCAGATCCGGACGGAGCCGATAGCACGTGTGCTGCCAGTCCAAGATCCACAACGACTCCCCCGGGGCGCTGCAACCAGCGAGTCCTTCCTGCACCACATCGCCTCGTTGATGGGGGAATCCGTCACGGTCGCGCTGCCACAACGCCATGTCCAGCGCATCCAGCACAAGCCGGGTCTCCTTGGAGGTCGCGGCCGACCAGCCGACGATGCGCCGGGAGAAGGTGTCCACGACGAAGGCGACGTAGACGACTCCGGCCCAGGTGGCGATGTGCGTGAAGTCGGCGACCCAGCAGCGGTTCGGCGCGCCGGCGACGAAGTCGCGGTCGACCAGGTCCGGGGCGCGTTCGGCGCCCGGGTCCGCGATGGTGGTGATGACCTTCTTGCCGCGGACAGCACCGGTGATGCCGAGTTCGCGCATGAGGCGTTCGACGGTGCAGCGGGCCACCGTTTGGCCTTGCCGGCCCAGCTCCCTCCAGATCTTCCGTGCCCCGTAGACACGGTAACTGGCGTCGTGAACGTCCTTGATCAGCTTCTTGAGTTCCTGGTCGCGCGCGGTGCGGGCGGAGGGCGAGGCCACGCGTTGGTGGTGGGCGTAGTAGGTGGAGGGGGCGATGCTGCAGCCGTGCTCGGTGAGCACGCGGCAGATCGGCTCGACGCCGCCGAAGCGACCCCGGTGCTCGTCGATGAACGCTACGAGCGCTGGTGTGGCCGGTCGAGCTCGGCCGCGAAGAAACTCGCCGCGGCCTTGAGGATCTCGTTGGCGCGCTTGAGTTCGGCGATCTCCTTCTTCATCGCCTTGATCTGCGCGGACTCCTCCGTGGTCGTGCCCGGGCGCTGCCCGGAGTCGACCTGGTCGCGTCGCACCCAGTTACGCAGGGTCTCGGCGGAGCCGATGCCCAGTTTCTCCGCGACGGCCCGCGGTGCCGCCGACTCGTTCGGGTAGTCACCGAGGACCTCGGCAACCATGCGCACCGCACGACGCCGCAGTTCAGGCGGGTAGGAGGAAGGACGTGCCATGACTCGAATCCTTACACGAAATCGAGTCTCCACTGAACCCAGGGCGGTTCACCCCAAATGTCCGACGGGCCCTGAACCTCCTCGACCAGCACGTCAACCACGCCATCGCCCTGGCCGGACTCCCACGAACAGCCTGACCAGGAACGGAAAACGTGCCTCAAGAACAAGAATCGCAGCGACCAAGTGTTCTAGCCTCTGGTGGCCGTGCGTCCGCACGGGCGGAATCGGGCCATATACGCCAAGCTGGGCCCACGACGCGCAGTGAAGTGCAGGCCGTTTTGGTCGGCCATCCGGTGTAGGCGGCCGAACGAAATCCAGTGCCGGTCGAAGAACTCGCCCACCACCAATCGCCCGCCGGGCCTCAGTACGCGTGTCGCCGCGCTTAGCACTCGCTCCGGTTCAGGGATCTCGCCAAGAGCTGTGACCACGTAGACCGCGTCAAAGCTGTGGTCCTCGAAGGGCAGTTCACGAGCGTCCGCGCGGTGTGGGTGGATCGTGGAGATCCCACCCCGCCTTGCCTGTGTCATTACGTGGTCCAGCATTTCCTGCTGGATGTCCACGATGTCCAAGCGTCCGTTCGGGCCCAACTGTGGTGCGACGTGCAACGCTTGCAGGCCGGTGCCAGGGCCCAGTTCCAGGATGCGTTCTCCTGCTCGCGACTGGAGCATCGAGTCCAAATCTGTCTTGGTCAGGAATGGAAGCTGAATATCGAGTAGTCGACGTTGTGCGTACGGGTAGGGTGCCTGATCGGTGAACCACAAGGCTCCCGCCGTCAAAGCAGCGACACCGGCCGCCGCCGCGATCTTGGTGTGGCGTGTGGGGTAGGTACGGTTCGGCATCCGACTGACATTGGCGTTCATAGTGATTCCTGTTCAGTGGTTTCGGACTGTGAGAATGGGTGGCGGATCAGTCGCAAGGCCAAGACGGTGCACACGATGGCGATTGGAATTTCCGCACATACTGCCATCACGATCGCGACAGCCAGCGCGCCCCCGGGTGTAGCCGCGGTAACGTCGAACCAGGCGTCTGTCAGGAAAAGCGCAGCGGCCGCTGTGGCGGTTAGCGTGCAGCGGTTATCCGCCCGCTTCAGGAATCGACCGGTGGCGAACAAGGCCAGTGCCTCGCAGCTGTCCAGACCTACCCAGTCCAGGGCCCAGTGACTATCCATCGCCTTCTTCGGCAAAGACATCGACAGATAGAGAACCCATGGGATCATCATCAGGCCCGCGGTGACGAAGGCCCTGCCGAGACGTCGCGGGCTTCGGATACCAGGTCTGTCCGGCACCGCCGACCAGCGCACGTGGTCAGCGCTGCTGAGCGCTTCGATCGTGTTGGTGGTCCGACATTCCGGGCCCTGCTTCATGCCCGGGAAGAACCCGCCAATATGGCGGCGCACGATGCCGGACAGGCCAGAGGCGGCCAGCACGTCGCTGCTCCAGAGCACAGTGATGCCAGGCTACTTGGGGCCAGGACGTGAGGTGCGGGGCGCTCTGGCGACGGGTTCGTTGCCGTGGCATCCACTGGCGCCCAGACCTGCTTGAGCGGGTCGCAGAGCCTAGTTCGGGGGCGTCCATCGGCGAAAGGGGCGCCGGAATCGGGCGCGTCCGGGCCCAGGATCATCCGCATCGTCGTGGACAAGGTCACACCGGCCGGCGCGGGCGGGCCGTCATCGTATTTCTTCGTCGCCTCGCGGACGTCGATCATCGGTGCGTTCGTCATGGTCACGAACCTACGAACAGAGCGTGATCCGTCGCGTCGGCCGGCGGGTGTCACCTCTCCCCCCAGGCCTTCGGCCCAGGGGTGTACCCCGCGTACATCCCCGGGGCGACGCGCGGAGCCGAAGCCACTGAATACGATCTCCGTATGGAAGAGCTTCTCCAGCGCCTCTCGACATCGAAGCGCGTGACCTGGCTGATGTCGCAGGCCGTGGTGCTGGCCACCGCCTGCTTCTACGCGGTGATGCTCTGCTGGTCGATCGCTCAGGTTCATGACCACGACGGCCTGTTCCGGCTTCCCGGCCTCGGGCCCTTCCAGCTGGTGGGTCTGTGCGTCGTGCTCGCCCTTCCGGTTCTGCTGATGCGCCGTCTGCCGGCGGCGGTCTTCGCGGCGATCCTGGGCGAATCGGTGCTCGGCGACCTCTTCGGCGTGCGGCCCTGGATCGTGTTCGTCCTGCTCGTCGCCTTGGGCGGGTACCTCGCCGTCCGGCGGCCGAAGGCTGCCGCCGTCGGCTCCGTCGCGGCCGTCGCGGCCGCGTTCGTCGAGAACATCCACGTCTACCCCGGGGAGACCCTCGGCGACGCGGCCCAGTGGGCCGGGCAGTTCGCGTTGTGGTTCGCGGTCGCGTGGGTCTTCGGAGGGGTGTACCGCAAACGCCGTGAATACCTCGAAGCCCTGCACGAGCAGAGGGCGGCCCGCGCCGTCGTCACCGAGCGGCTGCGGATCGCCCGCGAACTGCACGACAGCGTCGCGCACAGCATCGGGATCATCACGGTGCTGTCGGGAGCGGCGGCGCGGGTCGTGGACACCAAGCCCGAGCAGACGCGGCAGGCGCTGACCGGCATCGAGACCACCAGCCGCCAGACGCTGCTCGAGCTGCAGCGCATGCTCGGGGCGCTGCGCCGCGCCGAGCCGGTGGACGCCATGCCGGGGGCCGCTCCGTTGGCGCCGGCCGGCTGCCTGGCCGATATTCCGCGGCTCGCCGAACGCACGGCCGACGCCGGGGTGCGGGTCCAGGTGACCTGGTGGGGCGAGCGGCGTCCGCTGCCGCCGGAGATCGAGCTGTCGGCGTTTCGGATCGTCCAGGAGTCGGTGACGAACGTGGTGCGGCATTCCGGTGCGCGGACGTGCCGGGTCGCGGTGGGTTACGAGCCGGAAGGGGTGACGATCGAGGTGGTGGACGACGGGGAGGACGGTCCCGGCGGGCCCGGCCGTCCCAGGCCCTCGGCGGCGGCTGGCGGGAGTGGCTTCGGCTTGCTCGGCATGCGCGAGCGGGTGTCGTTGCTGTCCGGCCAGTTCAGCGCGGGCCGGCGTCCGGAGGGCGGATTCCGGGTGACGGCGAGGCTCCCGGCATGAGCGTGCGGGTGCTGCTGGTCGATGACCAGCCGCTGATGCTGGTCGGGCTCGGGATCCTGGTCGGTGGCACCGCCGACCTGGAGGTGGTCGGCGAGGCCGGCGACGGCCGCGAGGCGGTGCGCCTGGTACGTGAGCTGCGGCCGGACGTCGTGGTGATGGACATCCGCATGCCGGACATGGACGGGATCGAGGCGACCCGGCAGGCGACCGCCGAGCCGGACCCGCCCAAGGTGCTGGTGCTGACGACCTTCGACGACGACGAGTACGTCTACGGCGCTCTGCGCGCCGGCGCCAGCGGATTCCTGCTCAAGAGCATGGCCCTGGACGCGATCCTGGACGCGATCCGCGTGGTGGCGGCCGGCGACGCGTTGATCGCTCCGAGCGTCACCCGACGGCTGATCGCGGACTTCGCCGGAACCTCCGCCACCCCCGCGGCCCCCGAACCGGACACCGAGCCCGCCCAGGACTCACGTCTCATCGCGGAGATCACCGACCGGGAGCGCGAGGTGCTGGGTCTGGTCGGACAGGGACTGTCGAACACGGAGATAGCCGAACGGTTGGTGATCAGCGCGGCGACGGCGAAGACCCATGTCGCGCGCCTGTTCGCCAAGCTCGAGGCCCGGGACCGCGTCCACCTGGCGATCATCGCCTACGAGACCGGACTCGTGCCGCGTAGACGGTAAGGCAGGATGAGAAGAACGATCGCCGACCACGAGTTCGCCGCGTTCGCCAGACGCGCGAGCTCACCCACCTGGCCGCAGCGGATTCAAGTCGAAGCGGCTCCAGCTTGCCCCGGACATCGACACCGAAGGCCGAGTACCTCGCCGACCCGACGCACCGCGACCGGCCGATGAGCTCGTAGTCCGGCGGGAGCGCGTCGGGCCGGCACCGCCGACACGGGCCGGGATCAGCAGCACCGACCGGCCGCCCACCCGGGCCTCCGGCGCCGGCGCAAGCCACGTGTACTCCCCGAAGCCCTGCTCACTGATCCGCTGCACAACGCGGGGTCATGGCGTTTCCTGGGTCGTGACTCGGGTGCGGTGGTGGGTGTCGGCTTGCTTGCGCAGGTCGTCGGCACGGCGGCGGAGACGGTAGCCGAGCGGCCCGGGAGTGTGAACGGCCTGGTTGTCCAGGATGGCTGCGCGTTCCAGGAGTCGGGCGGCGTGCTGGTCGGTTCGGGCGATGTTGGCGCAGGCTGGGACGCACCGGTCCAGGCTGGGGGCGTCTTTGGTTCCGTCGCGGTGGCACAGAGCCCGCTCGCGTTTGCGGACGCACATCAGCATCGCGTTCGGGTTGTCGGAGACAGCCAGGTCGGGGTTGGCCAGGAACTTTCACGCTTGGCGCTGCGTGATGACCGTGCCGGTGAACTGGTGCGGCTTTGACCTGCGCAATTTCGGCCGCGAACATGCCATGCGGCAGCGCTCAATCGGCTGGCGAGCAGAGCGTTCGACGGGTTCGGGAAACGGCGCGCGGATGAGGAGCACCGGTCCGCTGCCCGCTCGGGGGTTCGGACGCGGACCGGCCTGCTATCAGTCTGTGCGAACCCCGGCCGCGCTGCCGCCGGGGTTGCTCCCGGCGGGGTCACCCGGGGGTCCCCGATCAGTAGTGGACCGGCTCCGCAGGGCGGGCGTCGGGGGTGCGTTCCGCCGGGCCCGGCCGGTCAACGGCTTTGTCCTTCCGATTTGTCCGTGACCGGGTTCACTCCTCTTGCGCGTCGCCGATGGCCACCCGCAGGTCGTGCATGCTCTGCTGGATCTCGATGACGGACGCCTCCGCCCGCCCCAGGGCCTGCCGGACACCCTCGACGTCCCCGGACTCGAAGTTCAGATCGGCGTCCAGGGTGTCCGCCGCAGCGACCACGGCCATGGACGACGCCATACGCCCCGGCGACGTCTCTCCCCCTTCTCCGTCCCCGTCGAGTCCCATGAGCTGGACAGCGGTGCGCTGCAGGCGGTTGGCCAGCACGTTGGCGAACAGGCCAGGAGTCGCTCCCACCTGGTCGGTCCACCCCAGCAGCACCTCGGCGACATCCGTGTCCTGGTCGCTTCCGAGCCGGGTGGTGGCGGTGATCTCCAGCTCCACCACGGCCAGCAGGACGCCCAGCAGCCTGCGCAGGTCGTCCCGCTGAGGGCCGTTCGGCCACAGATCCGGGTCGAGGACCGGTTCCCTCCTCAAGGCCACCAGTGCCGCGTACACCTGCTCAGAGCTCACCGGGTCCCCGCTCACAATGCTCACGCACCCAGCCTCGCCGCCCAACCGCGCCAGTGCACGCACCCGCGCCCGTCCCACTGCGCGCCGGGATTCTGGGCGAGGGCCGGGCGCCGCGACGTGAGGGCGCTGGCGAGGTCCGCGGACGGCAGCAGTTCGCCGTCGACAGCGCCCGCGACAGGGCGGCCGCCAACGAGGGCGGTCCAGTTGCCGAGGTCGTCGTGGGCCTCGATCCAGCCGGCCAGGCGGCCGCGGCCTGGGGGCCGGCGATGCCCGTCCAGGTGAGGTACACCAGGCCATCGCCGAGACTGTGGTCGCGGTCCGGGCCACCCAGGCCGCGGTCGGTGGGCGGCGTCCAGCTGATGACCCGGCTCACGTCGGGCAGGTGGGCGTCGGGTTCGGTGCGCTCGTAGCCCTCCCAGCTCTCCGCCGCCACCCCGACCTCGCCTGGCCGCCCCCTTGAGCGGCGGCGCGGTGAGCCTGGTGTTCTCCGAGGAGAGCGACCTGGCGAATCAGAGCACGGGAGGGACAGCGCGTGCCAGAGGTTCCAGCTCTCCGTAGAGGGCGGCGTGCAGCGCGGCCGCGAGTTCGCGGGCTCGTTCTTCACTCCGCACGCCATGCATCATGAAGTAGACCGGCCCTGTGTAGGCGTCCAAACCGACCTCATGGCTTTGGATCAGGCGAGTGATCGCCGCCCGGATTGTGTCGTTGACGGCATCGGTGACCGTGTGGTCCGAACCGGCAGTGAGGATGTCCGCCTTCACAGTCCACTGCTGGCGTTTTTCGGATTCGATGGCAACGAATACGACGTCGCGCGCTATGGCGTTGCGGTAGTCGTCGTGGAAAGCGTCGGTGCCGGTGGCGTCTGGGATGAGGTGGGCGGGGCAGGGAACCGGCAGCGGCTGCATCAAAGGATGATGTCAGAACATGAGACGCCGTCCCGTCCAGCGACACAGCGGTTTGAAGCCCTGCTGCCTGGTCACCAGATGGCTTGGTGCTGCAGGTCCAGGTGGTGGCGGCTCAAGCGAGCGCCGGATCATGCCTCGCGCACATGGCGACCGAACTCCCCTTCCGGTAGCGGTGGCTGTCGGATCCGTCGGTCACGCTACGCGGAACTCCCCGCCTGCGGCAGGGCGAAACCCGAACGCCGGGCGGAGGTTGGCCCGTACGCTGATGGTCGGGCCCCTCACGTCGACGAGCGTGAGGGGCCCGGCCATCTCCAGGGCAGTGCTGACCCGGGGTCAGGGACCGGCGATCACCCAGGTCACGAAGATCGCTGACATCCCGGGGTGGAACCTGTACACGACGCTGATGCGGTCGCCGGAGTCGGCGGCCGGGTCGGTCCGGGCGGTGTCGTCGTCGACCTCCGGGTCGCTGCCGCCGGGCACCGGGATCCCCAGCCGCGGAAACACCGCCAAGCGCTCGACCAACTTCTCGACCACGTCGAGCGTGTCGCGCCGGCTGCTGTTCGGGCTGTTCGGTCACCGGTCGCCGCTGGCGGCGCGGAGCCGGGCGAAGGCCTCGCCGGCCGGGGTCCACCGCTGGCCGCCGATGGGCGCGGCGAGGGAGGCCATGGCCTCGGGGCTGGTGCGCAGGATCAGACGGTGGCGGTAGATGGAGATGACCTCGGAGACGGCGGCCAGGTCGCCGATTGGGGAGGCGTCGAGCGCGGCGGCCAGGTCCCGCTCGAACAGGTCGCGGTCGCCGGGCAGGCCGTAGCGGGACAGCGCGGTCCGCGGTTCGTGCAGGGTGGCCGGCCGGGGCGCGACCGCGTCCTGGTGGTCGGGCTGGGTGGTCACCTTGTCCTCCTCGGTGGTGGTGGGTCGGCGCGCGGGGGCGCGCTCGGAGGGGTCGTCGGTGCAGTGTGCTGCCGGGCACAAGAAGGACATCGTCCGCTGCCTCAAACGATTCGTCGCCCGCGCGATATACCGCCACCTACCCCACATGATCCACCCCGCCAAACCGCTCCCACAGACCGCTTGACGATCTATAGGAGCTTCCAACTGTGGGTGAAAAGTGCTCGATCGCACGCGGTGGTCACTGTCGCTGATCGACGACCGTGATCACTGGGTTTCGAGGTTGCGAGTCATGCGTTCGAGGACGCTGACGGCGGCGTGGTAGTCCTCCGTGGTGATGCCCACCATGGACAGCTTGCGGAAGGTGTTGACCCGGTCCTCGACCATGGCGAGGCGCTGACGGCCGTTCACGGCGGCGACCAGTCGGCCAGGTGCGGGGCGGGTGGCCCAGTCGTCGGCGAGAACGGTGTCGATGGCGGAGGTCAGGGTGGGAAGGGTCGGCGTTGGGTGCGAGGACCGTGTGGACGTCGGTGTCGGCGGCGTCGGGCGTGTCGCGGATGACGTTGAGGACCTGCCAGGTGGTCCGGGTGAGGCCGAACTCGTCGAGCATGCCGTTCATGTAGCGGGTGAGGGCCTTGTCGGTGTGGTTGAGCCAGTAGCCGACGGGCTTCATGGTGATGATCCTTCAGTGAAGTCGGGTGGGCCGAGCGGGGCGCTGGAGCGGCGGCAGTCAGCGCGCGGTGAACGCGGCGGCGTTCTCGCTCGCCCATTGCCGGAAGGTGCGCGCGGGCGTCCCGAGCAGGGTTCGGCATCGTGTAGCGGACGCTCCAGCAGTTGCAGCTGCATCCGCCTGCGTTCAAGAGCGTCCGACCCGGCGCCCAACTGGGCGACCAGTGACTGGGTCCGGCGAGCAGTAGCTGCGGCACTGATGCAGCGGCCCTACCCTCGTAGCAGCCTCGCTCCGCGACAGGACGGCGGTAGGAGACTGGCCCCTCCGTCAGACACGTGAAGCAAAGCAGGAGATGAGGCGGCCAGGCTACAGATCCCCCACGACAACCCGTCTCGGAGTGCCCCTTGCGGCGGTGGGAGTCCGTCCGGTTCCGCGCGGCGGGTGGTCGAGCGCCGCAAGGCCGCTCCGCGCCCATAACGCTTTCCACTCGACAGGCGTCGTTCTGTAGCCTGTCCCAGCTTTCATCAGATCGCCACATAATCCCAACTGGGGGGTCGGTGTTCCACCGCCGTCTTGTCGCGTCGGCCGCGGTTCTCGCGGCCGGTATCGCGTTCGTTCCAGGTCCGGCCCATGCGGTCGGGCCGGCGAACGACTCCACCTCTGCCCACCCCGTGACCACGGCTCAGCTGCCGGGCATCGGGGGCGCGGGCTTCGACGCCTTCTCCAGCCCCGCGAGCAAGTCGGTCCGGGAGCAGAGGCTGGCGCTCTCCGGAGCGCGGCCGACACTCTCGAGCGCGCGGCCGGCGCTCTCCGGCACGCGGACGTCCTCAGCGACGCCGGCCACCGGAAAGACCATCTACGCCTACGTGTTCAACGGAACGTGTGCCGCCGACACGGGCACCGGCGCGCAGAACGCGCCCTTCTGCCTGCTCCAGGACGCGGTGAACGCCGCGCAGCCGGGCGACACCATCGACCTCCAGGGTTCCGTCGGGAGCTCGGACTGGGAGTCGGTGACCGTCAAGACCTCGGGGATCTCGATCGTCGGCATCGGCGACCAGGCGTGGGTCAACGGCGGAGCCGGACCCGCTCTGATCCTCGACCACGTCTCCAACGTGACGGTCAGCAACCTGATGCTGTACTCGAACGACCTGACGCCTGCCGTCGAGGTGGTCGGCTCCTCGGGGGTCACGCTGGACTCCAGCTACCTGAGCGCGTACACCAAGAACACCACGAGCACCGTCACCATCGACGGCGCGTCCAGCGGGGTGGCGATCACCCGGTCGTACCTCGACACGGGTTCCCAGGGCGGCAACAGCACCGCGGTCTCGGTCGCGTCGGGAGCAGGCACCGTCACGCTCGCCGGCGACGTCCTCGCCGGTGGCGGCATCGTCGCGACCGGGGTGAAGGGCCTGAACGTCGCGGGTAACACCGTCCAGCGCGGCTGCAAGGCCGCGATCGACATCGAGGGCGGGTCCTCAGCCGTCAATCTGGAGAACAACGTCCTGGAGGACGCCAACCCGACCACCGACCAGGTGCTGGGCGGCTACCACTCCCAGTGCACGTCGAACGGCCAGGGCTGGGCGCCGGACGTGACCGTGTCGGCCGAGTCGACCACGGTGACGGCCGACTACAACGACTTCTACGTCTACGGCGCCGACGCCACCGCGCCCTACCGCTGGGCCGGCACCACGTACCCGACCCTGGACGGCTTCAAGGCGGCGACCTCGCAGGGCACGCACGACCTGACCGAGACCAAGGCGCCCACCTCGGTGCTCTTCCGCCCGAACACCTCGGTCGACGTGGACGCCCGGCCGCAGCCCGGCTCGGCGGCGATCGGCTCGGCCAACCCGTCCGCCCCCGGCGAGCTGGGCTCGGACTTCTACGGGACCACGCCCTACACCGACCGGGGCGCCATCCAGTACGCCCCCGACCTGACGGTGGCGGTGACCGGTGAGCACACCAGCGCGTTCGGTGTCTCGCTGAGCGCTGACGTGACCTCCGCCAGCGGTGCGCTGAGCGTGCACGTCGACTGGGGGGACGGTTCCTCCAGCGACGCGAACGCCGCGGTGACCAACCCCGCTGTGCTGTCCCACTCGTACGCGAAGCTCGGCTCGTACCCGATCCTCGTCACCGCGACCGACCGGGCGGGCTACTCGGTGTCGAACTCCCTCACCGCGGTGACAGCCGGTTCGCAGTACGTGGCGTTCGGGCCGACGCGTCTGCTGGACAGCAGGGACGGCAGTGGGACGCCGAAGGTCGGGGGGTACTCGACGACCCG
>NZ_JBIRJC010000050.1:37309-41106 GCF_044329365.1 Kitasatospora sp. NPDC017646 | reverse complement strand
GAGCGGATGATGCGGGACGCGAAGATCACCCAGATCTACGAGGGCACCAACCAGGTCCAGCGGATCGTCATGGCCCGCAACCTGCCGTAGCCGGCACGTCCTTCGCGACGGCCCCCGACCGCCGGTGAGCGGTCGGGGGCCGTTCGTCGTCCGGCATCGAACCGTCCTGGACGAACCGGCGGCCCGGATGACATAAATGATCGTCAACTTGTGTGCAGGGCGCGATCATTGCGGGAGAGAACCGAACATGAGCAGCAGCACCCCCGAGCAGCACGCCGACGGCAAGGTCTGGCTGATCACCGGCGCCAACTCCGGCTTCGGCCAGGCGATCGCCGCGGCGGCGCTGGCGGCCGGTGACACCGTCGTGGCGGCCGCCCGCCGCCCCGAGACCCTGGCGGAGCTCGCCGCCGCGCACCCGGGCCGGCTGGTCCCGGTGCAGTTGGACGTCACCGACCAGGAGCGGATCCCTGCCGTGGTCGAGGAGACCGTGCGGCGGCACGGCCGGATCGACGTCCTGGTGAACAACGCCGGCCGCGGCCTGATCGGCGCCGTCGAGGAGTCCACCGACCGCGAGCTGCGGGACCTGATGGACCTGCACTTCTTCGGTCCGGCCGCGCTCACCCGGGCCGTGTTGCCGCACATGCGCGCCCGGGGCACGGGCGCCGTGGTGCAGATGAGCAGCATGGGCGGCCGCTTCTCCTTCCCCGGCGTGGGCGCCTACTCGGCCACCAAGTTCGCGCTGGAGGGGCTGTCCGAGGCGCTGGCCCTGGAGGTGGCCGGTTTCGGGATCAAGGTGGTGATCGTCGAGCCGGGCGCGTTCCGGACCGGCTTCGCGGGCGGCGGCGCGCTGGCCCACAGCGCCCCGATCGACGCGTACGAGCCGGTGGTCGGCCCGGTCCGCACCGGCCTGCCGGACTCCGACGGCAAGCAGCCGGGCGACCCGGTGAAGGCCGCCGAGGCGATCCTGACCGCCCTGGCCGCGGAGAAGACCCCGCTGCGGCTCGCACTCGGCACCGACGCCGTGGACGCGATCCTGGGCAACCTGGACGGCGCGCGCCAGGAAGCCGAGGCCTGGGCGGCGGTCAGCCGCGGCACCGACTACCCGGCCGGCGCGTGAACGCGGCCCGGTAGACCGGGCGACGGCGGGCGGCCTGGCTGTCTAGGCTGACCGCCGTGCCTTCGGACCTCAGCCTCGCCGTGCTCACCCCCGGGAACATCGACGCCGCCCTCGCCCTGCGGGTGCGCCCCGACCAGGAGGGACTGGTCGCGCCGGTGGCGAAGTCGCTGGCCGAGGCGTACGTGCACGGGGAGACGGCCTGGCCGCGGCTGATCCTGGACGGCGGGCGGCCGGTCGGCTTCGTGATGGCCTTCTTCGACGTCCGCTTCGACCCGGAGCGCCCCGACGACCGCCCCCGCTCCGGGCTCTGGCGGCTGCTGGTCGACGCCGGGCGGCAGCGCGGCGGTTACGGGCGCTTCGCGGTCGAGCGGGTCTGCGCGGAGATCCGGCGCCGCGGCGGCACCCGCGCGACCGTCACCTACCACCCGGGCCCGGCCGGGCCCGCCGGGTTCTACGCCCGGCTGGGCTTCCGTCCGACCGGCGAGCTGAGTGGTGACCAGGAGGTGGCGGAGCTCGTCCTGTAGGGGACTCGGGCGGGGCCGGGGCCGGCTCGGCCGAGCAGCGCGGCCGCCTGCTCCCGGGCCTGCCGCGGCCATGCGGCCCGTTCGGCGGCGGGGGAGTCGGTGACCGTGCGGAACACCGTCCGCCGGACGTCGGTGACTCCGACGTACGGCAGCACGCAGGCCGTCCGGATCCGTTCCAGCGGGTCGCCGAACTCGTCGCGCTCCCGGGTCTCGGGCGTGTCCGAGGTGTTGAGCGGGTCGAAGCCCTCCGTGGGGAGGTCGTGGGCGAGCACCTCGCAGCCGCGCCCGCGCAGTTCGTCCACCACGGCGCCGTACAGCGCGTGGTTGAAGCTGCCCGGCCGCGGATGCGCCAGGTAGACCCCGATCCGACTCATCTTCCGTCCCCCTCAAGCTGGTTGGTGGCCGATGCTACTGGCCGCCGGGCCGGCCCCGATCCGGGTGTGCAAGCGCGGGCACTGTGTGCACACGCACGCACCCTCGGTACGATGAACGGCATGGACCGCGCCGATCTCTCCCTGGGCCCCCTGTCGGAACAGGACCACGCCTTCTACGGTCTGGTGTGGGCCGGCACCACCCTGGCCGCCCGGGTGGACCGGGAGCTCGCCCGGGTGCACGGGCTGCCGCTGTCCTGGTTCGAGGTGATGCTCTGGCTGAACGGCCAGCGGGAGCCGGTGGCCGCCTCCGACCTCGGAGCCAAGACCATGCTCAGCCGCAGCCAGGTCTCCCGGGTGGTGGACGCCCTGGCCGGGCGGGGGCTGGTGTCCCGCACGCCCTCGGCCTCGGACGCGCGCTCGGTGCGGATCGAGCTGACCGGGCAGGGCCGCGCCCTCTTCGCCGAGGCCGACGCGACCCGACGGGCCGCCCTGGCCCCGGTGTTCACCGACCGGCTGGACGCGGCGGACATCGCGGCCCTGGAGGCGGTCTGGCGCAAGCTCAAGGCCTGAGCCGCCCGCCGCTACGCCGCCTCGGCCGCAGCTGCCCCGGCCACCGCCGGCTCCCCGGAGGCGCCGGCGATCACTTCGTCCAGCACCTCGCGCGAGCGCTTCAGGTCGGTGATCATCCGGTCGATCCGGTCCCGCTCCGAGGTGAGCTCCTCGACCAGCAGCGGGGTGGCGGTCTCGCTCGGGCCGCCGTCGGAGTCCCGCATGCAGGGGAGGATCTTGTAGATGGTGCGGCTGTGCAGCCCGGCGGCGAACAGCTCCTGGATGTGCACCACCCGGTCCACGGCCATCTCCGGGTACTCCCGGTGGCCGCCCGCGGTGCGCCGTGCGACCAGCAGTCCCTGCTGCTCGTAGTACCGCAGCGAGCGCTCGCTCACGCCCGTGCGCCGGGCCAGTTCGCCGATCCGCATGCCGTCCACCCCGCCGTCCACCACGTCGTTCCGACCGAAGGCTTGAATCTGACATCGATGTTAACTTCTACCGTTCCGGCGCGGCGACGAACGCGGAAATAACACGCCGACGCCACCAGCGGGGTAGCCGGGGGTGGCGCGCGGTGCCCGGCCGGTCATGCCATGATCCCTGCATGGGTTCCAACGTTTTCTTCGACATCACCATCAACGACGAGCCGGCCGGCCGCATCGTCTTCAAGCTGTACGACGACGTCGTCCCGAAGACCGCCCGCAACTTCCGCGAGCTGGCCACCGGCCAGAACGGCTTCGGCTACGAGGGCTCCGGCTTCCACCGTGTGATCCCCGCCTTCATGCTGCAGGGCGGTGACTTCACCAACCACAACGGCACCGGTGGCAAGAGCATCTACGGCGAGAAGTTCGCGGACGAGAACTTCCAGCTGAAGCACGACCGCCCGGGCCTGCTGTCGATGGCCAACGCCGGCCGCAACACCAACGGCTCGCAGTTCTTCATCACCACCATCGTCACCGACTGGCTGGACGGCAAGCACGTCGTCTTCGGCGAGGTCGTCGAGGGCATGGACGTCGTGAAGAAGGTCGAGGGCCTCGGCTCGCAGAGCGGCCGCACCTCGGCCACCATCAAGATCGCCAAGTCCGGCGTGGTCGAGTAGTCACCGCGTCCACTGCCACGCGTACCGCCCCGGAGTGGGGGGGGGGGGCCGCCGCCCGGCCCCACCCGGGGGGGGGGGGTGACCGGGCCCCACAAACGGAGACGCGGGGGGGGGGGGAAGCGGGGGTGGGGGGTTGT
>NZ_JBIRJC010000050.1:0-37299 GCF_044329365.1 Kitasatospora sp. NPDC017646 | reverse complement strand
GCCCCCCCCCCCCCCCCCCCCCCCCCCCCCCCCCGCGCGGGGGCGCCTGTCCCCCCCCCCCCCCCCCCCGCCCCCCCCCCCGGGGGGGCGGGCGCCCCCCCCCCCCCCCCCCCACTCCGGGGCGGTGTCGTTCCCGTGCCCTAGGTCGAAGGACCGATGGCCCGCCGCTCCGGCCCGGGATGGAATGGGCGGATGGATCACGAGCAGGCGTACGAGGGGCTGACCGCCGCCACCCGGGCGGCGTACCTGGACCGGATCGGTGTCGCGGACCCGGGGGCACCCTCGGCTGACGGTCTGGCCCGACTGCAGCGGGCGCACCTGCGGACGGTCCCCTTCGAGAACCTGAGCATCCACCTCGGCGAGCCCGTGGTGCTGGAGCCGGCGGCGCTGGTGGCGAAGGTGGTGGACCGGCGGCGCGGCGGGTTCTGCTACGAACTCAACGGTGCCTTCGCCGAGTTGCTGCGTTCGCTGGGCTACCGGGTGAGTCTGCTGGCCGCCCGGGTCTTCCAGGGGGAGCGGCCGGGGCCGCCGTTCGACCACCTGGCGCTGCGGGTCGACCTGGACGAGCCCTGGCTGGCCGACGTGGGCTTCGGCCGGTTCAGCGAGCTGCCGCTGCGCCTCGACGAGCACGGCGAACAGGCCGACCCCCAGGGCGTGTTCACCGTCCGCCCGTACGGCGGGGACGGCGAACTCGACGTCCTGATGGACGGCGAGCCGCAGTACCGGCTCGACCGACGCCCCTACGGGCTGGCCGACTTCGGGCCGACCTGCTGGTGGCAGACCACCTCGCCGCAGTCCCACTTCACCCGCTCGTCCGCCTGCTCGCTGCCCGCCCCGGACGGTGGCCGGATCACCCTCGGCGGAACCCGGCTTATCCGCACCGCCCCCGACGGCAGCCGCACCGAGCAGCAGCTCACCGACGCCGGTGCGCTGTCCGCCTACCGCGAGCACTTCGGGATCGCGCTCGACCGGCTGCCGTCCCCGCCGTCGGTCTGACGCCCCCGTCTCCGCGTCAGGCTGACGCCGAGACCGGGGGCGCCCAGTTCCCCTCCCGCGTCCCCACCTTGCGGGCCGGCACCCCGGCCCAGACCTCGCCGGGCCCGGTCGAGCGGGTGAGTACGGCGTTGGCGCCCACGACGGTGCCCGCGCCGACGGTCAGCACGCCCTCCTTGCACACCACCTTGGCGCCCGCGCACAGCACGGCGCCGTCCTCGACCACCACCCGCCGCATCGCGCTGCGCTCCTGCGGCACCCACGGGTCGGCCCGGCCGATGGTCACGCCGTTGTAGGGCGTCACGTCCGCCCCGAGCGTGGTGTACGGGTGCAGGACGGTGCCGAAGCCGCGGTGGAAGACGGTGAGCCCGGGCCCGATCTCGCAGGCGGCCGGCACCTCCATCCCGTAGAGCGCGAGCGCCTCCTGGACCAGGCGGCCCAGGAGGCGGTGGCGTCGGCGGTAGACCAGTGCGGTGACGAGTGACATCCACGTATTGCGACCGGATGATCACCCCTGGTGGCCGGTTACTTGAAGTCGGGCACCGCGGTGTCGTTCTTGAAGGCGTCGAAGACCTGCTTGGACTTGTTGGTGTCCCACAGCACCGCCGACTCGCCGGTCTTGGTCCGGTAGTCCGCGTTGCCGATCGGGATGGTGAGGGTCTTGCCGCCGCCGCCGTTGACGTCCTTCATGGCGAGGAAGAGCGAGCCCAGGTCGGTCAGTCCGCAGTCGTCGTCGACGATCAGGGTGCCGAGCGCCGAGTCGACCAGCGGGTAGAAGGTGAACGGGTCGAGCACGGTGCCCGGGGAGGCGGCCTGGTGGGCGAGGGCACCGAGGAACTTCTGCTGGTTGCGCATCCGGCCGAGGTCCTGGTCGGCCATCTGGTGGCGCTGGCGGACGAAGGCGAGGGCCTGGGTGCCGTTGAGCGTCTGGTCGCCGGCCTTGAGGTCGAGGCCGGAGTCCCGGTCCTTGATGTCCTGGTCGATGTGCATCTGGACGCCGCCGATGGAGTCGACGATGCCGGCGAACCCGGCGAACCCGATCTCGGCGTAGTGGTCGATGCGGATGCCGGTGTTCAGCTCGACGGTCTGCACCAGGAGCCGGCCGTTCCCGGTGGAGAACGCCGAGTTGATCTTCGAGGTGGTGGCCTTGACGGTCTTGCCGCTGCCCGCCTTGTACTCGGGGATCGGCACCCAGGAGTCGCGCGGGATGCTCATCAGCGTGTTCCCGTTGTCCCCGACGTGCAGGATCATCATCGAGTCGCTGCGCTTGCCCTCGACGTCGTGGCCGGTGTGCATGGTGTCCATCTGGGACTCGCTGAGGCCCTCGCGGCTGTCGGAGCCGACGATCAGCCAGTTGGTGCCCTTGCCGGCGGCCGGGCGGCCCGGGTAGTCGGCCAGCACGTTCTCGTGGTTGAGCTTGGAGTCCGCCCAGAACCAGGTGGAGACGGCGGTCACCATCACGGCGATCAGCACGCCGAAGACCGTCCACTTCACGATCCGCCGCCGCGGCCAGCGCCGGGCCTGCGCACCGGCCGGCCGGGCACCGCCGGGACCGCCCGGGCCGCCGGGGCGACCGGGACCGCCCGGGCCACCGGGACCGCCGGGGCCCGGCCGCCCCGGACCGCCGGGAGCGGACTGCGGCGGGACGCCGCCGAGGCGGGACGGCCCCGGCTGCCGCGGAGCGGGCGCCCCCGGCCCGCGCGGGTTCAGCCCGGCCGGCAGCGGCGGCTCGGCCGCCGCCCCGCCGCCGTTGCCTCCGTACGGGTTCCCGCCGCCGCCCGGGCGGCCCTCCTGCCACGTGTTCATGCCGTCGAGGATGCCCGACCCCGGTACCGCTGACTCCCCCCGGGGGCCCCTGCCAGGCCTCTTGTAGCAGTTTTGATGCACGCACCGGATCGTTCCGGTGTGAAACGCGCCCGTCACCGGGGTTCCGGCGGCCGAAACGATTCTTGACCGCTTCGAACGCAGCGTGTTTGCATTCCGGGCATGGATCAGGCCCGGGCACTCACGCGTCGGCGGCACGTCGACCTGCGGCGTGTGTCCGGTTCCCTCTGTCGCGGCTGAAGCGCATCCGTCGAGATCGCCGACCCCCCACCGCAGCAGCCGAGCAGCGGCCGCTGCGAAGCGCGCCCCCGCTTCCAGCCAGAGGTGAAACATGGCCACCGTCCTGTCCGTTTCCGGCTCCCCGTCCGCCACCTCCCGCACCACCCGGCTGCTGCGCCACGTCGACGCCCGCCTGGCGGACCGCGGCCACCGCGTCATCCCGTTCGAGGCCCGCAGCCTGCCCGCGCACGCGCTGCTCTCGGGCGACTTCGACCACCCGGAGATCGTCGCCGTCACCCAGCTGTTCGCCCGGGCCGACGGCGTCGTCATCGGTACCCCCGTCTACAAGGCCGCCTACTCCGGCCTGCTCAAGGCCCTGCTCGACGTGCTCCCGCAGTACGCCCTGGCCGGCAAGGCCGTCCTGCCGCTGGCCACCGGTGGCTCGCCCGCGCACGTCCTCGCCGTGGACTACGCGCTGCGCCCGGTGCTCAGCTCGATGGGCGCCGGACACATCACCCAGGGCTGGTTCGTGCTCGACCGCCACATCACCGCCGCGGAGGACGGCAGGACCCTCGTCGAGTGCGAGACCGACGCCCGGCTCGTCCCCGTCGTCGAGGGCTTCGCCGACGCCCTCGAACGCCTGGCCGCACCCGTCCTGACCGCCTGAACCACCGCCCGCCGGCCCGTACGGGGCGACCCCGAGAGGGCCCACGGCACCCCCTAGGGGGACGGGGTGCCGCACCCGTAGAACCTTGGTTGCACCGCTTCGTTCCGACGGAGGACGAGCCCTCCGGCGTCGGCTCCTAACGTGGTCCTCACGTCCCCGCCCCTCCGGAAGCGGCCCGGTTCCATCGGGTCCGCCACCCGACCCGCCGGAAGAGTGGGGGTCAACGGGTGGGCCACTTCTTAGGAGACTCCAGTGACGACGGCAGCAGCCGTGTACGACCCCCAGCTTCCCGGCGGACCGTCCGCCGTCGCCGCCTCGGCCCGCCAGGTGACCAAGGCCTACGGATCGGGCGAGACCAGGGTGACCGCGCTGGACGCGGTCGACGTGGACATCCAGCGCGGCCGCTTCACCGCGATCATGGGCCCCTCCGGCTCCGGCAAGTCCACCCTGATGCACTGCCTGGCGGGACTGGACACGGTCAGCAGCGGGCGGATCCGGATCGGCGACACCGAGATCACCGGACTCAAGGACAAGCAGCTGACCAGGCTGCGCCGGGACAAGATCGGCTTCATCTTCCAGGCGTTCAACCTGCTCCCGACCCTGAACGCGCTGGAGAACATCACGCTGCCGATGGACATCGCCGGCCGCAAGCCCGACCGGGCCTGGCTGGACCAGGTGGTGGAGACCGTCGGCCTGGCCGGCCGGCTCAAGCACCGCCCGGCCCAGCTCTCCGGCGGCCAGCAGCAGCGCGTCGCGGTGGCCCGGGCCCTGGCCGCCCGCCCCGAGATCATCTTCGGCGACGAGCCCACCGGAAACCTGGACTCCCGGGCCGGTGCGGAAGTGCTGACCTTCCTGCGCCGCTCGGTGGACGAGCTGGGCCAGACCATGGTCATGGTCACCCACGACCCGGTCGCCGCCGGCTACGCGGACCGCGTGCTCTTCCTCGCCGACGGCGTGATCGTCGACGAGATGCACGCGCCGACCGCCGACTCCGTCCTCGAACGCATGCGCCGTTTCGACGGCAAGCGCACCAGCTGAGCGGCGGGACGACGTAACCATGCTGCTCAAGACCTCACTGCGGAGCTTCTTCGCCCACAAGGGCCGGATGGCGCTCTCGCTCATCGCCGTCGTGCTGTCGGTCGCCTTCGTGTCCGGCACCCTGGTGTTCTCCAACACCGCCACCAGCACCTTCTCCAAGCTCTTCGCCGCGACCGCCTCCGACATATCGGTCCAGCCGCCCAAGCCGGCCGACGACGAGGAGCAGCAGCCCGGGGACAAGCCCGCGACGGTCCCGGCACCGCTCGTCCAGCAGGTCGCCTCGGTGCCGGGCGTGAAGACCGCGATCGGCCAGGTCATGGTCGGCAACGCGGTCCTGGTCAACCCGGCCACCAACAAGCTGGTCGGCCCGACCACCGGCGCACCGACCCTGGTCGGCAACTGGACCGACACCCCGCGCAACCCGGTGAGGATCACCTCCGGGCACGTCCCGCAGAACTCCGGCGAGCTGGTGCTGGACGCGGACACCGCCAAGAAGGCCCGGCTCGGCGTCGGCGACAAGGTCAGGGTCGACAACGCGAGCGGACAGCACCCGTACACGATCGTCGGCATCGCCACCTTCACCACCACCAACCCGGGCGCCGCGCTGGCCTTCCTGGACACCGCGACCGCCCAGCAGGTGCTGCTCGGCGAGCAGGCCTACACCTCCGTCGAGGCCTTCGGCGACGGCAGCCGCAGCGACGACCGGCTCAAGGCCGACGCCCTGGCCGAGCTGGGTGGCGGCCTCCAGGTCAAGACGGCGGCGGAGCAGAAGGACGAGAACACCAAGGCGATCGGCAGCGGCCTGAACTTCATGAAGTACGCGATGCTCGGTTTCGCCGGCATCTCGCTCATCGTCGGCGGCTTCCTGATCATCAACACCTTCTCGATGCTGGTCGCCCAGCGCACCCGCGAGATCGGCCTGCTGCGCGCCATCGGAGGCAGCCGCCGGCAGGTGAACGGCTCGGTGCTGGTCGAGGCGCTGATCCTGGGCGTGCTCGGCTCCACGCTCGGCGTGGCGGTCGGCCTGGGCGTGGCCGTCGGCCTGATCAAGCTGATGAACGCGATCGGCATGGACCTCAGGGCGAGCGATCTGGAGATCGGACCCGACGTCTTCGTGGCGGGGTACGCGGTGGGCGTCCTGATCACCCTCGTCGCGGCCTGGATCCCGGCCCGCCGGGCCAGCCGGATCGCGCCGATGGCCGCCCTGCGCGACCACGGCACCCCGGCCGAGGCCCGCTCCAACCTGGTCCGGACGGTCCTCGGGGTGCTGCTCACCGCGGGCGGCGGCGGCCTGCTGGTGCTCGCGGGTACGGCCGACGGGGCGGCCACCGGTGGCGAGTACCTGGGCCTGGGCCTGTTGCTCACCCTGATCGGCTTCGTGGTGCTCGGCCCGCTGCTGGCCACCGCCGTCATCAAGGTGCTCGGCGCCCTGCTCCCGGCCCTGTTCGGCCCCTCCGGCAAGCTCGCCCAGCGCAACGCGATGCGCAACCCGCGCCGCACCGGCGCCACCGCCGCCGCGCTGATGATCGGACTGGCGCTGGTGATCGGCTCCTCGGTGTTCAGCTCTTCGGCGGTGAGGTCGGCCAGCGCCCAGATCGACAGGTCGGTGGGCGTGGACTACATCGTCTCGGGCGGCCGGACGCCGGTCACCGCGGAGATGATGGACGCGGTGCGCCGCACCCCGGGCATCGACCACGTCACCACCCAGGAGAACCTCCTCCGCACCAAGGTCCAGCTGCCCGGCGGGCAGAGCGCGAGGACGGACCTGACCGCGGTGCCGGCCACCTTCTTCGGCGCCGACTTCCACCCGACGGTCACCTCCGGCGCGGTGGACTCGGTCGGGCGCGGTTCGCTCGGGATCGGCCAGGCCTTCGCCGAGGACCACGGCCTGAAGGTCGGCGACCGGGTGACCGTCGACTACGGCAAGGGCCGCACCCAGACGCTGCCGGTGGGCGTGGTGCTCCAGAAGGGCGGGCTGCTGGGCGACGGCGCCTTCGTCGGCCTGGACACCCTGACCCAGGTCGTTCCGGCCGCCGAGCAGCCCCCGGTGTGGACGTTCTTCGCCAAGGCCGCTCCCGGCGCCGACGTCGCCAGGACGCTCACCGCCCTCCAGGACGCGCTCCGGCAGTACCCGCAGCTGACCGTCAAGGACCAGGCCGGCTACAAGGAGCTCGTGCAGTCCCAGGTCGACACCCTGCTCTACCTGATCTACGGCCTCGTCGGCCTGTCGATCACCGTCGCGGTGCTCGGCGTGGTCAACACCCTGGCGCTGTCGGTGGTGGAGCGGACCCGCGAGATCGGCCTGCTGCGGGCGATCGGGCTCTCCCGCCGCCAGCTGCGCCGGAT
This sequence comes from Kitasatospora sp. NPDC017646, assembly GCF_044329365.1. Lineage (NCBI taxonomy): Bacteria > Bacillati > Actinomycetota > Actinomycetes > Kitasatosporales > Streptomycetaceae > Kitasatospora > Kitasatospora sp. NPDC017646. Next base: position 30,212 of record NZ_JBIRJC010000050.1, on the reverse strand, counting down.
GATCCGGCTGGAGTCCGTGGTGATCGCGGTGTTCGGCGCCGTCCTCGGCACCGGGCTGGGCCTGGCCTGGGGCGTCACCGCGCAGCGGGTGCTGCGCGACCAGGGCCTGGGGACGCTCGCCGTCCCGGTCACCACCATCGCGGTGACCCTGGTCTCCTCGGTGGTGATCGGCCTGGTCGCCGCCCTCGTTCCGGCCTTCCGGGCCGGACGGATGAACGTCCTCGCGGCGATCGCGACGGACTGACCCGGCGACGGGGGACGTCGGGTCGCCCACGGGGGGAAACCGGGGGAGGCGGGGGCCGGGCGCACACAGCGCCCGGCCCCCGTCGCAGCGGCTGGTGAACATCCTGTCGGCGGCCGGCGCCGCCCTGTTCACCGTCGTTCACCGACCGCCCGGAACCTGCGCCGAACCTGCACCGATTCCGCCTGGATTCGGGCCCGGGGGAGCGGAGCGGTACGGTGGTCATGATCACGGCGCCGCTGCCGCTCCCCGGGGGACCGGGACCTGCCGAACCGGGACAAGACGACAACGCGTCGGCACCGGTACGGTTGGCCCCGATGAACACCAAGGCTGCTGAGGAGCTGCCGGCTGTTTCCGTGATCATGCCGGTGCTCAACGAGGAACGACACCTGCGCACGGCCGTCCGGCGCATCCTGGACCAGGAATACCCCGGGCCGATGGAAGTGGTGATCGCCCTCGGTCCCTCCACCGACCGTACCGCCGAGATCGCCGCCGAGTTGGTGGTGGAGGACCCGCGGGTGCGCACGGTGGAGAATCCCACCGGTCGCACCCCCGCGGGCCTGAACGCCGCGATCCGGGGCTCGCAGTACCCGATAGTGGTCCGGGTCGACGGTCACGGCCTGCTCACGCCCGGCTACATCGCCACGGCGGTCCGGCTGCTCGGCGAGATGGACGCCGCCAACGTCGGCGGCATCATGCACGCCGAGGGCGAGACCGAGTGGGAGAACGCGGTCGCCGCCGCGATGACCTCCAAGATCGGTGTCGGCAACGCGGCCTTCCACACCGGCGGCCTGGCCGGCCCGGCGGACACCGTCTACCTCGGGGTGTTCCGGCGCGAGGTGCTGGAGAAGCTCGGCGGCTACAACGAGGAGTTCATCCGCGCCCAGGACTGGGAGCTGAACTACCGGATCCGCCAGGACGGCGGGCTGGTCTGGTTCACCCCGCAGCTCAAGGTGACGTACCGCCCGCGGCCGTCCGTCCGGGCGCTGGCCAAGCAGTACAAGGACTACGGCCGCTGGCGCCGGGTGGTCACCCGCTACCACCGCGGCTCGGTCAACCTGCGCTACCTCGCCCCGCCGAGCGCGCTGCTCGCGGTGGTGCTCGGCCTGGTGCTCGGCGCAGCCGTCCACCCGGCCTTCCTCGCGGTGCCCGGGGCCTACCTGCTGGGCATCCTCGGCGGCGCGGCGGTCGAGGGCCGCGGCCTGTCCCTCCGGGCCAGGGCGCTGCTGCCGGTGGCGCTCGCGACCATGCACCTCAGCTGGGGCTTCGGCTTCATCACCTCGCCCCGCTCGCTGGCGCGCCGGGTGATGCGCAGCGTCGCCCCGACCCCGAAGGACGTGCTCTCCCAGGCTCGTTGACTTCCGGGCGCGTCGACTTCCAGACCGGCTACCGTCGGTGCGCATGGGGACAGTTGAGGACGGCGCGGCCGTGGCCCGGATCCATCCGGGCGCGGACGTCGACGGGCGGGCCGTGATCGGGGCCGGGACGACGGTCTGGCACCTCGCCCAGGTCCGCGAGGGCGCCGTGGTCGGCGCGGACTGCGTGGTCGGCCGCGGCGCGTACATCGGTCCGGGTGTGCGGATCGGGGACCGGGTCAAGGTGCAGAACCACGCCCTGGTGTACGAACCGGCGGTGGTCGAGGACGGGGTGTTCATCGGCCCGGCCGCCGTCCTGACCAATGACCGGTACCCGCGCGCGGTCACCCCCGACGGTCGTCTCAAGGGCCAACTCGACTGGCGGCCCGAAGCGGTGACGCTCCGTCAGGGCTGCTCGGTCGGCGGCCGCGCGGTGCTGGTCGCCGGGGTGACGGTGGGCCGCTGGGCGCTGGTCGCGGCCGGAGCCGTGGTGCACCGGGACGTCCCGGACTTCGCCCTGGTGGCCGGCGTGCCCGCCCGCCGGATCGGCTGGGTGGGCCGGGCGGGTGAGCCGCTGCGCCCGGCCGGCCCGGGCCGCTGGCACTGCCCGCGGACCGGCGAGGACTACCGCGAGACGGACGGAACCCTCGCTCCTCGGTAGCTACTTGGCGCACACGTCGACGTCGTCGGCCTGCACCCGCTGGAGGTCCTTCGGCGCCTCGGTCGGCGCCTGCGACGGGGCCGCGAGGACGTCCTTGCCGAGCACCAGCAGCAGCGGGTCCTTCGGCCCCGCCTTGGGGTTCGGCCGCACGGCGTCGGCGGGCAGTCCGAGGGCGGCGGCCAGTGCGGCGGCTTCGGCCTCCTGGCCGGCCGGGTGGGAGACCGTGGTGGTCGCGGCGGCCGGGGCGTCGGAGCCGACCGCCGCCTTGGCGAAGCCCTTGGCCTTCAGCTTGTCCACCGTCGGCCCGGACTGTCCGCGCGTCCCGCTGCCGTTGCGCACCGTCACCGGGACGTCCTTGGTGTCCACGGCCGGGGTGGTGGTGCTCGGCGCCGCCGAGGCCGGGGCGGTGTTCTCCGGGGCCGGCGGGGCCGTGTCGGTCAGCGAGCGGTCGCCCGCGATCATCGAGAACAGCTGGCCGGCGTCCGGCTGCCGCAGGATCAGCCGGTCCTCGTCCCTGGGGTCGTCCAGCACCGGCACGGTGGTGAAGGTGATGTTCTTGGTGTCCACCTTGCTGATGTCCTGCGCCAGGTCCTTCAGCTTGTCGACGCTGCCGATGGCGGAGTCCACGGTGAGCGCCTTGGTGGCGGCGTCCGCGAGCTGGTAGAGCTTGCTCGGGCTGGTCAGGGTGTCGTCGCTCTTGATCTTGCGGATCATCGAGCTGATGAACTGCTGCTGGAGCGGGATCCGGGTGAGGTCGCCGCCGAAGCCGACCGCGTGGCGGGTGCGGACGAAGGACAGCGCCTCCTCGCCCTGGACCACGTGGCGGCCCTTGGACATCTTCAGGTGCGAGTCCTTGTCGTCGATGTCCTTGCCCGCGCAGACCTCGACCCCGCCGACGGCGGTGGAGAGCGTCTTCACCGCCTCGAAGTCGACCTGCACGAAGTGGTCGACCCGGATGCCGGTCATCTTCTCGACGGTCTTCCAGGTGCAGCCCGCGTCGCGCCCCTCCTGGCCGAGGCTCGTGTTGAACATGTCCCGCGGCGAGCCCGGTATCTTCTTGCCCTTGTCGGTCTGGCACTCCGGTATCGGCACCATCAGGTCGCGCGGGATGCTGACCACGGTCGCGTTGGAGCGGTCCTTGGCGATGTGGAACAGCAGCGTGGTGTCGGCGTGCCCGGTGCTGCCCTCGTCGCCGTACGCGCGTCCGAGGCCCGCCCGGCTGTCCGTGCCGATCACCAGGACGTTCAGCGCGTCCCCGGCGGCCTTGGGCCGCTCCGCCTCGTCGCCCAGCTGGACCTTGACCGAGGTCAGGTTGCTGTTGAAGTGCCGGTACAGGTAGTACGCCCCGCCGCAGCCCGCGACCATCACCAGGGCGCCCGTTCCGGCCGTCCACTTGAGCACCCGCCGGCGCCGGTTCCGCTTGGCGACCGCGGCCGCCCGCCGACGGCTGTCCCGACGGCCTCCGCCGTTGTACTCGCCGGTGTTCGGTTGGTCCTGCTGCACGGGATTCCCTACGTCCGGCCGTCACGGGGGGCGGCCCACCCGGGCGGTGGGTCGATCCCGACACCCTAGACGAGCCGAACGGGGGAATCGTTCCGGGTATGAGATCCGTCACGGAAAAGCAATGCGGTGGCAAACCCCCGTGCGGGCCTCAGTGTTGTGCGCAGGAGTCCGCGTCGGCGGTGCGTCCCTCGAAGACGGGCGAGGCGCTCGCCGAGGGGGAGGCCGCCGCCCGGTCCGAGCCGGCGGCGGCTCCCGGGCCGGCCCCCGCGTCGGGCGCGGGCGTCGAGCCGGGCGGCCGGACGGCGATCAGCCGGTCCTCCCGCAGCGCGGTGAACAGCTGGGTGGTCTGCGGCTGCACGAACTCGTCCCGGTCCGAGTCGTAGCGGTACGGGCGGCGCGGCGCGGTCAGGAACACCACGTCCGGCGAGGGGACGCCGCGAAGGTCCTGGGTGAGGTCGTACAGCGCGCCGAGCGAGGACAGGCCGCCGTCAGCCTTCACCGAGGAGGTGGCCGCGTCGAGCACCGGCCACAGCCTGGCCGGGTTCAGCAGCACCCCCTGCGACTGCACCTTGCGGATCAGCGAGGCCAGGAACTGCTGCTGACGGCCCATTCGCTGGGTGTCGCTGCCGTCGCCCAGGCTCTCCCGGACCCGGACGTAGCCGAGCGCCTGCTCGCCGTGCAGCTCCTGGCGCCCGGCCGCGAGGTCCAGCTTGGCGTCCTTGTCGTGGATCGGCTGCGGCACGCACACCTCGACCCCGCCGATCGCGTCCACCATGGTCTTGAAGCCGCTGAAGTCGAGGATCGCGTAGTGGTCGACCCGGATGCCGCTCAGTTGCTCGACGGTGCGGATCGAGCAGGCCGGACCGCCCAGCTCGAAGGCCCAGTTGAACTGCATCGTCCCCGGCTTGGTGCGGCTGCCGTCCGGCACCTCGCAGGAGGGCACGGTCACCATGACGTCGCGCGGGATGGAGACCGCCGTCGCGTGCTTCCGGTCGGCGGCCAGGTGCAGCAGGATCGTGGTGTCCGAGCGCTGGGCGCCGGGCTGGCCGCCGTACGAGGAGTTCGTGCCGGAGCGGTCGTCGCTGCCGATCAGCAGGATGTTCTGTGCGCCCTCCGCCCCCGCCGAACGGCTCGGGCGCTCGCTCTCCAGTTCGGCCAGCAGCTGGTCGGTGGCCGAGTCGGTCCTGATGTTGCCGTCCAGCTTGCGGTACGCGATCCACAGCGTCACGCCGGTGGCGACCAGCAGGAACGCGACGGCGCCGGCGGTGATCATCAGCCACCGCCGGCGCCGTCGCGGGCGTCCCGGTCCGCTCGGGGGAGCGTCCGTCGGGGGAGTCTCGTCGGTCGGGGGGTGCTCGGTGTCATCCTCGGCCATGGCAGGGATCCCTACCCGCCGGGACGGCACGGGGGTCAGCCGAGGCGGACAGTCACCCGTTCGGACTCGGTCCGCTTCTCCCACTGCCCGGCGTCCAGGCCCTGCGAGTTGCGGCACAGCACCACCGAGGCGCCGGCCGCCAGCGGGGCCAGCAGACCGGCCTCCAGACCGGCCCAGTCGTCGAAGGAAAGGGTGGACATGACCCGGTCGCCGGGCTCGAGGCCGAGGCGCACGGCCCCCTCCCGGGCCAACGCCACGGTCTGCTCCCCGGTCAGCTTCAGCGGCAGCCCGTCCACCGAGGTCTCCAGCGCCTGCCCGTCCGGGGCGACGGGGGAGTACGGCGCGAAGCGGTCGCCCTGGCCGGGCACCTCGGCGGCGTAGTCGAGGAAGCCGTCCGGGCGGTGCGGGAAACGGCCGCCGAGCGGGCGCAGGGCGAGCGCCACCCGCTCGCCCCCGCAGGCCTGGGCGGCCTCCAGGCCGTCCGGCCCGCTCACCACCAGATCGGCGGCGGCCGGGTCGCCGGCGGGCACCGCCGTCACACCGACCGACCAGCAGGCCAGCAGCCAGACGGCGCTCTGCCAGTGGGCGGGCAGCAGCAGCGCGGCGCGGTCGCCCGGGCCGGCGTTCAGCTCGTCCTGGAGGAGATTGGCGGTCTTGGCGACCCAGTTGTCGAAGGTCCGGGCGGACAGCTCCACCCGTTCGCCGGTGGCGTCGTCGTAGAAGGTGACCAGCGGGGCCGCGGGATCGACCGAAGGGGTGCCGCCGCGCAGGTATGCGTGCAGCAGCTCGACGGGGGTGCGGGCATCGGCAGCGAATGGCGCAGTCATGGTGCGCCCCAGCCTAAGGCCTTCGAGTGGCAGGCCGGGAGGGGCGGCCGAGCGGGCGCGAGGTGGCGTGGCGAGCGGTCCGTTTTGCGGCGACGATCCCCCTTATGCACCTCTCAACCAAAGCCGTGCGCCTTCCGCTCCCGGCCGCGCTGCTCGCCGGCTGCACCGCCGCCCTGCTGCTCCAGCCCGCTTCCGCCGCCTCCGCCGCGCCCCTTGCCCCCGGTGCCGAGCGCCGCGACTTCCCCGGCGGCGGCACGACCACGTCGCTCCCGCTGTCCGGCGGGCACGGGCTCGCGCCGAGCACCACCCGACCGTACGAACTCCTCGGCGTCCGCTGGGACGGACCGGCCGGCGCACTGGACGGCGGCACCATCCGGGTCCGCACCCGGGACGCCGCCACCGGCCGTTGGAGCGGCTGGCACACCCTGGAGACGGACACCGAGGACGGCCCCGACCGAGCCCCGCACGGCGCCACCGCCCCGCTGTGGACCGGCCGCAGCGACGGCGTCGCCGTCGAGGTCCGGCCCGGGCCGGCCGGACCGCCGCCCGGGCTGCGGCTCGACCTGGTGGACCCCGGCGCCGGAGCGCCCGCACCCGCCGCCACCCGCACCCTGCCCGCCGTCCCGGCCGACGGCGACCACCTGGCGCCGCGCCCTGGGATCGTCACCCGGGCCGGCTGGGGCGCCGACGAGTCCCTGCGCGAACCGGGCTTCGAGTACACCGGCCCGGTCCGCGAGGTCTTCGTCCACCACACCGCGACCGCCACCGACTACGCCTGCACCGACGCCCCCCGGGTGATCAGGTCGATCTACCAGTACCACGTCAAGACCAGCGGCTGGCGGGACATCGGCTACAACTTCCTGGTCGACCGCTGCGGCACCGTCTACGAGGGCCGGGCCGGAGGGGTCGACCAGCCCGTCCACGGCGCCCACACCCTCGGCTTCAACACCGACTCCTCCGGCGTCGCCGCCATCGGCACCTTCGTCAACGACACCCCGCCCCAGCCCCTCCTCGACGGCATCACCGCCATCTCCGCCTGGAAGCTGGGCCTCACCGGCCAGGCCGCCGACGGCCACACCAAGCTCACCTCGGGCTCCGACGCCAGCCGCTACCCCAAGGGCACGGTCGTCGACTTCGACGCCATCTCCGGCCACCGCGACGCCTTCAACACCGAATGCCCCGGCAACGCCCTCTACGCCCGGCTGCCCGACCTGCGGACGGCCGCCGCCGGGCTCCAGGCCCAGTAGGGCCGTTCCCCGCGCCCACCCGGCCTGTCACCCTCCCCGCGTATCGTTCATAGCCTCAGGCACCACAGGAGGCGACGGCAGTGACGGGCGGCAGCGAGGCGGTACGGCGCTGGCGGCCGGGCTTCCCGCTCGACCCCGTCCGCACCCTGCTGCCGCTGCGCCGGGGCCCGGCGGACCCCTCCTACCGCACCACCGGCGACGGCGCCGTCTGGCGTGCCTCGCGTACCCCGGCCGGCATCGGCACCCTGCGGGTGCTGCCGCGCCCCGGCGCGGGCGAGGTGGAGGCGACCGCCTGGGGCCCGGGCGCCCATTGGCTACTGGAGCGGCTGCCCGTCCTGCTCGGCGCGGAGGACGACCCCGAGGCACTCGTGCTGCCGCCCGGCCCACTGCGGGACGCCCAGCGCCGGACGGCCGCGGTGCGGCTCACCCGGACCGGACTGGTCCTCGAATCCCTCGTCCCGGCGATCCTCGAACAGAAGGTGACCACCGACGAGGCCTACCGCGCCTGGCGCACCCTGCTGCGCGACTTCGGCACCCCGGCCCCGGGCCCCGCCGAGGGCATGCGGGTGGCCCCGTCGGCCCGCGAATGGGCGATGGTCCCCAGCTGGGAGTGGCACCGGGCCGGCGTCGACCCCAAGCGCTCCGCGACGGTGATGCGCGCCGTCCGCCTGGCCCCCCGCCTGGAGGAGGCCTCGACGATGTCCCACGAGCAGGCCTTCACCCGCCTGACGACCGTCCCCGGCATCGGCATCTGGACGGCCGCCGAAACCCTCCAACGCAGCAACGGCGACCCGGACGCGGTCTCCGTCGGCGACTTCCACCTCCCCAACCTGGTCGGCTGGGCCCTGGCCGGCCGCCCCCGCAGCGACGACACCCAGATGCTCGCCCTCCTGGAGCCCTACCGCCCCCAGCGCCACCGCATCTGCCGCCTCCTCCTCGCCACCACCTCCCACGCTCCCCGCTACGGCCCGAGGCTCACCCCCAACGACCACCGCCACCACTGAGCGGAAGCCCTGCGCGGTGTACGCCTCTCTACCGCGCCTCGATGAAGGCGTCCGCGCTGCGCTCCGGCCGCTCCCGCGGGGCCTGCGCCGGGCGGCCGACCGCGACGGCGCCCATCGGGTCCCACCCCTGCGGCAGGTCCAGCGCCGCCCGGACGGTGTCGCGGCAGAACATCGTCGACGACACCCAGGCCGAGCCGTACCCCTCGCCCGTCAGCGCGACCAGCAGGTTCTGCACGGCCGCACCGACCGCCACCGTGAACATCTCCCGCTCCGCCGCGGCGCGGCGCGCGTCCGGGTAGTCGTGCGAGCCGTCCATCACCAGGCACGGCACCACCAGGTACGGCGCGTCGCGCAGCACGTTGCCGCGGGCGGTGCGGCGGGCGATCCGGGCCTCGTCCCAGCCGTCGAGTTCGCGCAGGTCGCGCTGCCAGGCGCCGAGCATGGCGTCGAGCAGGCGGCCCCGGGCCTCGGCGGACTCCAGCAGGACGAAGCGCCAGGGCGTGGTGTGGTGCGGGGCGGGCGCGGTGACGGCGGCCGCCACCGCGCGCCGGACGGCGGCCGGATCGACCGGGTCGGCGGTGAAGGAGCGGACGGTGCGCCGCAGGGTGACGGCCCGGCGCAGCGCCTCGGAGGTGCCGAGCCGGAACATGTCGTCCACGGCGGGCCGCACCAGCGGCCGGGTGCCGGCGCCGTCCTCGGCGGTGACCAGGTGCCCGAGCCCGCGCACGATCGCGACCGGGACGCCGGTGGCCTTGCCCTTGACCAGGTCGGCGGCTGCGGCGAGTTCGTCGGCGGTCGCGGTGACGGTGAGCACCAGCTCGTTGCCGTGGCTGTCGGTACGCCCGCGGTGGTCCTCCAGGACGGACAGCCCGGCGGCGCCGATCGCGACGTCGGTGAGCCCGTTGCGCCAGGGCCGTCCGAAGGTGTCGGTGACGATGACGGCGAGCCGGCGGCCGGTGAGCTGCTGGAGCCGGGCGCGCAGCGCCCGCGCCGAGGCGTCCGGGTCCTCGGGCAGCAGCAGCACGGTGCCGGGGGCGGTGTTGGAGGCGTCCACCCCTGCGGCGGCCATGACGAAGCCGTTGCGGTTCTCCACGATCCGGGCCGGTCCGCGCCGGGCGACCACCCGTACGGTCTCGGCGTCGATCGCGGCCTCGCGGTCGGCGGCGTGCAGCAGCCGTCCCTCGGCCTTGCTGACGATCTTCGAGGTGACCAGCAGGATGTCGCCGTCCCGGTACGTCCCGGCCTTGGCGAGCAGTGCGGCGAGGTCCGCTCCCGGGTCGACCTCGGGGATCCCCTCGACGCCCAGGACCTCCAGCGTCGGGGTCACTTCCGCACCTGCTCGGCCAGCGCCAGCGCCGCCCGTGCCATCTCGGCGGTGGCCTCGACGTCGGTCATCAGCAGCGGGACGGCCCGGCAGGCGATCCCGGCGGCCTCGACGGCGGCGACGGCGTCCTCGTCCGCGGTGTCCACCAGCCAGCCGTCGATCAGGCCCGCCCGTCGCCCACCGCCACCCTCGTTCGAGCTGCTTCGCAGCGCCGCCCTGCTGCCGTAGTCGAGCGCGACCGCCTCGGCGGTGGCCTCGACGCCGACGGCGGCGAGCACCTTGTCGGCCATGCCCCGCACCGGCGCCCCGCCGATGATCGGAGAGAGCCCGACCACCGGTGCCGGGGCGGCGGCGACGGCCTCCCGGATGCCGGGGACGGCGAGGATGGTGCCGATCGAGACGACCGGGTTGGACGGCGGGAAGAGGATGACGTCGGCCTCGGCGATGGCCTCCAGCACGCCGGGCGCGGGCTTGGCGGTGTCCGCGCCGACCGGGATGATCGCCTCGGCGTCGACGGCGGCGTGCATCCGGACCCAGTACTCCTGGAAGTGGACCGCCCGGGTGCCCTGCTCGTCGGTGATCCGCACGTGGGTCTCGACCCGGTCGTCGCTCATCGGCAGCAGCCGCACGCCCGGGTTCCAGCGCACGCACAGTGCCTCGGTGACCTGGCTGAGGCTGTACCCGGCGGTGAGCATCTGGCTGCGGACGAGGTGGGTGGCGAAGTCCCGGTCGCCGAGCCCGAACCACTCGGGGCCGACGCCGTACTCCTTCATCTCGGCCTTGATCGACCAGGTCTCGTCGGCCCGGCCCCAGCCCTGTTCCTCGTGGATCCCGCCGCCGAGGGTGTACATCACGGTGTCGAGGTCGGGGCAGACCTTGAGGCCGTAGAGGTGGATGTCGTCGCCGGTGTTGCCGATGACGGTGATCTCGTCCTGCGGTCCGACCGCCGCGAGGAGTCCGCGCAGGAAGCGCGCCCCGCCGATTCCGCCTGCCAGTGCCACGATGCGCATGGGGTCATCCTGCCACGGTCGGACTCTTCGTCAGTCCGCGCTCAACGCCGCTCGGTCCGCGCCCGTCGGTGCTGCGTCGGGTGCGAATCCTGGTGCTGCTCGGGGACGGCGGTGGCGGCGCCGTACTGGTTCATCTCGGTCAGGCCGGGGGCGTAGAGGTGGATGGAGACGGCGGGTTCGAGCGCGCCGTTGACCACCTCGTGCAGGTAGCCGGAGGAGAACACCCGCTGCCCGCCGGGGCGCAGGGTGCGGGCGACCGCGCCGCTGAGGGTCCCCCCGGCCGAAGGCTGGGGGAGGGTGAGGGAGCGTTCGACCAGCTCGCCCCGGACGACGGTCATTACGCCAGAGGACTCGCCGTGGTCGTGGAAGCCGCTGCCCTGGCCGGGCAGCCAGCTGAGCAGCCAGACCTCGTAGCCGGGGCCGGTCTCCAGCCGGGCGTACCAGCGGGTGAGCGCGTCGTAGCGGACCAGCGGCTCCCAGCGGGCGCGGTCGGCGGCGATCTCGCGGACCAGTCGGGCGTACCCGGCGACGGTGGTGGGGTGGTCGGGCAGGTCGGTGCGGGCGAGGTGGGGGAAGGCGAGCGGGTCGCCGGCGATGGAGACGTCGCTGAGCCCGTCCGCCCAACGGTGTCCGCCCGTACGGCGGAGGGCGGGGGCGAGGCCCAGGCGGGCGAGCTTGCTGCGGTCGCGGTTCCGCTTGCGGATGCGGATCATGCGCACGGTAGTCGTCCTCGGATGAGTCGGCTGGTTGGGGGAGCAGCCGGATCCGGGATGTCCTGGGGCGGGATTCGCGGGCGGCCTCTGTGCTTCCTGGGGGCGGCGCGCGGTGGGACGCGGGCGCCTAGATACAGCAGGAACAGAGGCGACAACAGGAGTTCACGGCACGGCGGAGCGTGGAACCGCTCCGGGGGCTGGCGAACTCTGACATAGGGGCAAGGACACCGCATCCGCCGGGCCGGTGTCAAACGGGAGGATGCGGCATTCGAGTGGATTGGGCCCGTATCTTTCCCGGATGGGGTGATTCATCACTCTCTATGTTTCGATGGGAAGATCGCCGGGAAGGGAGGCCGATGACCGGCCTGTGGTGGTGACCGAGCGTCATTCCGCGAGTGGTTGCGGATATTTCGATGCTGTTCGGGGCTTTCGGACTGAAGGTCTGATGTGTCCGAATATGTACACTATTCGTAACGGCTTGGTGCCAGTGAGTGAATCCCGGCCTCAATACCAGAGCTCGGCTTGACTGGGCCAGAGTGACGCAACTGTAATTTCACTCGTGTCGTCAGCCGCACGAGGCAACGGCAACCACGGGGACGCCAAGTAGGGGCAGAGGAGGCGCGCCACATGAGCGAGCTCTTTGAGCTGTTGATCGGGGACGGCATCGCGGAGGACGAGGAGGAACTCGGCTGGCAGGAGCGCGCGTTGTGCGCCCAGACCGACCCCGAATCCTTCTTCCCCGAGAAGGGCGGCTCGACCCGCGAGGCCAAGAAGGTGTGCCTCGCCTGCGAAGTTCGCTCGGAATGCCTGGAGTACGCACTCGCCAATGACGAACGCTTCGGCATCTGGGGCGGCCTCTCCGAGCGCGAGCGCCGTCGGCTCAAGAAGAGCGCGGTCTGAGCGGGGGGTGGCCCCCGACCCTCGCTGACCCACCGCCAACGGCGGACAGCCACACAGCCGTACGAGCGCCTCACCGTGACGGTGGGGCGCTTTCGTGTTCCAGGACCGCTTCCGGTCCTCCCCGGCCCGTTCTTCACCGCCTCCGCACCGGCACCGCGCACGAGGCGGCCGTCGAGAGCCGTTAGTGTGGTGCGCCATCCGGTTGCCGTTCACCGGCTGTGTCCACCGAGAACTGGGGCCCGCGCACTCGATGACCGTCTACAGCCACCAGAGCGGCTTCACCGCTTCCAGGCCGCCCGCCTACCCGCGCCACCTGGTCACCGCGGTGATCGTCTCGCACGACGGCGCCCGCTGGCTGCCGCAGGCCCTGGCCGGCCTGCTCGGCCAGGACCGCCAGGTCCAGCGGATCCTCGCCGTCGACACCGGGTCCACCGACAACTCCCCGCAGCTGCTCGCCGACACCCTCGCCGACTGGCTGCCCGAGAGCGGCCCGCTGGTGCTCGGCCGCCGGGCCGGCTTCGGCACCGCCGTCGCCGAGGCCGTGTCGGGCTCCGCGCCCCTGCGGCCGGAGGACCTCCCGTACCGGCTCGATCCCTCCGGCTACGACCCGGTCACCGGCGGCTGGGACGACTTCGGCGATCCGCTCGCCCAGGAGGACGACCTCGGCCGCGGCGGCCCGCGCGAGACCCAGCCGATCGAGTGGCTCTGGCTGCTGCACGACGACTGCGAGCCGCAGACCGACGCGCTGCGCCGCCTCCTCCAGGTCGCCGACTCCACCCCGAGCGCCGGCGTGGTCGGCCCCAAGCTGCGCAGCTGGTACGACCGCCGCCAGCTGCTGGAGGTCGGCGTCACCATCGCCCGCTCCGGCCGCCGCTGGACCGGCCTCGACCGCCGCGAGCAGGACCAGGGCCAGCACGACCAGGTCCGCCCGGTGCTCGCCGTCTCCAGCGCTGGCATGCTCGTGCGCCGGGACGTCTTCGAGGAGCTCGGCGGCTTCGACAAGGCCCTCCCGCTGATGCGGGACGACACCGACTTCTGCTGGCGGGTCAACGCCGCCGGCCACCGCGTGGTGGTCGCCCCCGACGCGGTGCTGCGGCACGCCGAGGCGGCCAGCCGCGAGCGCCGGGTGATCGACTGCGGCCCCGCCCACCCGCACCGGGTGGACAAGGCCGGCGCCGTCTACGCCCTGCTCGCCAACTGCAGGGGCGCGCTGTTCCCGTACGTGCTGCTGCGCCTGGTGCTGGGCACCCTGGTGCGCGCCGTCACCAACCTGCTCGGCAAGGACCCGCGCCAGGCCGTCGACGAACTGGCCGGCCTCGGCCACGAACTCGTCCGCTTCCCGCGGCTGTTGGCCGCCCGCAAGCACCGCGCCCGGACCAGGGCGGCGGACCCCCTGGACGACCGCACGCTGTTCCCGGCCCCCGGCGCGACCACCCGGCTCGCCGTCGAGGGCGTGATCGGCTCGCTCGGGATAGGGGGCGACGACGACTCCGGCAGCCGGCACGGCTCGGTCGAGGCCGGTGGCGACGAGGACGGCGAGGACCTCGTCGTCGAGCAGTTCGCGCTGGTCAAGAAGCTGGCCCGGCGCCCCGCACCGGTGCTGTTCGCCGCCCTGCTGGTGTTCGCCCTGGTCGCCTGCCGCAGTCTGCTCGGCGGCGGCGAGCTGTTCGGCGGGGCCCTGCTGCCCGCCTCCGACGGCGCGGGCGGCCTGTGGTCGATGTACGCGGACGCCTGGCACCCGATCGGCACCGGCTCCACCGCCGCCGCGCCGCCGTACCTCGGCGTGCTCGCGGTGCTCTCCTGGCTGCTGTTCGGTCACGCCGACCTCGCGCTGACCCTGCTGGTCGTGCTCACCGTGCCGCTGGCCGCGGTCAGCGCCTACCTGGTCTCCCGGCCGCTGCTGGACTCCAAGCTGGTCCGCGCCTGGGCCAGCGCCACCTACGCGCTGCTGCCCGCCGCGACCGGCGCGCTCGCCCAGGGCCGGATCGGCACCGCCGCCCTCGCCGTGCTGCTGCCGCCGCTGGCCCGCGCCGCGGCGATCGCGGCCGGCCTCGGCATCCGCCAGGAGAGCGCCGCCAAGGGCGCCCGCCCCGGCTGGCGGCCGGTCTGGATGACCGTCCTGCTGCTCACCCTGGCCACCGCCTTCGTCCCGCTGACCTGGGCGCTGGCCGTGCCGCTGTGCCTGGCGACGCTGGTCGTCGCGGTGCTGCGCGGCGGCGCCTTCGGCTCCGGCGGTACGACGCTGCGGCTGCTCGGGCTGCGCGTCCTGGTGATCCTCGCGGTGCCGGTCGCGGTGCTGGCCCCCTGGTCGCTGAAGGTGCTGTCGCACCCGCAGTGGCTGCTGCTGGAGGCCGGGCTGCCCGGTCTGCACGGCGCCGGGGCGAGCGCGGCCGGCCTGCTGCTGGTCAACCCGGGCGGCGCCGGAGTGCCGCCGGTCTGGCTCTCCGCCGGTGTCGTCCTGGCCGCGCTGGCCGCCCTGCTGCGCGCCGACCGGCGCCGCGCGGTGCTCGTCGCCTGGGGCGCGGCCGGTGCCGGCCTGCTCTTCGCGGTCGTGGTCGCCGGCACCTCCGTCACCCCGGCCTCCGGCGGCCAGACGGTGCCCGCCTGGGCCGGCCCGGCCACCCTGATCGCCGGGATCGCCCTGCTCGCCGCCGCCGCGATCGGCGCCGACGGCGCCAACGCCCGCGTCGCCGGGATCGCCTTCGGCTGGCGCCAGCCGGTGGCCGCCCTGGTGGTGGCCGCCGCCGTGCTGGCCCCGCTGGGCACCGGCCTGTGGTGGGCGCTGACCGGCGCCGGCGGTCCGCTGCACCGCGCCGGCGCCGGCCAGGTGCCGGCCTTCATCGCCGAGGAGGCCGGCACCACCGACCGGGCCCGCACCCTCGTCGTCACCGGGCAGAAGGGCGCCGTCCGGTACACCGTGCTGCGCGGCGCCGGCCTGACCCTCGGCCAGGCGGAGTCCACCGTGGACCCGGCCACCGGCACCCAGGACGGCCTGAACAAGATGGTCGGCAGCCTGCTGGCCGGCTCCGGCGCCGACCAGGCGAACGCCCTGGCCGGCTACGGCATCGCCTACGTGCTGGTCGAGCGCCAGGCCGTCGGCGCCTTCAAGGACGTCCTGGACGCCACCCCCGGCCTGGTCAAGGCCAACCAGGAGGGCGACACCGCGCTCTGGCAGGTCAACGGCGCCCCCGCGGTGCGCGCGGTGATCACCGCCCCGGGTGCGAACCCGGTGGTCGTCCCGGCCGGGCCCCGCGACCTCTCCACCACCGTCCCGGCCGGCCCGGACGGCCGGGTGCTGCGGCTCGCCGAGTCCGCCGCCCCCGAGTGGAAGGCCACCTTGGACGGCACCGCCCTGGAGCCCACCACGGTCGACGGCTGGGCGCAGGGCTTCAAGCTCCCGGCCGCCGGCGGCAAGCTGAGCGTCACCCGTCAGGGCAGCCTGGTCCACACCGGCTGGATCTGGGCCCAGGTGCTGCTCGGCCTCACCATCCTGGTGCTGGCCCTGCCCGGCCGCCGCAACCACAACGACGACGACCTGCCCGAGGAGGTGGTCGCCGCCGCCGCGCTGGCCGCCGCCCAGGCGCAGGCCCCCGTCCCCGGCAGCCGCCGGGCCCGCCGGATGGCCGAGCGCGGCGAGGGCGGCGAGCCCGGCGCCGAGGAGCCCGGTGTGTACGACGGCCGGCCGGGCGCGATCCCGGCGCAACCCAGCGGCGAGCCGGTGACCGGTGCGGTCCAGGCGGCCGCCGCCGTCCAGGAGTCCGAGCCGTACACCGACCCGTACCAGGCGTACCAGCAGGCCGACCCGTACAGCTACGACCAGTACGCGGCCCAGCAGCCGGCGGCCGCGCCGTACGCCGGCCAGGGGTACGAGGGCCGGGGTTACGAGGGCCAGGGGTACGACGGCCAGCAGCAGGCCTACCCGCAGCAGGGATACGAACAGCACGGCTACCAACAGCACGGCTACGAGCAGCAGGGCTACCAGCAGTACCCGCAGGAGCAGTACGGCCACGACTCCTACCAGCAGCAGCCCGGGCAGCCCCAGCAGGCCTGGCAGCAGGGCGAGCCGTACTACGACCCCAACGACCCGGGCGGTACCGGCCACTCCTCTGCGCATTACCCTCCGCACCAGCACGGATCGGGGAGCTGACCCGCGATGAAGAAGCCCGCATTCAGGAAGAAGTCCGGCGCCGCGCCCGAGGAGGCCTTCGAGCCCGCCGCCGTCGAACCGGCCGAGGCCGCGGAGCCCGCCCGCGCGGCGGTCAAGCTCCCCGGCCGCTCCGCCGGCAAGACCACCCAGTCCCTGCTGGCCGCGGCCGTGGTGCTGGCGGCGGTCCTCGGGATCGCCGAGGTGCGCCCGCCGGCCGGCCCGGCCAAGGCGGACGGCGGGGCCGCCCCCAGCACCGCCCAGGTCGAGCGGACCGCGGCGGTCTGCCCGCAGCCGCTCCAGGGCCTCACCGGCTCGACCACGCTCACCGCCTTCACTCCGCCCGGCACTGGCACCGGCTCCGCCACCGGCGGCGCCGGCTGGCTCTCCGACCAGGCCGCCCCCGCGACCCCGCCGACCGCGGCCCCCTCGGCCCCGGCCACCGCGCCGCCGACCGGTTCACCGAGCGGCTCGCCGAGCGCGGCCCCGAGCGGCTCGGCGACCCCGGCCCCGGACAGGAACGCCGCGCCCGCCGACGCCAAGCTGACCCTCGCCAAGCCCGGCACCCCGGCCACCGGCCCGGCCACCAACGGCGACGGCGCGCCCGGCACCGGGGCCGTCGCCACCGGTGCGCTCGCCCCCGGCTTCACCGTCACCCAGACCACCGTGGTCACCGAGCAGCGCGGCCTGGGCCTGTCCGGCCTCACCTGCACCCCGGAGAGCACCAGCTTCTGGTTCGCCGGGGCCAGTACGGCCGGGGACCGGGTCGACTACCTCAGCCTGGTCAACCCCGAGTCCTCCGCCGCCGTGGTCGACATCCAGCTGTACGGCGACAAGGGCCTGATCGACAACGACGCCGCCAACGGCATCACCGTCGCCCCCGGCAGCTCGCAGTCCGTCCTGCTGTCGACCCTCAGCAAGGGCGCCGTCACCGACCTCGCCGTGCACGTGGTGGTCCGCTCCGGGCGGGTCGGCGCGGCGCTGCACGCCGCCGACGGCTCCAAGGGCGCCGACTGGATCCCCGCCTCGGCCGACCCGGCCCCCACCCAGGTGCTGCCCGGCCTGCCCGCCGACACCTCCTCGGCCCGCCTGGTGGTCTGGGCACCGCCGGAGGACGACGCCGACCTGAAGATCCAGCTCTCCGGCAAGAACGGCTGGTTCACCCCGGCCGGCAACGAGTCCATCCACGTCAAGGCCGGCATGGTGGCCGCCGTAGACCTCGGCAAGGTCACCCGGGACGAGGTCGCCGGGCTGCGGCTGTCGCCCAGCGACGACAAGCACGCCGTCCCGGTCGTGGCCGGCCTGCGGGTCGACCGCACGGGGGGCAACGGCAAGAGCGACGCGGCCTGGCTCACCGGCAGCAACCCGGTGGGCGCCCGCGCCACCGTCGCCGACAACCGGGCCGGCGCCTCCACGCTGTTCCTGACCTCCACCGGCGACGCCGCCACCGTCAAGGTCACCGGCTCGGCCGGCAGCGGCGGCGGCACCCCGGCGACCAAGGAGGTCCAGCTCCCGGCCGGCGGTACGGTCGCCATCCCGGCGCCCGAGCCCGCCGGGCTGAACGGGGTCTTCGCGCTCACCGTGGAGACCGAGTCCGGCGGCCCGGTGGTCGCCGCCCGGATGCTCGCCCTGCCCACCAAGGACGTCCCGATGTTCACCGTCCAGGCACTGCGCGACGACCACAGCACCGTCCAGGTCCCCCAGGCCGCCCAGGACCCGGCCGTCGTACTGCGCTGACCGCGCGCCCGGGAGCCCGCGTCCCGCGGGCTCCCGGGCGGTCAGCGGGAGGTCAGTCCTCGTCGTAGCGCGGGTCGATCGCGTCCGGCGACAGCCCCAGCAGCTCGGCCACCTGCTCGATCAGGATCTCGTGCACCAGCGCCGCCCGGTCCTCCCGGGTCTTCGCCCGGATCTCCACCGGCCGCCGGTACACCACGATCTGGCTCTTGCGGCCCTTCTCGCCGGGCGACACCCGGCCCAACGGCACGCCGTCCTCCGTGTCGGCGCCGTCCGCCTCGTGCAGCGGCACCTCCTGCACGGCGAACTCCACCTCGATCAGCTGCGGCCACCGCCGCTCCAGCCGCTCCACCGACTCGCGCACGTAGTCGTCGAACAGTTCGGAGCGGGTGAGCGAGATCGGCACCTGGGGCGGCGCCAGCGGGCCGCGCAGCCCCCTGCCGTGCCGGTCGCGGTGCCGGGGGCGGCGCGAGGGGCCTGTCGATGACTGCGGTGCGGAGCTGTCCATATCACTGCCGAGAGTAGTCCTTGGCGGGTCGGAAGTGGACCACTCCGACGGGGGAATCGCCGGGGCGGCAGCGCATGCCGGGACGGCCGGAGCGAGCGGGGCGGCGGGAGCCGAACGGCGCGCCGGGAGCGCCCCCGGGCCCTGTGGGGGCGGCCCCGGGGGCGCGCGGACCGCGACACGGCACCCCCGCCGGGCAGGCGGTCTTCGCTCCCCGGCGGGGAGTGCGGTACCGTCCACCCTCGTGAGCTCTGTACGTCGTTGTTCGCGGACCGCGTGCGGCCGACCGGCCGTCGCGACGCTGACGTACGTCTACGCGGACTCCACCGCCGTGCTGGGCCCGCTCGCCACCTACGCCGAGCCGCACTGCTACGACCTGTGCGCCGAGCACGCCGAGCGGCTCACCGCCCCGCGCGGCTGGGAGGTCGTCCGGCTCGCCGCCGAGGCCGGGCCGCTGCGCCGCAGCAGCGACGACCTCGAAGCCCTCGCCAACGCCGTCCGCGAGGCCGCCCGCCCCCAGACTCCCCGTCAGGGCCGCGCCCCCGAGGGCGAGTCCACCGAGGCCGGCCGCCGCGGCCACCTACGGGTACTGCGCTCGCCCGACAACTAGGGCGTGCCCGAGGGTGCGCCCCGGTCCCGTCCGGCGGAGCCTCGCGGCCCTCACCCGGCACGGTGCGTTCGCCCGGCCCGGGTACGCTGCCCGTCTGACCTCACCGCGACCCGTCGACCGGACGGGCGGGTGGCCGACGTATCGATCAGACAGAACCAGGGTGGAGCCGCAGTGCGCGACCTCAAGCAGCTCGTGAAGGCGTACGACGTCCGAGGGGTCGTCCCGGACCAGTGGGACGAGAGCCTGTCCCGGGCCTTCGGTGCCGCGTTCGTGCAGGTCACCGGCGCGTCCGCGATCGTGGTCGGCCACGACATGCGCCCCTCCTCCCCGTCGCTCACCCGGGCCTTCGCCGAGGGCGCGGCGGCCTACGGTGCCGACGTGGTGGAGATCGGCCTCTGCTCCACCGACCAGCTCTACTACGCCAGCGGCAAGCTCGACCTGCCCGGCGCGATGTTCACCGCCAGCCACAACCCGGCCCAGTACAACGGCATCAAGCTCTGCCGGGCCGGCGCCGCCCCGGTCGGCCAGGACACCGGCCTGTCCGAGATCCGCGAGCTGGTCGAGTCCTGGACCGCCGAGGACGACACCGTCACCGTCCCCGCCCGCGACGTGGAGCCCGGCACGCTCTCCGCGCAGGAGACCCTGCGCGGCTACGCCGACCACCTGCTGGGCCTGGTCGACCTCACCGCGATCCGCCCGCTCAAGGTCGCCGTGGACGCCGGCAACGGCATGGGCGGCCACACCGTGCCGACCGTCTTCGACGGCCTGCCGATCGAGCTCGTCCCGATGTACTTCGAGCTGGACGGCACCTTCCCCAACCACGAGGCCAACCCGCTCGACCCGAAGAACCTGGTCGACCTCCAGGCCAAGGTCCGCGAGGTCGGCGCCGACGTCGGCCTGGCCTTCGACGGCGACGCCGACCGCTGCTTCGTCGTCGACGAGCGCGGCGAGCCGGTCTCCCCGTCCGCGATCACCGCCCTGGTCGCCGCCCGCGAGATCGCCCGCGCCAAGGCCGCCGGCGAGGCCGAGCCGACGATCATCCACAACCTGATCACCTCCTGGACCGTCCCCGAGGTGGTCCGCGAGCTCGGCGCCACCCCGGTGCGCACCCGGGTCGGCCACTCCTTCATCAAGCAGGAGATGGCCGTCACCGACGCCGTCTTCGGCGGCGAGCACTCCGCGCACTACTACTTCCGCGACTTCTGGCGCGCCGACACCGGCATGCTGGCCGCACTGCACGTGCTGGCCGCGCTCGGCGGGCAGGAGCGCGCCCTGTCCGAGCTGACCGCCGAGTACGACCGCTACGCCGCCTCCGGCGAGATCAACAGCACCGTCACCGACCAGGCCGCCAGCACCGCCGCCGTCCGCGCCGCCTACGCCGGTCTGGAGGGCACCACCGTGGACGAGCTGGACGGCCTCACCGTGGCCGGCCCGGACTGGTGGTTCAACCTGCGCGCCTCCAACACCGAGCCGCTGCTGCGCCTCAACGTCGAGGCCAAGGACCCGGCCCGGATGGCCGAGCTGCGCGACGGCGTCCTGGCCGTCGTCCGCGGCTGATCCCCGCCGCCGTCCCCGCTCCGGGGAAGCGCGCCTGACCGGAGCACGCGGTGCCCCGGCCGGTAGGGTTGCCTATCGGCCGGGGCACCTCCGTGCCACCACCGAACTTTGGAGAGCCCCATGAAGCTCGAATCCTTCCTGCTGGAGATCCTGGTCTGCCCGCAGTGCCGGGCCGCGCTCACCGAGGGCGGCACCGAGGAGCAGCCCGAGCTGGTCTGCACCGGCGCGGACTGCGGCCTCGCGTACCCGGTCCGCGAGGGCATTCCGGTCCTCCTGGTGGACGAGGCCCGCCGCCCGGCCTGATCCTGTTGGGGCGTGTCGGACACGCCCCGGGGGCTCAAGCCCCGCCCGCGCCCGCCGACCACAGGACAGCCGGAGGCCCGCCGCATGCTCGACGACACCCTGCTCGACGATCCGGCCGCCCTCCAGCGCGCCGACCGCGACCGAGCGCTGCTGGCCCTGGCCGGTGCCGGCGCCCGGGTCCGCACCGCGCTGCGGCAGGCCGACGCGGCCGGCCTCGACCGGCTGCGCCCGGACGGCCGCCCGCGCGCCGTCATGGTCGCCGGGCACGGCAGCGCCCTGACGGCGGCCGAGATCCTCGCCGTGCTCGCCGGGTCCGCCACCCTGGTCACCCCGCTGCCGCCGACCGAGGCCGCCGCCCCGCGCGCCGACCGGGCCGGCGTCCCGCCCGCCTTCACCGCCGGGCTCGGCTGGCAGCTGCCCGGCTGGGCCGGTCCGCTCGACCTGCTGGTGGTCAGCTCCACCGACGGCGGCGAGCAGGGTCTGATCAGCCTCGCCGAGCAGGCGTACGCGCGCGGCTGCGCCATCGTCGTCACCGCCCCGGCCGGCAGTCCGCTGGCCGGGGCCGCGCTGCAGGTCCGCGCGCTGCCGCTGCCGTACGTCGCCGCGGTGCTGCCCGACGAGGGACTGCCCGTCAGGCCGGCCGCCGAGCCGGACCTGCCGGCCGAGGACCCGGCCGCGCTGTGGTCCCACCTGACCCCGCTGATGGCGCTCGCCCAGAAACTCGGCCTCACCCAGCTGCCGTACGACGCGCTGCCGGCCGTCGCCGACCTGCTCGACGCCACCGCCGTGCGCTGCCGCCCGGACGCCGCCGCGTACACCAACCCGGCGAAGGGGCTGGCCGCCCGGCTGGCCGGGACGGTCCCGCTGCTGTGGGCCGAGGGCCCGATCGCCGGCGCGGCTGCTGCCCGGTTCGCCGCCCAGCTGGCCGACCGGGCCGGCCGCCCGGCGCTGGCCGGCTCGCTGCCCCAGGTGCTCACCGCCCACCGGGGCATGTTCACCGGCCAGTTGGGCGCGGGGGCGGATCCGGACGACTTCTTCCGCGACCGGGTCGAGGAGCCCGACCCGCTGCACCTCCAGGTCCTGTTGCTGCGGCACGTGCCCGGGACGGGCCCGTCGGAGGAGCAGGACGGCCCCACCGAGGTGACCGAGGACGACGAGCGGCCGCGCAGCTTCGGCGTCAGCCGCGCGCACCGGCTGGCCGCCGCCCACGAGGTACGGCTGACCGAGTACGCCAGCACCCTTCCGGACCCGCTGCACGCGCTGGCCGACCTGATCGCGCTGACCGACTTCGCCGCCGTCTACCTGGGGCTCGCCGCCGCGCAGTCCTGAACGCCGTGCCGCCCAGTCCTGAGCGTGCTGCCGATAGGTTGGGGCGCATGAGTACTGAGGGCGGGACGAAGGCACTGGTGGCGGCGCTGTCCGCGAACCTGGCGATCGCGGCGGCGAAGTTCACCGCCTTCGGCTTCACCGGCTCGTCCTCGATGCTGGCCGAGGGCGTGCACTCGGTGGCCGACTCCGGCAACCAGGTGCTGCTGCTGATCGGCGGCAGGCGGGCGCGCCGGGCGGCCGACGAGGAGCACCCCTTCGGGTACGGGCGCGAGCGCTACGTCTACGGCTTCCTGGTGGCGATCGTGCTGTTCACCGTCGGCGGCCTGTTCGCGGTCTACGAGGGCTGGCACAAGGTCAACCACCCCGAGCCGCTGGAGTCCTGGGGCTGGGCGGTGGGCGTGCTGCTCTTCGCCATCGCGATGGAGGGCTGGTCCTTCCTCACCGCGGTGCGCGAGTCCGTCAGGGCCAAGGGCGGCCAGGGCTGGGTGCAGTACATCCGCACCGCCAAGGCGCCGGAGCTGCCGGTGGTGCTGCTGGAGGACACCGGCGCGCTGATCGGCCTGGTGCTCGCGCTGCTCGGCGTCTCGCTCACCGTGGCCACCGGCGACGGCGTCTGGGACGGCGTCGGCACCCTGTGCATCGGTGTGCTGCTGGTGGTGATCGCCGTGGTGCTCGCGACGGAGACCAAGTCGCTGCTGCTCGGCGAGTCCGCCGGCAAGGACGCGGTGCGGCGGATCCGCGCCGCGCTGGTGGACGGCGAGGCCGTCACCGGCGTGATCCACATGCGCACCCTGCACCTCGGGCCGGAGGAGCTGCTGGTCGCCGCCAAGATCGCCGTCAACGCGGAGGACAGCGCCGCCCGGGTGGCGCTGGCCATCGACGCGGCCGAGGAGCGGGTCCGGGCCGCCGTCCCGATCGCCCGGGCGATCTACCTGGAACCGGACGTCTACAGCGCCGAGAAGGCCGCCGCGGGTGAGGACCCGGCCGCCACCCCCGGCGGTCCCGGGCCGGCCGCGGCGCACTGACGCGCCGCCCGTCCGGCGCTCTCGGGGCGGGCCCCCGGGGCGGCGTCGGGCGGCGGTCGATCGGCGACCGAAATCGGTCATCTGCGGACGGCCGGCAGGGCTCCCGGTGTAGATTCGTCACCAGAGCCAGAACGTCGCTGCTGATGGCGGTCGATCGGTGGTCCGTGCCCCCAGGGTGTGTGCCGGTCGAGGGAGAGAGGTCCTCCGACGGTTTGTGCTGCGCAGCGGGGAACCGGTCCGCACCACGGGACCAGGTCGCCCCGGCGTAGCCGTGCACCCGGACGGCCCGCCATGCGCAACGCACATCCGGACCTCGGCCCGCCCCACCCCATCAGCGAGGAGCAGACGCATGTCGACCGACATCACCGGTGACTTCAAGGTCGCCGACCTTTCCCTGGCGCCGTTCGGCCGCAAGGAGATCCAGCTGGCCGAGCACGAGATGCCCGGCCTGATGTCCATCCGCGCCGAGTACGCCGAGTCGCAGCCGCTGGCCGGTGCCCGGATCACCGGCTCGCTGCACATGACCATCCAGACCGCCGTGCTGATCGAGACCCTGACGGCGCTCGGTGCCGAGGTCCGCTGGTGCTCCTGCAACATCTTCTCCACCCAGGACCACGCGGCCGCCGCCATCGCCGTCGGCCCGGAGGGCACCCCGGAGAACCCGCAGGGCGTGCCGGTCTTCGCCTGGAAGGGCGAGACCCTGGAGGAGTACTGGTGGTGCACCGAGCAGGCGCTGACCTGGCCTGACGGCAAGACCCCGAACATGATCCTGGACGACGGCGGCGACGCCACCCTGTTGATCCACAAGGGCGTCGAGTTCGAGAAGGCCGGTGCCGCTCCGGACCCGTCCACCGCCGACAACGACGAGTTCCGGATCATCCTCGAGCTGCTCAACCGCACGCTCAAGGAGACCCCGAACAAGTGGACCGAGGTCGCCGCCACCATCAAGGGCGTGACCGAGGAGACCACCACCGGTGTCCACCGCCTGTACGAGATGCACCGTGACGGCCAGCTGCTGTTCCCGGCGATCAACGTCAACGACTCGGTCACCAAGTCGAAGTTCGACAACAAGTACGGGTGCCGCCACTCGCTCATCGACGGCATCAACCGCGCCACCGACGTCCTGATCGGCGGCAAGGTCGCGGTCGTCTGCGGCTACGGCGACGTCGGCAAGGGCTGCGCCGAGTCGCTGCGCGGCCAGGGTGCCCGCGTCATCGTCACCGAGATCGACCCGATCTGCGCGCTCCAGGCGGCGATGGACGGCTACCAGGTCGCCACGCTGGAGGACGTCGTCGAGATCGCCGACATCTTCATCACGACCACGGGCAACAAGGACATCATCATGGCCTCGCACATGGCCCGGATGAAGCACCAGGCCATCGTCGGGAACATCGGCCACTTCGACAACGAGATCGACATGGCCGGCCTGGCCAAGCTCGACGGCGTCGTGAAGACCGAGATCAAGCCGCAGGTCCACGAGTGGCGCAAGGCCGACGGCCGCACCATCATCGTCCTCTCCGAGGGCCGCCTGCTGAACCTGGGCAACGCGACCGGCCACCCGTCCTTCGTGATGTCCAACTCCTTCGCGAACCAGACGATCGCCCAGATCGAGCTGTTCACGAAGACCGAGCAGTACCCGATCGGCGTCTACGTGCTGCCGAAGCACCTGGACGAGAAGGTCGCCCGCCTGCACCTGGACGCGCTGGGCGTGAAGCTGACCACCCTGACCCAGGAGCAGGCCGACTACATCGGCGTTCCGGTCGAGGGCCCGTACAAGTCGGAGCAGTACCGCTACTGATGCGGTGACGCGACGACGCCGGTGGCCGGCACCCCCCGTGGGTGCCGGCCACCGGCGCGTCCGGTGCACGCCGTCCGGTGCACGCCGTCCGGGGCGGGCCGCACGGAGGCCCCTCCTGGTGGGATCCGGACGGTTCAGCGGACGAACACGTCGGTGGTCCAGTCGCGCTCGTCCACGCCGATGGGTTCGGTCCGCGAGAGCAGCCCTGGCAGGCCACCGATCTGCTCCAGGGCCGCCGGCGTGCCCCCGTACGCGTTGACGCAGATCCACACCGCGTTGCGGGACTCGCAGGTGGGGGCGGGAGTGGGATGCCCGGTCGGCATGGTGCCGGGCTCGACCGTGTCCGGCCGCAGCTCCACGGTGACGGTCTTCCCCTCGATCTTGAAGTTCAGATAGAGGTTCCAGGCCCCCCGGCCGCCCGGGTCCGGCCGGGAGAGCTGCACCACGTCGGGCGTCCCGAATTCCTCGGGCAGGCCGGTGAACTGGACCGGCAGCGGGACGTCCCGGTGCCCGTACCTGACGCCGTCGGCCACCCTGAGGAGCACGTCGCGACTGGTCTGCTCCGGTGTGCCGTTGCCTGCGCTGAGCTCCGCCCAGCGGCCCGAGGGCGTCAGCCAGCGCAGCGACCACGTCGCCGACCCCACGGTCGCCCAGTAGGCCGTCCGCCCGTCGACGGGCGGGGCGTCCTCGCGTGTGAGGTGCGTGCCGCCCGGGAGCGTTTGCCCGTCCATCGGCGGCTCGACGTCGGCGGGGTAGAGCTGGAGGTTCAGGCGCGGGATGTTCCGGCCGGTGTCCTTGGCGGCGGAGTAGACGCCCTGGGCCTGGACCTCGCGGTCGATCCGGCCCGGCTGGTCCACCCAGTCGGGCAGCCAGCCGTAGGAGACCTCGGTGCTGAGCGGGTCCGGGGCGGCTGCCCGGGGCGCGGTCGGCGTCGGGGCCGCCGTCGCCGTCCTGGTGACCGCCGGGAGCGTCTGCACCGCCGGTGTCGTACTGCCGGGCCTCACCAGCACCGTGGCCGTGAGTGCGGCGGCCGCGACGAGGGCCACCGCGCCGGCGGTGGCCCGGTACCTGCGGTGCAGGCGGGCCCGTCCGCGGGCGATGGACGCGGTGACGTCGAAAGCGGCCGGCGGGGCCGGCTCGTCGGCCAGGGCCGACAGGCGGGCGGCCAGCTCGTCGTGTTCGGGGGGAGTCATGACGTCCTCTCTGCGACGGCGGGGGCGAGAACGAGATTGCGGCGGAGGGTGTCGAGGGCACGTGCGCTCTGGCTCTTCACGTTGCCGGAGGAGCAGTTCAGCGCCTCGGCCGCCTGGTCGATCGACAGATCGCAGTAGTACCGGAGCACGACCGTCGCGCGCTGGCGGGGCGGGAGCCCCGCCAGGGCCTGGCGCAGGTCGAGCGAGACGTCCAGGTCGATGCTCTCGGCCGCGATGTCCGGTTGGGCGCCGGTCCGTACCGTCCGGCGCCACCAGGAGGTGCGCTGCTCGGCGAGGAACGTGTTGACCAGCGTCCGGCGGGCGTAGCCGTCCACGTTCGTGGCCCGGCTCGCCTTCGACCAGTGCACATACAGCTTGGTGATGGCCTCTTGCACCAGGTCGTCGGCCCGGTGCCAGTCCCCGCACAGCAGATAGGCGACCTTCCGCAGCCAGCCGCTCCGGGAGGTCACGTACTCCGTGAACTCCGCGTCGCGCGTCTGCTTCGCCATCCGCACCCCCTCTCGTCGTGGCGGCGTCTCTCTCGCGCCGTCCGACCCTCTAATGCGGGCACCTGCCCGGAACGTTGCACGAGCCGCCGGTCGTAGGCTTCGGGCATGCCCAACGGTCGGTACTCGCTCCACGACACCCACGACCACCTGCTGCTCGGCGAGGAGCGCTTCAGCTGCGCGCCCGGGGCGGCCGGGTGGCGGTACGTCTCCAAGACCTACGCGCCGGACGGCCGGGTGATCGGCAGCGTCGACCTGACGCTGGACTCGCGCGCCCGGCCGCTGCGGATGGAGCTGCGGGCCGGCGGCTGGCAGGTGCGCGGCGGCGCGGTGGACGGGGTGGCCTGGGTCCGCACCGACGCGGCGGACCCGGGCGGCGAGCACGCGACGGAGGGGCACGACCGGGCGCACGGTTTCACCGGGAGTTCGCCGGCCTTCCTGGTCGCCACCGCCCGGATGCTGCGGCTGCGGGAGGGGGCGAGCGCGCGGGTGCGGCTGGTGGCGTTCACCGAGCCGGTGCTGGCGCCGCGCACCTTCGACCAGGGGTGGCTGCTGGAGGGTGTGGACACCCACCGGACGGACTCGGGGCCGCTGGTGGTCGAGCGCTACCAGGTGGCGGACCTGGAGACGGGGGAGCAGCAGGTGGTGCACCTGGCGGGGGACGTGGTGCTGGCGGCGGCGGGGATCGAGCTGGAGGAGCTGGCGTCACCGCCCAACGCCTGGGCGGTGGCGGAGTAGGGGCTCAGGCGGGAGGGGCGAAGCCGGTGCCGGGGGCGGGTGGCGTGGGCTGCGCGGGCGCGGCGGGCTTCGTGAAGGAGGGGGCGGCGGGTGCGGGCGCCGGTACGGGTGCGGGCGCTGCGGGCACGCCGAGGACGCGGTGCGGCCGGCCGTCGGGCATGGCCACCGGGTGCGGGGCGGGCGCCTGGAGGGGGACCGCTGCGGCGAACTGCCGCTGGGCGCGCATCCACTCCCGGCGCTGGCGCTCGGTGAGCACCGCCCCCAGGTAGGCGGCCGGGTGCAGGCCCTGCGGCACCGGGTTCCCGATCCGGGCGGCCAGGTCCTCGGCCAGTCCGGCAGACATCCGGAACGTCACGCTCGGGTCCAACTGGCCGATCCGACCCAGAAGTTGGCGAGTGGCGAGCCAGAGCGGCTCGGGCACCGCCGACAGGTCCATCGAGACCAGCTCGCGGCCCATGTCGTGCAGCAGCTGCGGGTGCACCGGCGGCAGCGGGCCGGCCGACCCGCCCACACCCGGGGTGCGTTCGCGGATCACGACCGTCCCGGCGAAGACGTCGCCGAGCCGCTTGCCGTCCGGGTTCAGCGCGGAGGTGATCACGGCCGGGGCGCCGGTTATCGCGATCACCTCGAAGAAGCCGACCAGCCCGCGCACCAGCGAGTGCCGGAACCGCACCGGCCCGCCGTCGGTCCGTACGACCCGCAGGCCGAGCGCGGCCTTGCCGAGCGAGCGTCCGTGGGTGAGGGTCTCGATCATCACCGGCAGGGCGACCAGGAAGAAGACCGTCGTGCCGAGCATCGTGGCCGCGAG
Organism: Kitasatospora sp. NPDC017646; assembly: GCF_044329365.1. Classification (NCBI taxonomy): domain Bacteria; kingdom Bacillati; phylum Actinomycetota; class Actinomycetes; order Kitasatosporales; family Streptomycetaceae; genus Kitasatospora; species Kitasatospora sp. NPDC017646. The sequence goes on along the minus strand of NZ_JBIRJC010000050.1, from coordinate 1,802 downwards.
TGCCGCGCTGTCGAGGCCGGCCAGGGCGATGCTCAGCACCAGGGTGCAGATGAACAGGGCGGCGAACTCGACGAGCAGGTCGAGCACGAGCGCCAGCGCCCTGCTCGGAAGCTTCGCCGTCTGCAGGTCGAGGACGACCGCCTCACCCGTCACCAGGTCGCTCAAGACACCTGTCCGTTCACGCTCGTGCGGGACGGGGAGCGCGGTCGGATCGGCCCCCGCTGCCCGCTCTCCGCAGTCTGATCCGCAGCGGCCAACATACGGCGCTCGACGGGCGCACGGGAAGTGAGATCCCGGCGGCCGAACCGGCGCCGTCTCCTGGCATGCTGGGCCCGCACGTGTCCGTACGCACCTGCCCGACCGCGCACGCGCGCCTCGCGCCATCGCCGACCATGGAGCCGCCGAATGGACCTGGACGTCTTCGTCGCCACCCACCAGGGGGAGTGGGCCCGGCTGGACGCCCTCGCCCGTAGGCGCCGGCTCAGCGGCGAGGAGGCCGACGAGCTGGTCACCCTGTACCAGCGCGCCACCGGCCACCTCGCCAAGGTCCAGGCCGCCGCGCCGGACCCGGCCCTGATCGGTCGGCTGACCGGCCTGGTCTCGCGGGCCCGCAGCGCGGTGACCGGCGCCCGGACCAACGGCTGGCAGGACGTCGCCCGCTACTACACGGTGAGCTTCCCGGCCGCGCTGTACCGCGCCCGCCGCTGGTGGGTGCCGGTCGCGGCCGTCTCCATGGCCCTCACCGTGCTGCTCGCCTGGTGGATGGCCACCCACCCCGAGGTCCGCAACAGCCTCATCGCTCCCGACGAGCTACGGGAGATGACCCGCCCCGGCGGCCAGTACGAGGCCTACTACTCGGACCGGCCGGCCAGTTCCTTCGCGGCCCAGGTCTGGACGAACAACGCCTGGGTCGCCGTGCAGTGCCTGCTCTACGGGATCGCGCTGGGCATTCCGGTGCTCCTGGTGATGTGGACCAACGTGGTCAACCTCGGGGTGGGCATCGGACTGATGGCCTCCGCCGGCCGGCTCGACGTCTTCCTCGGCCTGCTCATTCCGCACGGCCTGCTGGAGCTGACCGCCGTCTTCGTGGCCGGCGGGCTCGGCCTGCGGCTCGGCTGGACCGTCATCGACCCCGGTCCACGGACGCGTGGGGTGGCGCTGGCGGAGCAGGGCCGCTCGATCATCGGGATGTCGATCGGTCTGGCGACGGTGCTGGCGGTCTCCGGAGTGCTCGAAGCCTTCGTGACGCCGTCCGGCCTGCCGACCTGGGCCCGCATTTCGATCGGCGTCGTGGCCGAGGCGGCCTTCCTGCTGTACGCCCTGGTGCTCGGACGAAAGGCCGCGGAGGGCGGCGAGTTCGGCGATGTGGACGCGGCCGACCGGGCGGACCTTCAGCCCGTCGCGGCCTGAGCCGATGTGATCAACAGCCCGCTGACCTGCTAGTCTTCTCGCATCCCGGCCAAACCATTGACGTGGTAAGGGTGGGCTAGTAGATTTGAACGGTTGGGACTGACTGGACAACGGTCGGGCCCGGGCGTTAGTGTCTACGACACCGCCGACATCGAGGCGAGCGCGTTTCACGAAATGCGCCCCCTCTGACGAAGCAAATCCCCCGGACTGAGCACACCGAAAGCTTTGATAAGCTTCGGAGCGAAGTTCGAAGGAAATCCCGCCAGCGGGAATCGGATGAAAGAAACTCCGGAAAATGGAGCGGAAAACATCTGATAAGCTGGGAACACGAAAGAACGAAGCGCCCGGAGGGCCCGCTGGAAGGCGGTCCGAAGGAAGCGTCCGTTCCTTGA
>NZ_JBIRJC010000049.1:41176-46229 GCF_044329365.1 Kitasatospora sp. NPDC017646 | reverse complement strand
CGGAAGGGACAGCGATGTCTACGGGGTCCCGGTTGCCCCGTTGGGTGCCGGTACGTGAACGGGGTCGGGCACAGGGAGCCGGACGGGCTTGGCCGGGAGTTGGGCGTCCGGGCGGTCCAGGGGCGGCTGCGGCGCGGGAGCGGCGGCGGTTGCCTCGCGGGAGAGGAAGGAGCCGAGTTCGCCGATGGTGCTCATCAGGGGTGAGGGGAAGACGACGGTGCTGTTCTTGTCGACGGCGATCTCGACGAGGCTCTGCAGGTTGCGCAGTTGGAGGGCGAGCGGGTGGGCCATCATCGTGTCGGAGGCTTCGCCGAGTGCGGAGGCGGCCATGGACTCTCCCTGTGCGCTGATGATCTTGGCGCGCTTCTCCCGTTCGGCTTCGGCCTGCTTGGCCATTGCGCGTTTCATCGTGTCGGGCAGTTGGATGTCCTTGAGTTCGACCAAGGTGACGTCCACGCCCCATTCGGTCGTGGTGACGTCCAGGATGCGGCGGATGTCCAGGTTGATGCGGTCGGTCTCGGAAAGGGTTTCGTCCAGGGTGTGCTGGCCGACGACCTTGCGCAGGGTCGTCTGGGCGATCTGGTTGATCGCGGAACTCACGTTCTCGATGGCGATGACCGACTTGATCGCGTCCACGACGCGGAAGTAGGCGACGGCGGAGACGTCGACGCTGACGTTGTCGCGGGTGATGATGCCCTGGGACTGGATCGGCATGGTGACGATCCGCAGCGAGATGTGGTGCATGACGTCGGCGAACGGGATGATCAGGCGCAGTCCCGGGTCGCGTGCTCCGGTGATCTGGCCGAACCGGAAGACGACCCCCTTCTCGTACTGGCGGACGATGCGGACCGACATCGCGAGCCCGATCAGGACCAGGATGACCAGCACCACCAGGACTGCGATCACGGCGGTCATTTCGGCTCCCTTCGACTGCGGGCCTGCGTCGACAGCCAGGTCCGGGAACGCGTCGCCACGAGCGGAGCGACCGGGAGGCGCGGGACCGGTTTGCGGTCCTACCGTGAGCCTGCCCCGCCTCCGACGGCGGCGACAGGGCCGAACGGGCATGCTCCCGTCGTGACCGGCCCACCCCAAGTGCAGGACCCCCGGCTCGACGGGTCACCGATGGCGTCCCCGAGGACGCATCCGTCTCCCGAACGCCGACACCGGAGCTGGGAGGGCCGGCGAACGCAAGTACCCGGCCACCCTGCGCCTCGCCCGTAACCACACCCGGGGCCACTGTCGGCAGCAGCGCGCCGCTCGGGTGCAGGTCGTACTCGAAGGTGACGCCGTTGTCCGTGTCGTCCTCGTACCGCAGGTCCAGCGGCCCCTTCGACGGCTCCGCCGGTGCCCGGGCGTCGGCCGAGAGTTTCACGTGGACGGACATCTCTGCGTCCCGCCTTTCCTGTCTGCCCGAGGAGCCCGGCCCACGAGGCCGTCCCTCAGGACGCTTCGGCCGGTGGCTCGGGACCGATGCCGGTGGTGATGAGGATCTGCCGTGCCGAGTCGGTTCCGTCGGCCTCGACCGCGCGGGCCATCGCGGCCAGGGCCGCTTCCCGGCTCGCCTGCGGGGGGACGACGAGCGGGCTGAAGTGATCGCGGTCGCCCCGCGTGATGATCACGGTGTCGTCGCCGACCGGGTACCGGTCGATGTGCACCGACCGGCCGTCGACGACCAGGCGGGCCGGGACGTCGTCCCAGGCTTCCGTGTCCAGGCCGACGCTCGCGACGGGCCCGAGGTGTTCGGTCAACGCGCGGACCAGAACAGGCAGCTCGGCGCTGATGTCCCGTGAACGCGGCCACCACGCGCCGTCGAGTGCACCTTCGCGTGACCGGGCGGTCTCCAGCCGCAACAGGACCGTCCGCCCGCACCCCGTCCTGCGAGCGCTCGACGCAAGCCCTTGACACCGGGCAATTCAAGTCTTACGAGTGAGGCAGAGGGGGTTGGCTCAAGGAATCCGCTCGTGCGGGAGGAGGCCCCGCGATGGCTCGCTCCGTCGGTATCGATCTGGGCACCACGAACTCCGTCGTCTGTGTCCTGGAGGGGGGCGAGCCCACCGTCATCCCCAATGCGGAAGGGGCGCGCACCACCCCGTCAGTCGTGGCGTTCGCCAAGGGCGGCGACGTGCTGGTCGGCGAAGTCGCCAAGCGCCAGGCCGTCACGAACGTGGACCGCACCGCCCGCTCCGTCAAGCGCCACGTGGGCGACCCGCACTGGCGCTTCCCCGACGCCGGCGACGTCGATGGAAAGCGGTACACGGCGCAGGAGATCTCCGCCCGTGTACTGCAGAAGCTCAAGCGCGACGCCGAGGCCTACCTCGGCGAGGACGTCACCGACGCCGTCGTCACCGTCCCCGCCTACTTCAACGACTCCCAGCGCACCGCCACCAAGGAAGCCGGGGAGATCGCCGGCCTGAAGGTGCTGCGCATCGTCAACGAGCCGACCGCCGCGGCCCTCGCGTACGGGCTGGACAAGGAGAGTGACCAGACGATCCTGGTCTTCGACCTCGGCGGCGGTACCTTCGACGTCTCCCTGCTGGAGATCGGCGAGGGCGTGGTGGAGGTGAAGGCCACCAACGGCGATACCCATCTCGGCGGCGACGACTGGGACCAGAAGATCGTCGACCACCTCGTCCAGCAGTTCAGGAACGGCTACGGCATCGACCTGTCGAAGGACAAGATGGCCGCGCAGCGGCTGCGCGAGGCTGCCGAGAAGGCCAAGATCGAGCTGTCCTCGACGAGCGAGACGACGATCAACCTGCCGTACGTCACGGCCTCCGCCGAGGGCGCGCTGCACCTGGACGAGAAGCTCACCCGCGCCCAGTTCGAGCAGCTCACCGCCGACCTGCTGGAACGCTGCAAGACCCCGTTCCACCAGGCGGTGAAGGACGCCGGGATCAAGGTGTCCGACATCGACCACGTCATCCTCGTCGGCGGCTCGACCCGCATGCCGGCCGTCACCGGCCTGGTGAAGGAGCTGACCGGCAAGGACCCGCACAAGGGCGTCAACCCGGACGAGGTCGTCGCCGTCGGTGCCTCCCTGCAGGCCGGTGTCCTCAAGGGCGAGGTCAAGGACGTCCTGCTGCTGGACGTCACCCCGCTGTCTCTCGGCATCGAGACCAAGGGCGGCATCATGACCAAGCTGATCGAGCGCAACACCACGATCCCCACCCGGCGCTCCGAGATCTTCACCACGGCCGAGGACAACCAGCCGTCCGTGCAGATCCAGGTCTTCCAGGGCGAGCGCGAGATCGCCGCGTACAACAAGAAGCTCGGCATGTTCGAGCTGACCGGCCTGCCGCCGGCGCCGCGCGGCCTGCCGCAGATCGAGGTCACCTTCGACATCGACGCCAACGGCATCATGCACGTCGCAGCCAAGGACCTCGGCACCGGACGGGAACAGAGGATGACCGTCACCGGCGGCTCCTCCCTGCCCAAGCAGGACATCGAGCGCATGATGCGCGAGGCCGAGCAGCACGCCGAGGAGGACCGTCGCCGCAAGGAGGCCGCCGAGACCCGCAACCAGGCCGAACACCTCGTCTACTCCACCGAGAAGCTCCTCCAGGACAACCCGGACAAGATCCCCTCAGACGTCACGTCCGAGGTCAACGGGGCCCTGGCGGATCTCAAGGACAAGCTCAAGAGCGAGGACGCCACGGCCATCCGCACCTCGATGGAGCGCGCGGCCACTGTCGCACAGAAGATCGGCACCGCCCTCTACGCCCAGGCCGGCGGCCCGCAAGGCGCGGCTGGCACCGGCCCGACGCAGAGCGGCGATGAGGCGGAGGTCGTTGATGCGGAGATCGTCGACGACCAGACTCCGAAAGGAGCCCCCGGATGAGCCGGCCCGCCGACCCGGGCCGGGACGACCGCCCTGGGGGCGTCATCCGTGACAGCGGCCACCCTCCGGTCATGACGGTCCGGCCGCGCCCCGACAGGCCCGCCCACCGGGGCGCCCGCCGGCTCGCGGTGGCGGGCCGGCGGCCGTGGCCGAACGGTGCGCCCTGCGGCGTTCTCACTGGCACGGCACAGGCGCCTTCGCGTGCGACGGGGCGGCCGTGCTCTGCCCGCGGCAAGGCTCGGAGCCTCGTGTCTAGGAAGCGTCCTCGCCCCAGTCGATGCGTTCCACAGCATGCGGCGGGAACGACACCCGAGATCCGTCCTTCTGAGTAACGTGCACCCATCCGTGCTCGTCGATACGAATGATGCCCCCGACCGACTCGCCGAGCGCAACGCCGGGGCTGACGTATCCCGCCCCATGGGCCAGATGCACTGTTCCGGGGTTCGCCTCAAGGCTTGCCATGACCTGATTGTCCAGGTTTGAGCCCGGGCCCACCACCGGAGCCCCGTCATGCCCGCCCAAGGGGCCTGGAGTCCACCTCCGTGCCCTGGTCGGCCCGGGGCCGACTATCCGTTGCGCCCGTGCCGAGGGTCGGCCTTTCCGGGGCGGACGAGGAACCGTCCCGGTGGCCCGACGAAGTGGATGTGCCACTGCGCGCGATCGGACACGTCGGGTTGCTCAGTGCCGCCGCCGTCCTACACGTGGAACGGGACGGTCGTGACGACGACCTTCAGCAGGGGGCGCAGCACTCTCCGTAGCCTGGCCGCGAGACGGTTGTGCAGGAGGCGGTGACGCCAGTGCCGCACGACGATCTCCGGGAGGATGACGGTCAGGGTGAGGTCCGGGCGTACGTGCGGTGCATCCTGCCGTGCGCCCCTCCGAACGGCGTCGGGGCTCGGTGCGCCGCCCTCGCCGCCTCGACTCGTATCCGACGCGGCACACAGTGTTACGCATGGCGTCCCCTGCTGGGGCCCGGCGCTCGCCCTGCTTCCGCACCCGCAGGACGAGGCGGGCGTCGCGACCCTGGTGTGGGAGCGCAGGCGCCCGCTGCATGTTTGATTCCGGCGCCGTTGGGGTGCGGTTGCCGGGTGGGGGGGGGGGGGGGCGCGCGGCCCCCCCCCCCCCCCGGCGGTTTTTGCCGGGCGCCCCGGCCCGGGGCGCCGGCCCCCCCCCCCCCCCCCACCCCCCGCCCCCCCCCCCCCCCCCCCCCCCCCA